>CAVKZS010000038.1:0-51132 GCA_963660925.1 Eubacterium sp. CAG:38 | reverse complement strand
AGTTGGAATGGAATATGGCTGGCTGCTATATCCGGTTCCATATTTATTGTAATAGAAAGGATCATCAACCATGATTATCTCCACCAAAAAAGGCACCCCGAAAGAAGAACTCGAGAAGATCGTTGACCGCTTCGAGAAGCAGGGCCTCGACGTGACCCTCATCACCGGCAAGGACTACAACGTGTTCGGTCTGGTGGGCGACACCACCAAGATCGACGAGCGCGACGTGCTGGCCAACCCTTGGATCGACAACGTGACCCGCGTTTCCGCCCCCTACAAGCGCGCCAACCGCCTGTTCCACCCCGCCGATTCCGTCATCGACTGCGGCGGCGTGAAGATCGGCAGCAAGGAGAAGATCGCAGTGATGGCCGGCCCCTGCAGCATCGAGGGCGAAGAGCAGGCTCTGCGGATCGCACAGGGCGTCAAGGCCGGCGGTGCCACCCTGTTCCGCGGCGGTGCCTATAAGCCCCGCACCTCTCCCTACTCCTTCCAAGGCCTCGAGACCGAGGGCATCCTCGACATGGTCAAGGCCCGCGAAGCCACCGGTATGCCCATCGTTTCCGAGCTGATGAGCGAGGACCGCATCCCCGAGTTCGAGGAGTATGTGGACGTGGTGCAGATCGGTGCCCGCAATATGCAGAACTTCCAGCTGCTCAAGGCCGTCGGCAAGATGCACAAGCCGGTCCTGCTCAAGCGCGGCCTGTGCAACACCATCGAAGAGTGGATCATGAGTGCCGAGTACATCATGGCCGGCGGCAACGAGCAGGTCATCCTCTGCGAGCGCGGCATCCGCACCTTTGAGAAGTACACCCGCAACACCCTCGACCTCTCTGCCGTGCCCATCATCCACGAAAAGACCCACCTGCCCGTCATCGTCGATCCCAGCCACGCCACCGGCAAGGCCAACCTCGTGGAGCCGATGATGATCGCCGCCGTTGCCGCCGGTGCCGACGGCCTTGAGGTGGAGGTCCACTACGATCCCCGCCACGCATGGAGCGACGGTGCCCAGTGCCTGACCCCGGATGCGTTCGCGCAGGCCATGGCAAAGTGCCGTCAGGTCGCATGGGCCATCGGACGGGATATGTAAGCCTTCCCCTTGAGGGGAAGGTGGCGAGCTTGCGAGCCGGATGAGGTGGAAACCTCTCGATAGATTGCTTCTCCGGGCAAGCTTACACCTCATCAGTCAGCCTTGCTGACAGCTTCCCCTCGAGGGGAAGCCTTTTTAGAACGATGTAAAGGATAGCTGTACATGAATATTACAGTCTCTTCTTCCAATATCAACGGCACTGTCACTGCGCCGCCGAGCAAAAGCATGGCGCACCGGGCAGTGCTCTGTGCGGCGTTGGCAAAGGGCGTCTCCCAGATCCGGAACCTCGAGTTCAGCAAGGACATCTCGGCCACCCTCGCGGCGGCCAGCCAGCTCTGCGCCGACGTGGAGACCGGTGCCGACTCCGCCGTGGTCGCGGGGCTGGGCCACTTCCGCCCGGTCACGGAAGCCATCGACTGCTGCGAGAGCGGCAGCACCCTGCGGTTTCTCATCCCGCTGGCCAGCCTCACCGGGCAGGCCGTCACCTTTGTGGGCCACGGCCGTCTGATGGAACGGCCCCAGTCGGTATATGAAACGCTCTACCGGGAACAGGGGCTTCGGTTCGAGCAGACCGCCGCCAACCTGACCGTAGACGGCACGCTCCGGCCCGGCGATTACACGCTGGCGGGCAACGTGTCCAGCCAGTTCATCAGCGGGCTGCTGTTCGCGCTGCCCCTGCTGCCCGGCGACAGCACCCTCCATCTGCTCCCGCCCGTCGAAAGCCGGAGCTACATCGAGATGACCCGCAGCGTCCAGAAAACCTTCGGCGTAGAGAGCCGCTGGGAGGACGACGTGACCCTCTTCATCCCCGGCAGCCAGAGCTATACCGCCCGGGATTACACCGTCGAGGGCGATTACAGTCAAGCCGCATTTCTGGCCGTGCTGGGCGCGGTCTGCGGCGGTGTGACCCTCACCGGCCTTGCCGCCGAGACGCTGCAGGGCGACGCCGTGATCCTCGACATCCTCCACCGGTGCGGGGCTGATTTCCGCCGCACCGAGGCGGGCATCGTGTTCACAAAAGCCCCGCTCCGCGGCACCGACATCGACCTCGCCGACTGCCCCGACCTCGGCCCGGTGCTGATGGTCCTCGGCCTGCTCTGCGAGGGAACCACCGTCATCCGGAACGCCGAACGGCTCCGGATCAAGGAGAGCGACCGGATCGCCGCCATGGAAACCGAACTGCGGGCCTGCGGCGGCGTGCTTTCCAGCGAGGGCGGCACCATCACCATCGAGGGCTATGCCGACAGGCTGCACGCCCCCGCTGCCCCGCTCTCCGGCCACAACGACCACCGGGTGGTCATGAGCCTGACCGTGCTGGCCCTTGCCGCCGGGCTGGAGCTGACCATCGACGGGGCCGAAGCCGTCCAGAAGAGCTGGCCCCATTTCTTTGAAGCCATCAAGCCTTTGGGCGTGGAGGTAGAGTATGCTGGATAAATCCAAACGTTATCTCATCGTCGGTCTGGGTCTGCTGGGCGGCAAGTACGCCCTCGAGCTGACCCGCGCCGGCTTCACCGTGGACGGCATCAACCGCAGCGAGGGCCACTTGCAGTATGCCCTCGACCACGGTTACATCCGCAGCGGCAAGACCCACGATTTCGAGGATCTGGTGCGCGAGGCCGACCACATCATCTTCGGCCTGTACCCCACCGCCCTCATCGAATGGTTCAAGACTTACGGCCACCTCATTAAGCCCGGCTGCATCTTCACCGATGTGTCGGGCGTCAAGACCGGACTTGTGGAGCCGGTGCAGGCCCTATGCCCGGAAGGGGTCGAGTTCATCGCCAGCCATCCCATGGCCGGCCGCGAGACATCCAGCGTCGAGCACGCCGCCGAGGTGAATTTCGCGCCCGCCAACTTCATCATCACCCCGACCGAAAAGAACACCCCGGAAGCCATCCAGTGGGCCAAGGAGCTGGCCGAAGTGCTGGGCTTCAAGCACATCTGCACCCTGACCGTGCAGGAGCACGACAAGATGATCGGCTATGTCAGCCAGCTCTGCCATGCCATCGCGGTCAGCCTGATGTGCGCCAACGATAACACTTCCCTCTGCGAATACACCGGCGACTCCTTCCGCGACCTGACCCGCATTGCGCGGATCAACGACAAAATGTGGGCCGAGCTGTTTTTGTGGAACAAGGAGAACCTGATTGCCGAGATCGACCAGTTCGACGCCGCCTTGAACACCATGCGGAATGCACTGGTGGCCGACGACCGGGACAAGCTGGAAGAGATGTTCCGTCTTTCGACCCAGCGGCGCGCCGCGTTCGATAAAAAACTGCCGTGACACCCTCTCAGTCAATTGAGGTATCTTATGCCGAAACAGGAAGGACAGAAGTCCAAGCTTTTAGCACTGCTGCGGATCTTTGAGCAGCAGACCGACGAAAACCACCTGCTGAACGTGCCGCAGCTGGTGCAGCTGCTGGAACAGCAGGGCATCCTCTGCGAGCGGAAAAGCGTGTACAGCGACATCGAGGCCCTCAACGCGCTGGGCTACGACATCCAGCTGCGGCGCGGGCGGAACGGCGGCTACTGGATAGCCAGCCGCACCTTCGATCTGGCCGAGCTGAAGCTGCTGGTGGACGCGGTGCAGTCCAGCCGGACCATCTCCAAATCCACCAGCGACAAGCTGATCTCCAAGCTCGAGGGGCTGACCTCCCGCTACGAGGGCAGCCAGCTGCAGCGGCAGGTCTACGTCGATGGCCGTTCCAAGAGCACCAACCGCACCCTGCCCTACACCGTGGACGCGCTGTTTTCCGCCATCAATGCGGGCAAGATGGTGCAGTTCCACTACAAAAAGCGGGGCTACCCCGAATTGCGCACCATCAGCCCATGGCAGATGGCGTGGGAGAACGGCTGCTACTACCTCATCGCCTATCAGGACGAGAAAGAGCCTTTCGGCATCCGGAACTACCGGGTGGACCGGATGGCCGGCGTGACCGTGCTGGACGAACCCCGCCGCGGCAAGGAAGCGTTCGCCGGTTTCGACCTGCCCGCCTACCTGAAAAAGCATTTCAATATGTATGGCGGGCCGGAGCACGATGTGACCCTCCACTGCACCGCCGACCTCGAGCAGGCCATGCGGGAGCGGTTCGGCACAACTCCCATTTTCCTGCCCGAGGACGAGGGCGGCTACTTTCATTTCACGGTTCCCATATGCGTCAGCGAGCAGTTTTACGGCTGGGTCTGCGGCTTCGGCGGCAAAGTCGAAGTCTCCGCCCCTGCCGTTGTCCGCGACGGCCTGCGCGAAATGACCGCGAAGATCAGCGGTGCACATCAGAGTGTTTGATTCAAGTCCTGCCGACCCGGATACAACAAAAAGCCACCCTCGGTGAGGGTGGCTTTTTGTTTGGTGGGTCAGGCAGGACTTGAACCCGCGACCAAGCGGTTATGAGCCGCCAGCTCTGACCAACTGAGCTACTGACCCGGCTCTTGCGGTTTTCCGTAAAACCGCTGTAACTGATAGTATACCAAAAAAACACCGAAATGAAAAGTGGTTTGCGGCATTTTATTTGGTGCGGTGGGCGTCGAGCTTCTGCTGCAGGAACTCGTCCAGCATCTCCTGCGGGAAGAGCGGCTCCTTGTAGCCGAAGGCTTCCCGGATGAAGATCAGGGTCACGATGGTCTGCCGCCCCGGATCGAAGCGCAATGTATATAAGGTATCCAGAGGCTGCTGGGTGGGCTGATGGAGGGTCAGGTGGAGCAGAAATCCGCCGTCGTTCTCGCGGCGGCACTCGTAGGCGAACACGTCGCTGTCGCTGTGCTCGTCCAGCCGGTCAAAGCAGTCGTCCAGCGGCAGGTCGGTGCGGAATTCACTCAGGCCCGACGGCCCGTACTGGCTGCGGCGTTTGTTTTCGCAGCTGCTCAGCAGATAGATGATCAGGCCGATGACCCCGGCCAGCAGAATGATCGAAAGAATGGAACTCATGCGTGTCCTCCCCGGATGCGTTTTCAAGCAAGTTTTCCTTATTGTAACACAACCTGCGGGAAATTGTGTTATAATATTGGAAACATTCCAAAATTTTGAGGGCCTGCGCCCTTGCCGCAGGCGGGAGGACACGCAATGAAACTGAAATTTACGCGCAAAACATGGTATTTCTTCTTGCTGGTGGCGGCTGCCGCCTCGATGCTCAACGGCTTTGCCGTGCTGGGCGGGATGGATTTCTCCTTCCTCGAGATGGTGGCGTTCTGCATCACCGGCATCACGGTGCTCTTCCTCGCCGCCGAAAAGGGTGCCCCTGCCAAAGAGAAGCGGAACTATTTCGGCATCTTCATCGTGCTGATGATCAGCTATGTCGTCAACGGCTGGGCGGCGTATGTGGCATCCGCGCTGGTCTGGCCCGCCCTGCTCGCCATGGAGTATCAGCGCGGCGAACCTATCCAGCGGCAGCTGCAGCTGGTGGGCGCGGCTGAGGTCTTCCACCTGATGTTCCTGCTGCTGACCCGCTACGCCGGCATGACCGGGCTGACCTTCTGGACCAACCTGCTCTGGGTGCTGCTGGCCTGCGCCCGGGGCTGGGCGGCCCTGACCCTGTATAAGCAGCGGGAGGACGCATGAGCCGTCGCCGACGCGTGAAAAACACCGGACGACGCAAAAAAGCCTTTCCACGCCGGGCATTTCTGGCCGGGCTAGGGGCCGTCGCCTGCGGTGCGGGTGGGTACATTTTACGGAATCATCTTGACCTGCCCGCCGGGGGCGAAACGGCTTCTTCCGGCGAAGCACTCTCTGTGCCCAACCCGGCTCTGCCGTCGGGGGAGTGGCGGGCCGTCTGGGTGAGCTACCTCGAATTTGCCGGGATGGATTTTTCGTCCGCCGAGGCATTCCGGGCCGACGCCGCCGCCCTGCTGGACCACTGCGCCGCGCTGGGGCTGAACACCGTGCTCGCACAGGTGCGGCCCTTCGGGGATGCGCTTTACCCCAGTGCGCTCTACCCGTGGAGCCACCTCTGCACCGGCGTGCAGGGGCAGAACCCGGGCTTCGACCCGCTGGACATCCTGCTCACCGAGGCGCACGGGCGGGGACTTTCGCTGGAAGCGTGGCTCAACCCCTACCGGCTCCGCAGTTCCTCTAACTGCCCGCCCAACTTGGCGGACACCAACCTCGCAAACACCCACCCGGAGTGGGTCTGCACCGTGGGCGATGGCCTGTACCTGAACCCGGCCATCCCGGAAGCAGCCGACTACGTTGCGCAGGGCGTGGCCGAGCTGGTGCAGAACTACCCGCTGGACGGCATCCACTTCGACGATTATTTTTACCCCACCACCGATCCCGGCCTCGACGCGGCCCAGTTTGCGGCCTCCGGCGCGGGCGACCTCGGCAACTGGCGGCGGGAGAATGTGACCCGGCTGGTGAAATCCGTCCACGACATCGTGAAAGCCGCCGACCCGACCTTGCGCTTCGGCATCAGCCCGCAGGGGAATCCCGACAACGATTATAACACACAGTACAGCGATATTTACACTTGGCTGACCGCCGAAGGGGAGAATGCCGTGGTGGATTACCTCTGCCCGCAGGTCTACTGGGGCTACGGGTACACCCTCCAGTCCGGCAACACCCGGTTCGCCTTTGAGAAGATTGTTCCCGAATGGCTGTCCATGCCCCGTGCGGCGGATGTCGCACTTTACTTCGGCTTGGGTGCCTACCGGATCGGCGTGGGCGACGGCGGGGCCAACCCGGACAACATCTCCCAGTGGTCTACCGGCGACGCCTTGGCCCGGCAGGTCGCCGACCTGCGGAGCCAGAACGTCGGCGGCTGGGCACTGTACCGGTACGATTCGCTCTTCCGCTCGTCGGTGCCGGAGCTGGCGGAAAAAGAAGTCGCCGCACTGACGGCTTTGACGCAGGAGTAACCCTCTTTGCCAAGGGCTCTCCCTTCGGGAGAGCTGGCGCGAATGCGCCTGAGAGGGTGAGGCCGGCAATGGGGGAGCATTGGCAAACCGGTTTGATTTGATGTATAATAGTCCCAACAACACTTTGGGGGAGGTGCGGTCGTGATCCGGATCGCTATCGTGGAAGATGATGTGGCAGTGCGGGAGCAGCTGACCGACTATGTCCAGCGGCATACCCGGCAGTACGGGACGGAGTTCGAGGTGACGGTCTTTGCCGACGGCATGGACATCTTGGACGATTACCGCCCGGTCTACGATATTATTTTTCTCGACGTCGAGATGAAGCATCTGGACGGCATGGCCACCGCCGAGCGCATCCGGGAGCTGGACAGCGACGTGGTGCTCATCTTCATCACCAACATGGCGCAGTATGCCATCAAGGGCTACGCCGTGGGCGCGCTGGACTATGTGCTCAAGCCGGTGCCCTACTTTGCCTTTTCGCAGCAATTGCAGAAGGCCGTGGCCCGGATCGAAAAGCGGGCGCGGCACTATCTGGCGGTGCCGGTGGACGGCGGCCTGCGGCGGCTGGATGCTGCCGCCATCTACTACCTCGAGAGCGAAGGCCACCGGGTGCATTTCTACACCGAAGAGGGTGATTTCTCGGTGCCCGGCTCCCTCAAGACCTTTGAAGAGAAGCTTTCCGCCCGGCCCTTTGCCCGGTGCAACAGCGGCTACCTCGTCAATCTGGCGCAGGTGCGGGCCGTCCAGCAGAGCACCGTGCAGGTCGGCGGGTTCGAGCTGCAGATCAGCCGCCCCAAGCGCAAAGCCTTTCTCGCCGCGCTGACGGATTACATCGGAGGTGAGGGGATTTGACCGCACTGCCCGATATCCCGCGGCTCTACACCGCACTGGCCGAGTGTCTGGCCGCGCTGCTCTACGCCCAGTCCACCGCGCCCCGGTTCCGCCGGAGCGTCACCATTTCCATCACCGTGGTCTGGGCCGTGGTGCTGGCCGTCTTTCTGCAGGTCACCGGCAGCGCACCCCGGATGCTCTGGATCCCCTGCATGGCCGGGGCCATCGCGCTATCCTACCTCTATTTATGGGGCACCCGGAGCATCACCCTGCCCGAGACCGGCTACCACTGCGCCCGGGCCTTCATTCTGGCGGAACTTGCCGCCAGCGTCGAGTGGCAGATCCATTGCGTGCTCTGGCCCCGCCGCCCGGCGTGGGACCCGCTGTCGGTGCTGCTTCTGGCCGTAGTCTACGCCGCGCTGTTCGGGGTGATCTACTATTTACAGTACAGCCGCCAGCAGCCCGCCGGCCACCTCGAGATCAGCGGCACCGCGACCCTGATCGCCGTGATGCTGGCCCTGACCGCCTTTGCGGTGAGCAACCTGAGCTTCCTGCCCGACGGCGAAGCCACCATGAGTATGTTTTCCATCCGGACGCTGGTGGATTTCTCAGGCGCGCTGATCCTGACCATCCAGCACGACCAGCTCCGGGAGGCGGCTCTCCACTGCGAGCTGGCCGCCATGGACGCCGTGCTCCACCGCCAGTACGAGCAATACAAGCGGAGCAAAGAGGGGATCAACCTCATCAACCGGCGGTATCACGAGCTGAAGATCCAGCTGGCCACCATCCGGGAAGAGCGGGATCAGGCCAAGCAGAACGCCGCCCTTGCCGCCATTGAGAGCAACATCCGCCAGTATGAGGCCGAGAACAAGACCGGCAACCCGGTGCTCGACACCATCCTGACCGCCAAGAGCATGGAGTGCCAGCAGAGCGGCATCACCATGACCAGCGTGGCCGACGGCCGGATGCTGGGCTTCCTGACCACCCGGGAGCTGTGCACCATCGTGGGCGTGGCTCTCGACAACGCCATTGCCGCCGTCCGCACCGAGCCGGACCCCGAAAAGCGGCTCATTAAAGTCGCCATCTACACCCAGAGCGGCTTTGTAATGCTCCGGTTCGAGCACTACACCGAGACGCCGCCCGTTTTTGGCGCAGATGGCCTGCCCGAAGCCGGTGCACCCGGCAGTGCCGACCTCAAAAGCGTGCAGACCACCGTCCAGCAGCACGGCGGCAGCATGACCCTGCACTATGAGGCGGGGTGGTACTCCATGCGGGTGCTCCTGCCTCTTCCCAAAACCAAATAGCATTCTATGGCAGGGAATCCTGCCGTTTTTTGTTTGGCAGAGTGCACAAAGACCCTGCTCTATTTTTCGGCAATACTACCATGAGATTTTGAGATTCTTTTGAAACTTTTGCAGATTGTGGCCCCGAAATGACAATTTGCGCAGATTTTAGCCCAATTTGCATTTTATATGATAGACTACTGCCAGATGAAAGAGCGGACGCGCTCCGGACAGGAAAGCATGAACCCGGGTCATGCAGGAAAAGACAAGGAGAAAAACAGTTATGGCACAGAAAAAGAAAGGCAATAAGATGGTCGGCAAGATCGTCAAAACTGCCGTTTCCGGTGTATTGTGTATCGCGCTGGCTGGCGGCATCGTCGCGGCCAACGTGCTGATTCCGCCCAACGCAAGCAGCGTGCAGAGTATTCTGGGCTTGAAGAGCGGAGAAATCGACAACAGCAAGGCCAAGACCGAGGGCATCAACATGGAGTACAGCAAACCCGGTTTTGACACTCTGGATGCTCTGGTCGAGGATGAAGTCGCACTGAACAAACAAATCGCCGCTGAGGGCATCGTCCTGCTGAAAAACGACGCTGGCAAAATGCCGTACAGCACCAACACCACTTTCAGCTTTGTCAGCCATTCGGCTATCAGCTACATTGGCGGCAACAAGGTCGATATGAAGACCGCTTTTGAAGATGCTGGTTTCGGCGTCAACGAAGACCTGTGGAAATTCTATTCTGAGGGCAACGGCAAGGATTACGGTCTGGGCGTCGGTTCCGTCTCTTACGGTGACGACGAGGACTTCTCCATCAACGAATGTCCGCTGTCCGTCATCGAGGCAGAGCCGGGTCTGACCGACTCTATGCAGGGTACGGTTCCTGTCTTCGTGTTCAGCCGTGTGGCTGGCGAAGGCCGCGACATGCCCCGTTCCATGTACAACCACACCGACATTGAAGAGGACAAGACCAAAACTTACCTCGAGCCGGATTCCGTCGAGCTGGAGATTCTCCAGTATCTGAACGACAACTTCGACGATGTGGTTCTTCTGCTCAACTCCAGCGCGGCAGTCGATCTGAGCTGGGTCGAGAATTATCCCAGCATCCACACCATTATTTCCGCTCCTGCGATGGGTGACTACGGTCTGTGTTCTCTGGCTGAGATTTTCTCCGGCAAGGTCACCCCCTCCGGACGCACCGTCGATACTTATGAAGTTGACGCTATGAACAGCCCGGCTGCTCAGAACTTCGGCGACTTCGCTTATTACGACGAGAACGGCAACATCACCAAGTACAACTACGTCAGCTACAAAGAGGGCATCTACGTCGGTTATCGCTACTATGAGACCCGTTACGAGGACAAAGTCCTCAATCAGGGCAATGCAGGCGATTACAACTATGATGATGCTGTAATGTACCCCTTCGGCTACGGCCTGTCCTACACCGACTTCGAGTGGTCGGACTACAACACCCAGTGGGATGGCGACACCTGCACCGTCTCCGTCAAGGTCACTA
Organism: Eubacterium sp. CAG:38; assembly: GCA_963660925.1. GTDB lineage: Bacteria > Bacillota > Clostridia > Oscillospirales > Ruminococcaceae > Faecalibacterium. The sequence continues at coordinate 40,570 of CAVKZS010000038.1, read as the reverse complement.
ACACCGGTTCTGTTGCCGGCAAGGATGTCGTCGAAGTCTACGCCCAGAGTCCTTACACCGACTACGACAAGGCAAACAATGTCGAAAAGGCTTCTGTTGAGCTGGTCGGCTATGCAAAGACTTCCGAACTGGCTCCCGGCACAAGTGAAACCGTCACTGTCACCTTCGACAAGGAACAGTTGAAATCCTACGATTACACCAACGCAAAGACCTACATTCTGGATGCAGGCGATTACTACATCACCGCCGCCAAGAACGCACACGACGCAGTCAACAATATTCTTGCTGTCAAGGGCAAGACCGTTGAAGACGGCATGACCGCCGACGGCGACACTGATTTTGTCGCAACTTATACTCCTGCAAACGGCACGGTCGATACCACCACTTATAAGAACGACACCACTACCGGCGTTGAGGTCACCAACCAGCTCGACCATGCAAACGGCGATTTGCAGTACCTCTCCCGTAACGATTGGACTGGTACTTGGCCGACCACCGATGGCGAAGTCAGCGACCAAATCAGCACTTGGGGCAACCCCATCAACGGCACCGATGCAAACGGCAACCCGGCTTCTTACACCTACTATAAGACCATCAGCAATGAAGACCTCGCACAGATGGATTCTTTCGATTCTCTGAACCCCACAGACCCCTCTACTCTGACCGATGAAATCGTTTATGGCAAGGACAATAACCTCGGCCTGATCGACATGCGCGGTCTGGATTACAACGATTCCAAATGGGATGACCTGCTCGACCAGTTGACTCCCGATGATTATCAGACTCTTATCACTCAGTCTGGTTACGGCACTTCCGCTATCAAGTCTGTTGATAAGCCTGCCGCAACTGACCGCGACTCTGCAACCGGCCTGCTGAACTACGGCTTCGACGCAAACGGTAACTTTGTGTTCAGCATGAACATTTCTCACTGCGGCGTTATCGTTCTGGCTCAGACCTATAACGACGATTTGGCTTATCACTACGGCGAGAACATCGGCGACGAGTCCTATTATCTGGATGTCGACGGCTGGTATGCTCCGGCAGTCAACATGCACCGCACCGCTTTCTCCGGCCGTAACAGCGAGTATTATTCCGAAGACCCGTTTGTAGGCGGTCACGTCGCTTCCCTCGAGTGCGAGGGCGTCGCTTCCCGTGGCATGTACGTCTTCGTCAAGCACTACGCTATCAACGATCAGGAAGACCACCGCGGCGACCGTGACGGTCAGTACAGCATCGCAACCTTCCTGAACGAGCAGGCTGCTCGTGAAATCTACCTGAAACCCTTTGAGATGTGCGTCAAGGCGGATACCGTCGAGATGAACTATGTAAAGGACAACGGCGATGGCACTTACAGCAACGCTACCACCGAGATTCCCTCTGTTACTGGTATCATGACCTCCTTCAACCGCGTCGGCTATACTTGGGCTGGCGGCAACTACAACCTCATCACCGGCCTGCTCCGCAACGAATGGGGCTTCCATGGCTTCATCATCACCGATAACGCAAACACCGGCGTCTTCATGGATGCAGGTCAGATGATTCAGGCAGGCGCAGACGGCAAGCTCACCAACCTGCCCTCCGGCGCACGCTACACCTTCAACAAGGATGATGTTTCGGACTATCACTATGGCCGCGAAGCTGTTCACAACATCCTCTACACCATCGCAAATTCCAAGACCATGAACGGCGGTATGCCGGGCAGCCGTTATCTGGCAAAGGTCGAGCCTTACCAGAAAGTCATCTACGCTGTGGATGGCGTCTGCGGCGGTCTGATTGCGGTTCTGGTCATCCTGACCATCTTCCGCTTCCGCAAAAAGAAAGAGGACGACATCAAAACCGTCTAAGCAACATTAAACTGAAGGGCGGCAGGCCAACGCCTGCCCCCCTTTCGTTGTTATCAGGAGCATTCCATGAAACACGCAGACATCATCTCAAAACCGTCTCTTCTCCAAAAATGCGCCCTGCTCTCCGGCGGCGGCACCTTCTCCACCCGGGCGTTTCCGAACGAGGATATCCCGTCCATCACCCTGTCCGACGGGCCGAACGGCGTGCGCAAGCAGGCGGGCGAAGCCGACCATCTGGGCCTGAACCCCTCGGTGCCGGCCACTTGCTTTCCGCCGTCGGCCACCGTTGCCTGCAGCTGGGACACCGCCCTTGCTGAGGAGATCGGCGAAGCTCTGGGCGAGGAAGCCGCCGCACAGGAGGTCGCCGTCCTGCTTGGCCCGGGCCTGAACATCAAGCGCAGCCCCCTCTGCGGCCGCAACTTTGAATATTTCTCCGAGGATCCCTACCTCTCAGGCAAACTGGCCGCCGGGTATGTGCGGGGCATCCAGAAAAACGGCGTCTCCGCCTGCCCCAAGCATTTCGCGGTAAACAGTCAGGAATTGCGCCGGATGGCGTCGGATTCCATCGTGGACGAGCGCACCCTGCGGGAGCTGTACCTCACCGGCTTCGAGATCGTGGTAAAGGAATCCCAGCCCAAGAGCCTGATGACCTCCTACAACCTCATCAACGGCACCTACGCCAACGAGAACGAGCACCTTCTCGTGGACATCCTGCGGAAGGACTGGGGCTTTGACGGCATGGTCGTCACCGACTGGGGCGGCTCCAACGACCACGCACTGGGCGTTCAACGCGGCTCTGCGCTGGAAATGCCCTGCCCGGGCGACGACTCCATCCGGGAGCTGATGGCCGCGGTGCAGAGCGGCAAAATCTCCGAGTCTGACGTGGACGCCCGGGTGGACGAAGTGCTGGAGCTGGTGCTTTCCACCCACGCCGCCGTGGAGCGCGCGCCCAAGACCTTTGACGCAGACGCCCACCACGCGCTGGCCCGCCGCGCAGCCGCCGAGAGCATCGTCCTGCTCAAGAACGAGGGCGGGCTGCTGCCCCTCAAGGCAGGCGAGCGGGTGGCCGTCATCGGCGACTTTGCCGAGACGCCCCGGTATCAGGGAGCCGGTTCCAGCGCGGTGAACTCCATCAAGGTGGATTCTTTGCTGGAGCAGCTGGACGCCAGCGGCCTGCAGAGCGTCGGCTTTGCCACCGGGTTCGACCGGCAGGGCAAGCCGGATGCCGCCAAACAAGCCGAGGCCGTTGCGCTGGCCCAGAAAGCAAACGTCGTCCTGCTCTGCCTCGGTCTTGACGAGATCAAGGAGAGCGAGGGCATGGACCGCGCCGACATGGAGCTGGCCGCGAACCAGCTGGAACTGCTGAATGCGATTTCCGCCGTCAACCCGAATGTCGTGGTCGTCCTGAGCGCGGGCGCGTCACTGGAAACGCCGTGGCTGGCAAGCTGCCGCGCGCTGGTCTACGGCGCACTGGGCGGGCAGGCCGGTGCCGGCGCGATGCTGGATGTTCTCACCGGCAAACGCTGCCCCTGCGGAAAGCTGGCCGAGACGTGGGCCAACGCCTACACCGAGACCCCCGCCAAGGAGCACTTCGGCGGCGAGGGCCGCACGGTGGAGTACCGCGAGGGCCTGTACGTCGGCTACCGCTACTACCAGACGGCAAATGTTCCGGTGGCGTTCCCCTTCGGCTACGGGTTGAGCTATACGAGCTTTGCGTACCGCGATCTCAAGGCTTCGCCCACGGGCGTGACCCTGACCGTGACCAACACCGGCAATTGTGCCGGTGCTGAGATTGTGCAGCTCTATACCGCAAAGCCGGATGCGAAAATTTTCCGCCCTGCGCAGGAATTGAAGGGCTTTGCCAAGGTCTCCCTCGCCCCCGGCGAGAGCAAAACCGTCTCCATCCCGCTGGACGACAAGGCGTTCCGGTACTGGAACGTCAAGACCGGCCGCTGGGAGATCGAGGGCGAAACCTATGAACTGCGGGTCGGTGCTTCCTGCGAGGACATCCGGCTGACCGCCCGTGTGCTGGTCAACGGCACCGGAGCCGAAAACCCAGTGGCCGGGCTGGGCCTTGTCCACTACCAGACCGGCGACGTTACCCACGTCACCGACGCCGAATTTGAAAAGCTTCTGGGCCATGCCCTCCCGGACGACCGGATCAAGATCGACCGCAGCATGACCCTCGGCGAGCTGAACCATGGCCGCAGTCCGCTGGGCTGGCTGGTCTGGGCCGTGCTGACCGTTCTGCTCAAGCGGAGCTTTCAGAAAGGCCACCCCGACCTGAACATCCTGTTCCAGTACAATATGCCCCTCCGCGCCCTCGCCAAGATGACCAACGGCGCGGTCAGCATGGGGATGGTGGACGGCCTCGTATGGGAGCTGAAAGGCTTCTGGATCATCGGCATCCTGCGGGTGCTCTACGAGCTCGTCAAGAACCTCATCCTCAACCAGCAGACGGAACGCCGCCTGCGCGAAGCCTAAAGGAGGCCTGCCTGTGAAATTCTGGAACGACTTTGCGGCCAAGCACCCGGCCGCGGCCAAATGGGTGCGGGAAGGCGGCCTGTTCGTCATCGTCTCAAACCTCATCACCGTGTTCAAGTATCTGCTGCTGCAGTTTCTCCCGGCGGCGTTCCAAAGCCTGCCGGTGGTGGACTTCGGCTGGCCGGGCATCGACGTGACCCTCTTCGGCGAAACCTTCAAGTGGAACATCCTAGGCTACGATGCCGCCCACGGTGGCCTGCCCTACTTCTGCGCCTACATGATCGCCATGGTCATCGGCGAGTGCATCAATTTCCCGATCCAGCGCAACATCGTGTTCCGCAGCAAGGGCAATCTCGCCCGGCAAATCGGCTGGTATGTGGCGGCATTCTGCATCATTACCTGCATCGTCAACTCCATCAACTGCATCTGGGTGGCCGTGGCCGGCCTGCTGGTGCCCGATTTCATCTACAACATCGGCACCACTCTCCTCAACGGCGGCATCTCAATGGTGATCTTCTTCTTCGTGAACAAGGTCATTTTCCCCGAGGGCGAAGCCGCAAAACACTAAGTCATTCTCCGTTTTCATTTTCTTCTTCATCATTGCAAACACAAAAGGACTGCCACACCGCGTGGCAGTCCTTTTGTGCTGTATGGAGAGCTTGTTACGATTCCGGGGATTCCGCTTCGGCTTCGGCGGGCAGCAGGTCCGTGCCGCTGGCGTCTGCAACTTGCAGTTCCTGCCCGGTCAGGCTGGAGACCAGTGCCAGATAGCTCCGCCCCGCCTCGATCGTCAGGGGCCGGCCGTCGGCATCGTACAGCGCAAGGGTGCTGTCGCTGCCCTGCGTCCACGTCAGGCTCCACAGGTGTCCTCCGTTCAGCCAGACACCGCCGCCCATGGTCAGGTCGTAATCGAAGGTTCGGCCATCGTCCCGGAGGGCCGACCCGCTGAACAGGATCAGCAGGTTGTCGAACGCCGCCGCTTGGTTGCTGTTGGCATCCAGCTGGGGCGTGCCGTCGGCCCGGCGCATCTGGTATTGACCGCTGGCTTCGTCGTAGACAAAGCCGGTGGCGTTCTTCTCGTCAAAGGTCACCCGCACGTTCACCGCATCGTGGGCCGTCGCATCGGGAAGTTTCGCGCCCGCTTCCTGCGGCAGCAGCGGCGGCAGATGCAGTACCTCGGCCGTCTCGCTGGAGCTCTCTGCCGGCACCGAGGAGACGCCGCTGGTCACCCGGGACTCGGAGACCGAAGGGGAGATATTCAGGCTGCTCAGCACGCCCGAGACTGCTTCGCCGCTGGTGTACCAGAGGGGCGCATTGCTCCATGTGTCCATGCAGGAAAAGGCGTTCCGGCCCGCTTCCAGCGCGTCTACGGCCCGGACGGAATAGTAATCAAGGTAGTTCTGGTTGAACCGCCCGCCGCCCAGCTGGATGGGGATGACCTGCTGCCCGGCCAGCAGCCGCCAGTAGAGGTCCTGCCCCGCGGCCACCGGCCCGACCTGCGGCATCGACCCCACCGAAGGGTAGACCAAGCACAGGCTGGTGGACTCGTCGTTCTCGGTCAGGGCTTCCAGCACCACCGAGGCCGACCCGATGCCCCACTGGGTGGTGCTGCCGGAGGAATTTCCGATGACCACCGCCGCGGGCCGCTGCCCCGGCCAGACCAATTCCTGCCCGGTCAGCGGGTCGGCGGCAACGCTGGACGCGCTGTCGGGCTGGGGCAGCCGGAGACTGCAGCCGGTCAACAGGGCTGCACACAGCCCCAGACAGACGGCCGCCCGGAGTCCGTGACCTTTCATGGAGATTCCTTCTTTCTCTGCGTTCCCGCCGGGAACAGATTTACTGATAGTTGAAATTCGACCATTCATCGTCGTCCACAAGGGCCAGATAGGTCTTGCCGCGGTTGAGCTTCATCTCCTCACCGTTGTCGGCATAGAGCTTGAGCGGCTGGGTGGGATGGGGCTTCTCCCAGCGGCCCACCTGCACGCCGCCGTAGGTGAAGAGATAAGCCTCGCCGCCCACGACGTAGTTGACCTCCTGCACATCGTGGGAGTCGCCGGCATAGGCCGCGATGGACGCAAAGCAGACCACCACGTTGGCAAAGGCCAGCTGCTTGCCCGTCAGCTCGTCCACGGTGTCCTCGAACTTCTTGGCCAGATGGCTGTACATCCGCATCTTGTAGGTCTTGCTCAGATTGCTGTAAGTAAAGGAGGTCTTGTAGCTGTCCGAGTGCACGATGTCGATGCTCTTGGCCGTGGGACAGCCGGTCATCTTGTTGACCTCTTCGGTGCGGTAGTCGGCAAATCGGAAGAAGGTCTCCTCTTCATACGGATAGGTCAGGTCGATGCCCGCGTTCTCCGCCGCCTGCACGATCTCCTTGCCCGAGGTGAACTCGGTGTGCTCGTAGGCCACGTTCCGGCCGCGGCTGTCGCGGTGGGCGATGAAGGGGTGCACCGGCGTGTTGAAGTAGTTCTTGCCGCCGATGTTCAGGTCGGAATAATCGTAGACGTTGACGAACTGGGTGCAGAAAATGCTCTCGCCGTCGTGGTAATAGATCGCCTGCCACGGCATGAGCAGCTGCAGGAACTGGTCGCGGCCGGAGCGGATCGGGCCGACCTCCGGGATCTCAGATGCCTTGTGGAACACCGCGCAGAAGCGGGTGATGCCGCCCTCGACCTTGCTCTCAATCAGCAGATCCGCCGAGCCAAGGCCCCGCTGCGGGCGGGCATTCTGCTTCTCCGAGGCGGAGATGTTGTTGACCATGACGCCCACGATCCGGTCGTTGCCGCGGCGGACCTCACCGGTCAGGAAATCAGCGTCGTAGTTGGGCATGATCCCGAAGCCCGGGTCCAGCTGCTCACCTGCGGGCAGGGAAGACGCCACCATCGAATCCGAACTGGCCGCAGACGATGCTGCCGAGGAAGCTGCCGCCTCCGAACCGGCCGCTGCAGAAGAAGCCGACGACGCGTCAGACGACTTGCCCAGAAGCTTCTGGAACATCTGGCCCAGATTGCCGCCGATGGCCCCGCTGCCCGTGCCGGTGCAGCCCGACAGGGCCAGCAGCGCAGCCGTCATACCCGAAATGCGAAGAACAGAACGACGCGAAATTTTCATCCGAAAAACCTCCCATATCTTCAAAGCCCGCCGCCGCGTTCCTGCGCGGCTCCACCGCAGGCCTTTTCATGCGCTTCCAGCCGGTTTCCGATCGGAAACCGTACTGCTTTGATTGTACTGGTTCCGACCCCATTTGTAAAGAGGAACTTCCTGTCAGGGTCTTCCATCGTCGCCCCGCCGGACCTCGTATACCATAAAATTTGCCTGTCCCTCTTGCTTTTTGCCGCCAGATGTGGTAATATTATTCGGCAGTATTGTTTTACTGTGCTTGTTTTGAATATGCGCTCGTAGCTCAGCCGGTAGAGCATCTGACTTTTAATCAGAGGGCCAGGGATTCGAGTTCCCTCGAGCGCACCAAAATCTCACGAGAAACCGAAAGATTTCTCGTGAGATTTTCTTTTTATACGCCATTTGCACGGTCTCTGCACGGTTTTTGCACGGTCCGCATTTTTTATGTCAGATGGAGTAAGTCTATGAATTACTCTGCAATTCGTGCTATTTTTTGCAATTCAGGTCAGCAGAGCCAAGCGAAGCTGCGCTTTTACGGCAGGGTCTGCGTCTTTCAGAAGTTCCAGCAAAGCCGACATGGAGATGGTCGGTTCTGCTTCAACTGGTGCAGTCTGCACAGGTGTTGTTCCCGGCTTGTAGAAGCCTTCCTCGAACTTTTTCCCCAACTTCTTACGGGAATCCTGCTGGATGTGTGCATAGGTGTTGACCAGCAGATTGGCACTGGCGTGGCCCGTCGTGCCCTGTACAGCTTTCACATCGCCGCCGGAGATCATCAGCTGGTAGGTTGCACTGGAATGCCGCAGGCCGTGGAACACGATGCGGGTGAACTCCGGGTGCTCATCCTGCCACTTGATGAACTTCTTGCGGATAAGGATAGGCTCTACCGCCAGACCGTTGGGCAGACGCAGGAGCATCCCGCTGTTGCGGTAGCGTTCCGGGTCAACGGCTTCGTCCATTTCCAGCCGCTTCAACCAGTGTTTTAACTCCTCTTTCAGCACGGCTGTCATGAAGATGGTTCGGTTGGAAGATGCCGTTTTAGTCTTTTTGAGTACCAGCGTTGTGGTGCTGCCCTCACGCTTATCCTCAAATTCCTGCAAGATGCAGTCCTTGCCCGTTTTTGCCAGTGATGCCTTTTGGACACGCTGCATACACTTATTGATGCAGAAAGTGCCTGTCCCATCTGCTCCATCAAAATCAAGGTCTTCCGGTGTCAGGCCAGCGACTTCGCCCTCGCGCAATGCGCCCACCAGTGTAAGATGGACTGCCAGATGCAGAATCGGGTCCTCCATGCTGGCAAGTGCGGTCCACATCTCGTCCGCATCCCAGATGGCGCGCTCCTGAATCGACTTTTTGGGGCTGTCCACCGGAACGGGACTTTTGATAAGGATGCCCCACTCCACCGCATACTGGAATGCTGTCCGCAGCAGACGGTGCACCTCGTGGATGGTCGTGCCGGAGAGAAGCCGCTGTTTCTGCTTTTCCGAAAGTACCTGCTTTTTGCCCTCAAGATACTGGCCGCAGGGCGTTTTGCTGAGAGTAGCATACAGTTCTTCCAGATGGTAGGGTTTGAGTTTCTGCATCTGCATATCGCCAATGTACGGGATGATGAGATTCTGGACGGTTCCCAGATTGGATTGATAGGTACAAGGTGCCCACTTGTGCTTATTGCACTGCTTGGGAAGCCACTCCATCAAAAACTCTTTGACGGTGATAGTGGACGGAATCAGAAAAGTTCCGTTTGCAAGTTCGTGCTCAATCTGTTTTTTGCGGTTTGTTGCCTCCTCTTTCGTGGAAAAACTTTCCCATTTGTTGCAGTTTTTACCCTGCTCGTCTTGGTAAGTATAAGTGCAGCAAGGTCAATCCCGTTAGAGGTTCCGCTGGAACGGCTTAAATCTGTATGGTACAACACATCATAACGGAAACGATCTTCTACCAGTGGATTATTGACGTAGTTACCTTTATAGATGTTCCAGTTTGCAGCCAACTTTTTGGGGCAAAGCACCAGAACAGACTTGTTGCGATTTTCATAATATTTGATCACAGCCAGTGCAGTAAACGTCTTACCAAGGCCTACGCTGTCTGCAAGAATACAGCCGTTATACTGTTCCAGCTTGTGGATAATGGCCAACGCTGCATCTCGCTGAAAATCATAGAGCGTATTCCAGATTTTACTCTGTTTGAAGCCCGTAGCTTCGTTTGGGAGATTATCTTCTGACACATCCTCCAAAAATTCGCTAAAAATATTGTAGAGGGTGAAGAAATAGATAAAGTCTGGACTATTTTCCCGATAAGCTGTGCTGATGCTTTGCAATACAATGTCTGTAACATCTTGAAGTCGGGAAGAATCATTCCAGATTTCATCAAACAACGACAAAAAATAACGTCCGTTTTCAAAGGCTTCGGTTCGCTGAACAGGGTAGTATGCGTTGTTTCCGCGTTCACAGCCAAGGTCAACCGTCGTAAACCCACTGATTGGCATATAGGAACTTTCGCCAACCGTCATAAAACCCGACATTTGCTCTCCACTGACGTTGGAACGGAATTTTACTTTCCGACGTACCCAGTCGGCACATTCTTTTGCCAGTGCCTTTTGGGTGAGTTCATTCCGCAAGCGAACCTCAAATTCTGTGCCGTAAAGGCTCTTTTCACGGGCCAATTTCGGAATATAGAACTCTCGCCGCTCTTTTGGCGTGTTCTCCTGTACAAAGGTGGGTGAAGTGAAAATAAAACGAAGTTCCGAGATTCCTTCTAACTGCTTCTTCAATTCCTGATACGCATAAATGGAAAAACAGGCCGCAGCAATGGATATGCGGCTCCCTTTCTGCATGGTATCCTGTAAATCTTCCCGAACAGTATGGTTAATATTATCCAGAATTTTCATAGAAGAGTCCCCGCAATCGACTGGCTAGAGCGAAAATTGACTTTCAACAACAAGATACAATAATTCATTTTAATGATACTCTAATCAAGTTGGAAAATCAATCATTGCTCAGGCAGAAAACTCTCGGCAGGCATTAAACAGATAAAAAGTTTTGAATTTGGGCTTCAAATAAGGTATAATGAATTTATAGACGCCAGAGATTAAGAAGCGAGTAGGTGATACCATGCCTTTTCCTCACGACCATTACATTGAAGCCTCTCATGTCGATTACAAGGAACGCCTTGAAGAGAAAAAGCCACGCAGCTGGCTAAAATCCGTGTCGGCATTTGCCAATACCGAGGGCGGACATCTGATTTTTGGTGTAAAGAATGAGCCACGCGAGGTCGTAGGATTGGAAAATCCGCAGGCTGTGGTAAGCAGATTAACGGAACTTATCAAAGTCCGCATTGACCCTACACCGCGCTATCGGGTGCGAGAAGTTGAAATAGAGGGCAAGTCTTGTGTTGATCTGGAAGTACAGGATGGTCCGGCGTATCCATACTATTACGCCTTTGATGGTTCCCATACGGCCTATGTGCGGCATGGCGACCAGTCCGAGGAAGCCACTTCGCGGGAACTGAACGAACTGATCCTGCAAGGTATGAACCAGACATTTGATGCCTTGCCTAGCTCCTATCGAGTGGGCGATGTCAGTTTCACACTGCTGGCTGCTACATTTAAGAATCTGAAAAAAGAGGACTTCGACCTCGAAAAAGACTTGCTCTCCGCAGGATTGGTGACAGATGATGGACAGATAACGAATGGCGGCCTGTTGCTCTGCGATCAGGGTGTTCTGAAGCAATCTCGTATTTTCTGCACCCGTTGGAAAGGCAACTATAAGGGAAGCATTGAAGAAGACGCTCTGGATGATAAGGAATTTCAAGGCGCAAGTCTAATTACGTTGCTGCAAAATGCAGAAGATTTTGTCCGTAACAACAGCAAGAATCCTTGGAGTATCCGTGGTATGACCCGTGAAGAACGCAGCGACTACCCGTATAAAGCTGTTCGTGAAGTGTTGGTCAATGCGCTGATTCATCGGAATTATCAGATTCTTGGTTCAGAGATTCATGTGGAAGTGTTCGATGACCGACTGGAAATCACTTCACCGGGCGGTATGATGAATGGCCGCAGGGTGCAGGACATGGATATCCGGCACATTCCGTCTATGCGGCGCAATCAGGTTATTTCAGACGTGTTCTCGCGGCTTGGCTTTATGGAGCGTCGTGGCAGCGGCATTGACCGTATTCTGAATTCTTATGTGGAAGTAGCCCAAAAGCCAACGTTCTACTCGGATTCAGACTTTTTTATCGTCACACTGCCAAACAGAAGTGTAGCGACTCCGGCACAGGTCAGTATGGAAAGTGTGACAAGTGATAGTGAAAAAGTATCGACTTCTGAGAAAAAAGTATCGACTTCACCACTTGATGTATCGACTTCCAAGGAAAAAGTATCGACTTTGATGCAGGCAGAAGCTAAACGGGATAAAGAAATTGCGGAGTTCAGTAAAATGGTTGATACACTCCCACTAGCTAATAGTACAAAAGAGAAAATTACAAAATTGTTCAAAAAATATGGCTACCAATATACATTCAACACAAATAATGTTGAAAATGTATTTGGGGTAAAAGAAGCAAGGGCGCGCGTGGTGGTTCGTCAAATGAGGGAATATGGATTTGTAAAGAAAGAACGATTTGGTGCTTACAAATTTGTGAAAGAATAACAAAGTTCACTTTTAAATGTTTTGTGGTTTTGGTTTGGCTAATATAATTTGAATTATCATAATCGAAATTATATTAACTGCCTACGCAGAATGCCCTCTCGCCTAGGATTTCCTCAGACGAGTGGGCATTCTTCTTCCCATATATCAGATTTACTCTTGTGGTCACTCAAACCACCATCAAGTCATCGGTCAAAAATCATCATTTTTCATTTGTCCCAGAGTAAGTGCACGGTTTCTGCACTGTTTTTGCACGGTTTCAAGGGATGCAATGGGCACTCTGACTTGCAAAATACGACAAATGGTGCAGAAATTACCGAGCGGAAAATCACGACGCCTTGCACAAAAATGACTAAAACTCGAAACTTTCAAAATCAGAGCAACCTGCCCGGTGGATTCTTTTAATCAGAGGGCCAGGGATTCGAGTTCCCTCGAGCGCGCCAAATAGAAACCCACGATTGACCGTTGAAAATGCGGTGTAAATCGTGGGCTTTTTTGTTTCAAAAGGGCTGTAAAATGGCCGGAATGTGCCTTGTTTGTGCCTTACTCTTGAAAAAATGCCTTGCCGTGTGCCTTACGCTGTGCATTGCTTCTGATGCCCGGCGGGATGCGTTGGGCGGTTCAGGCCGGGCGGGGTGTACGTTCTCGGTGTGCTCTCGGGTGTGTTCATCATCCAATCTGCCGGATGCCGTGGACGGTCTGGCCGGGCTCCTCCGGGGCGGGGTCTCCTTGCTCAAAGTATGAGGATGATTTTGCCGAGGATGATACTCTGCCCACCTTTATCCCGCCCAAAAAGCTGAACAAGTTTATTTTCAATGTCAATACCGTGGACACGGTACTGCAAGACCTGATGGAACTGGGCAGCAAAGAGGACTATGCACGGGAATTCAAGGATACGCCCTCCGCAGAAGCAACATCTTCTACATGAAAGTTAGCAACCTCTGTATCGGAAGAGGCCTTGAGTGAAGAGGGAAAAGGCTTACCGCATATTGGCCTTTTCGATCAGGCGGCGGATATGGTGGGCCAGCATCTCAATGGCCTGCGTGTTCTCGCCGCCGTTGGGCACGATGATGTCGGCGTTGCGCTTGCTCGGCTCGACGAACGCCTCGTGCATGGGCTTGACGGTGGTGAGGTACTGATTGATGACGCTGTCCAGCGAGCGGCCGCGCTCCTTGACGTCCCGCAGGATGCGGCGGAGGATCCGCTCGTCGGCGTCGGTGTCCACATAGATCTTGTAGTCGAACAGCTTGCACAGTTCCGGCTCGGCCAGCGGCAGGATGCCCTCGACGATCAGCACGGGAGCCGGCTCGATGTGCTGGACCTCGTTGCTGCGGTTGTGGTTGCTGTAATCGTAAACGGGGCAGTCGATGGACTTGCCCTCTTTCAGCTCTTTCAGGTGCTCAATGAGCAGGTCGTTGTCGAAAGCGTCCGGGTGGTCGTAGTTCAGCTTGCAACGCTCCTCAAAGGGCAGCTCGTCGTGCCGCTTGTAGTAGCTGTCGTGCGAGATCAGCCGCACCTCGTCCTCGCCGAAACGCTCCTTGAGCCGGAGAGCCAATGTGGTCTTGCCGCTGCCCGAGCCGCCTGCGATGCCGATGATCAGATTGTTCATACGCCTTAAATCCTCCCGCGTGCCGATTGATGTAGAAAATTCGTAAAAAATGCGTTATACTTATCTGGTAGATATCATACCACACTTCGGCCCTTTTTGACAGCCTGCAAATGCGGGCCGGACGACTTTTTTGAAAAAAGGAGAGAACTTTATGACCACGACGACCCCGAAGATCCTGCTCATCGACATCGACGGCACGCTGGTGGACTACGAAAACCGCCTGCCGGAATCGGCTGTCCGTGCCATCCGCGCCGCCCGCGCCAACGGCCACCGGGTCTATCTGTGCAGCGGCCGGAGCAAGGCCGAAAACAAGCAGGAGATCTGGAACATCGGCATTGACGGCTATATTGGCGGCAACGGCAGCTATGTGGAGTCGGACGGCAAGGTTCTGCTCCACCAGCTCATCACCGCTGGCCAGTGCCGCCGCATTGTGGACTGGCTGAACGCGCGGGGTCTGGAATTTTATCTCGAGAGCAACAACGGCCTCTTCGCCAGCCGGACCTTCCGGGATGTGGTCGTGCCGGTGATGAATGAATACAGCCGCCGCAAAGGGCGCAGCGTGCAGGAGGATATGACTCCGGAGCAGGCGTTCCCCAATATGATCTGGGACGGCGAGCTTTACCGCGACGATCTGAACAAGATCAGCTATGTCCTCCACGATTATCAGAACTTCCTCGACGCGCAAAAAGCGTTTCCCGAGATGCAGCACGGCACATGGGGCGGCGCGGGCGAAACGGCCCTCTTCGGCGACATGGGCGTGAAAGGCATCACCAAGGCCCACGCCGTCGAAACGCTGCTCAAGGCACTGGGAGCCTCAAAGGAAGATACCATTGCCTTCGGCGACGCCAAGGTGGATCTGCCGATGTTTGAAGCCTGCGGCTACGGTGTCGCCATGGGAAGCGGCGGCGACGAGATCAAGGCGGCGGCGGACTATGTGACCGGCGATGTGGACAAGGACGGCCTGTATCAGGCGTTTGCTTATCTGAAACTGATTTGAAAGGGAGGCCGAAAGGGTGCAGACAGAACAGCTGAAAGAAAATGTGAAGGGGAAAGTCCGGGACATTGAGGACGGCGGGATGCGGCTCATCAAAAAGGGAAAGATGGGCTTGGTGCGCGCCATCTTCAGCCGGTTCGGGCTGATGCTCCTGCTGTTGCTGCTGCAGTTCGGGCTGCTGTTTTCCATCTTCCGCTGGTTCGGCAATCTGGTGCCCCATTACTTCGGCAGCAGCATCCTGCTGACCGTCGGCATGGTGCTCTACCTGCTCAGCAGCGACATGGACAACAGCGTGAAGATCACTTGGCTGGTGGTCATCGCGGTACTGCCGGTGGTGGGTGTGCCCCTCTTCTTTTACGTCAAGAGCAACGCGGGCCACAACCTGCTCCAGAAGCGTCTGCTGCAATTGGAGCAGGAGACCCGCGCCCATCTGCCGCAGGAAGTCGCGACCTTCCGCAAGCTGGAACAGCAGCATCCCGGGGCAGCAGGGCTGGCCCGGTATCTGGACGGCAGAGGCGGCGGTTTCCCGGTGCGGGAGAACACGGCGGTGACCTACTTTCCCAGCGGCGAGGCCAAGTTCGCTGCACTGCTGCGCCAGCTGGAAATGGCCGAAAAATATATCTTCGTCGAGTATTTCATCATTTCTGAGGGCCTGATGTGGGGCAAAGTCCTCGAGATCCTTGCTAAGAAAGCCGCGCAGGGCGTGGATGTCCGGGTGATGTACGACGGAACCTGCGAGTTCTCGACCCTGCCCCGGAATTACCCCGACCTGCTGAAAGCTCTGGGCATCCAGTGCAAGGTCTTTTCACCGGTCATGCCCTTCGTCTCGACCCATTACAACTACCGCGATCACCGGAAAATTCTCGTCATCGACGGGAGGGTTGGCTTTACCGGCGGCGTGAATCTGGCCGATGAGTACATCAACCATGTGGAAAAATACGGCCGCTGGAAGGACGCTGCCGTGATGCTGGAAGGCGAGGGGGTCCGGTCGCTGACCGCCCTGTTTTTGCAGCAGTGGAGCATCCTGCGGCAGGCAGAGCTGGAACCCTTCCTCAACGAGCCGATCCCGGTGCCGGAAAACGCAAAAGGTTTTGCGGCTCCCTACGGCGACTGTCCGCTGGACGGGGAACGGGTAGGCGAGATGGTCTACATCGACCTGCTCAATCGGGCCAAGCGGTATGTCCACATCATGACGCCCTATCTGATCCTCGACGGCGAAATGGAGCTGGCTCTCCGGTTTGCCGCCGAGCGGGGCGTGGACGTGCACTTGATCCTGCCCGGCGTGCCGGACAAGAAGTTCGCCTACGCGCTGGCCAAGACCCACTATAAGGCCCTGCTTCAGTCAGGCGTGAAGATCAGCGAGTGGACGCCCGGCTTTGTTCACGCCAAGGTGTTCGTGGTGGACGACCGGGAAGCCGTGGTCGGCACCATCAACCTCGATTACCGCAGCCTCTACCACCACTTTGAGAACGCGGTCTGGATGGTGGACACCGCCTGCATTCCGGACATCGAGCGGGATTTTCAGGATACGCTCGAGCAGTGCCGCACCGTGGAGCCGACCCGCGAGAGCATCTGGCAGGGTAAACATCTGCTTCATGCGATGGGCGTGGTGCTCAAGGCCATTGCGCCGCTGATGTAAAATAAACCTCTCAGTCATTGCTTCGCAATGCCACCTCTCCTACTGAGGAGAGGCCTTGGCAAAGAGGAAAACTTTTCCATTTTGCCAAAGGCTCCCCTACTAGGGGAGCTGGCGGGCGAAGCCCGACTGAGAGGTTTATTTTTTCCTTTTATTGATAATCTTTCTCCAGCGAGAATCCGCGGCCGGAAACTTCGGTGACGCGGCTGACGATCATGAAGCACTCGGGGTCGATGGCGTGGATCAGCTTTTCCAGCTTGGGGACCTCACGGTTGGAAACGACGGTCAGCAGCAGCTCGGCAGGTTCGCGGGTGTAGCCGCCCTCGCCGTGGAGGATGGTCACGCCCCGGTCCATCTGGTCGAGGATGGCGGCCCGGATGTCGCTGGACTTGGTGCTGATGATCTTGATCTGGGTGCGGCTGTTGCCCAGCAGGAGCATCTTGTCCATGACGATGGTGTGGATGATGACCATGACGATGCCGTAGAGCACCTGCCGCACCGGGCTGAACATCGCCTGCACCAGCAGGATGGCGATGTCAAAGGCCATCATAGTCGCTGAGACGGGCAGGCGGAACCACTTGTGGAGCACGAGGGGCGGGATGTCCATGCCGCCGGTGGAAGCACCGGAGCGCAGGACGATGCCCAGCGCGACGCCGATGCCGAGGCCCGAGAAGATGGTGCAGAGGATGATATCGTCGGTCAGCACCCGGCCGTCCAGCATCCGTTCCCACAGTTCGAGGAACACCGGGCTGAGGATGCTGCTGGCAAGGGTGTTGAAAGCAAAGGCCCGGCCAAGGACGGCCCAGCCCCAGACCAGCATAGCAAGGTTAAACACCAGCAGTACGCCCGAGACCGAAAGACCGGTCAGGCGGCCGACGGCCAGTGCGATGCCGGTGGCGCCGCCGGTGATAAGGCCGGCAGGCTCCAAGAAAACGGCTACCGCCAGCGAATACAGCGCGTTGCCGAAGGTGATGGCGGCGGCATTGAGCAGCATCTGCTGCCAGCGTTTGGGTAGATTCATGTCGATCCCTCCTATCATCCCTATGATACAGGAAAATCAAAAATAAATCTACTTGCAAAATGTTTCTTTTGTTTACTCCTCTTCCTCCAACAGCCGCAGGCCGGCGGTGTCGGTGACGGGGAGGG
Organism: Eubacterium sp. CAG:38; assembly: GCA_963660925.1. Taxonomy (GTDB): domain Bacteria; phylum Bacillota; class Clostridia; order Oscillospirales; family Ruminococcaceae; genus Faecalibacterium. Next base: position 23,100 of record CAVKZS010000038.1, on the reverse strand, counting down.
AAAACACGATGGCACCGGCCTTGGGGTCGGCGTTCTTCATGATGGCGGACATGATCTGGTTTTTCTGGGCGGTGCGGCTGACGATCAGCACGACCTCTTTCTCATTCACGAGGTCCACGCCGAGGAAGCGGGCTGCGCCCTCCATGCCGGTGCCCTTGGCGTGGATGACCGTGCCGCCTCCGGCACCTTCGGCGCGGGCGGCGTCCATGATGGAGCCGGTGTAGCCCTGATTGGCAATGACGAGCAGCAGCTCATAGCGGGTATCTTTCAAGGTGCTTTCCTCCTTCAGCGCGAGCTTCTGGTGTTCGGTCAGGAACAGCAGGGCGCGTTTGCCGCCGATGCTGCTGACCGGGATGATAAAGGCGATGCCGGTGCCCGGCACGTCGATCCGCATCTGGTGGCGCAGGGCCTTCTGGATGCGGGGCCATGTGTCGGCGGTGACGATGGCGAACAGGACGGCTTTCTCGGAGCGTTCGAGACCCAGCGTCGCCAGCACGTCCTGCACGGCGGTGCCCGCACCCACGGTGCGCAGGCTGACGTTCACGCCCTGCTCCTCGTAGAGCTTGAGGAAGGCGTCTGTGGTATGGCGGTCGGTGATGGTGACCAGCCAGTAAAGCGTATTCACAAAAAGCCTCCTTTACAGCTCAATGATGGCGTCATCCGGCAGATCGGCAAAGGCCGCAGCCATGGCAAAAGCCGGCTGCGTTTTGCGTGCCCGGCAGGTCTTCAGCTCGGCCACAAGGCCCATGAGCTGGACCGTGATGAGCGGCGTCATGGCGACCATAGCCACCACGCCGAAGGCGTCGGTGACGATGTTGCCGCCCACGGCCACGCACGCACCCTGCGCCAGCGGCAGCAGGAAGGTGGCCGTCATGGGGCCGGAGGCCACGCCGCCCGCGTCGAACGCGATGGCGGTGAAGAGCTTCGGCACGACAAAAGACATCCCGATGGCAAACGCATAGCCCGGGATGAGGAACCACAAGATCGAAATTCCGGTCAGCACCCGCACCATGGCGAGGCCCACCGAGATGGACACGCCGGCGGAGAGGGCAGTGCCCATAGCCTTGGCAGAGATGGCACCGTCGGTGACCTCTTCGACCTGCTTGTTCAGGACATAGACCGCAGGCTCAGCCTTGACGATGAAGTAGCCGATCAGCATTCCGATGGGAATGAGCACCCAGCGGAAGCTCTGTCCGGCCAAAACCTGTCCCAGATAATTACCGGCAGGCATAAAACCAACGTTTGCGCCGGTGAGGAAAAGCACCAGACCGATGTAAGTATAAGTGAGGCCCACCGCGATCCGGCCCAGCGTCCGGGTGTCGAGTTTGAGCGCGACGAACTGGAACACGCCGAACATCAGGATGATGGGAAGCAGCGAGGTGGCGATCTCGTGGATGTAAGTCGGCAGGCCCTCATGGAAGAGCTGCCACAGTTCCACCGAGTCGCTGACTTCGGGCAGAATCGGCGGGATGTAGGTGCTGTCGCTGGCCTTGAAGAGGATACCAAGGATCAGCACGGCCAGAATGGGGCCGACCGAGCAGAGAGCTACCAGACCGAAGCTGTCGTCCGCCGCGTGGCGGTCGCTTCGGATGGAGGCCACACCGACGCCCAACGCCATGATGAAGGGCACGGTGATGGGGCCGGTGGTCACGCCGCCCGAGTCAAAGGCCACAGCCAAGAACTCTTTGGGAACAAAGGCCGCCAGCACAAAGACCAGCCCGTAGAACAGAACCAGAAGTTTCGGCAGTGCGACGCCCACCAGCATACGCAGGAAGGCGACGGTCAGAAACAGGCCCACGCCCGCGGCCACCGAGAGGATCAGGGTCATATTGGGGATGGAGGGGACCTGATTGGCGAGCACCTGCAGATCCGGCTCCGAAATGGTGATGAGGAAGCCCATCACAAAAGCCACGCCGAGGATCAGGGGCGCGTTTTTCGTCCGGGTGATGACCGAGCCGACCCGTTCGCCCATGGGCGACATACTCATCTCGGCACCCAGCGTAAAGAACATGATGCCGACGATGATCATCGCCGCGCCCAGCAGAAAGCAGAGCAGGATGCTGGGCGACACCGGCGCAATGGAAAAGCAGAGCACCAGCACGATGGCCACAATGGGCAGCACCGCCTGTAAGGATTCCAGCAGCTTTTCCCGCAGTTTGGGGAGAGAACTTTTGAGAATGTTGTCCACCGACCTTTCACACGCCGTTCCGATGCGATTCCGCACCACCCCGGAAAAGCGTACAGTTTGTTGAATCCGCGAAGGGATTTAATAACAGTATACCAAATAAAACGACGCAGGGTCAACTAAACGGCGGTTAAGATTGTTAGTTGGAGGAATACAGATAATGCAACGGAAAACACGGCTTTCCCGCCGGTGTGAAGAGATTGTGCACTTACTCTGGGACAAATGAAAATGGTGATTTTGATCCATATTTTGCCAACTTGTCAAATTTTATCCCTTCCAAAAAATGTCCCGGACGCTTTTTCAGGCATCCGGGACATTTTTTCGTTTGCAGGTTTACGGTCGGACGGAGGTGCGCACCAGTGCGCGCTTGAGGCGCGCCTGTGCCAGCTCATAGTCGCGGCGGTCGAGATTCTTCTGCGCCAGAATTTCTTCGGCGCGCTTCTTCGACGCCTCGGCGCGGGCTTGGTCGATCTCCTCGGCCCACTCCCATGTGGTGGCCACCAGACGGACTTCCCCTTCCAGCACGCTGAGCATCCCGCCCATGCAGGCGGCACGGCGGCGGTTGCCGTCCGCATCCACGATGTGGGCCTCGCCCATGCCCAGCGCGGTGCAGTAATCGCCGTGCTTGGCGAGGATAGCAAGGTCGCCGTCGATGGCGCGGCAGACCACCCGCTCGGCCTGCCCGTCAAAGGCACAGCCGTCCGGCGTGACCACCGTCAGATGAAAGGTCGTCATGGTTTACCCCTTCTTCGCCTTGGCGAACACGTCGTCGATGGTGCCCGCGAAGAGGAATGCACTCTCGGGCAGGTCGTCGCACTCGCCGTTCAAAATCATCTTGAAGCCCCGCAGGGTCTCTTTCAGCGGCACATACTGGCCGGGCATACCGGTGAACTGCTCGGCAACGTGGAAGCTCTGGGACAGGAAACGCTGCACCTTGCGGGCGCGGCTAACTGTCCGCTTGTCCTCCTCGCTCAGCTCGTCCATACCCATGATGGCGATGATGTCCTGCAGTTCCTTGTAACGCTGCAGCACCTTCTGGACGGCGCGGGCGATCTCGTAGTGCTCCTGTCCCACGACCTCCGGACTGAGGATGCGGCTGGTGGAGTCCAGCGGATTGACGGCCGGGTAGATGCCCTGCGACGCGATGTCACGGCTCAGGACCGTGGTGGCGTCCAGATGGGTGAAGGTGGTGGCCGGAGCCGGGTCGGTCAGGTCGTCGGCGGGAACGTAGACGGCCTGCACGGACGTGATGGAGCCCTTGCGGGTGGAGGTGATGCGCTCCTGCAGAGCACCCATCTCGGTGGCCAGCGTGGGCTGATAGCCGACGGCGGAGGGCATACGGCCCAGCAGAGCCGACACCTCGGAGCCTGCCTGCGTGAAGCGGAAGATGTTGTCGATGAAGAGCAGCACATCCTGATTCTTCACGTCGCGGAAATACTCAGCCATGGTCAGGCCAGACAGGGCCACGCGCATACGGGCTCCCGGCGGTTCGTTCATCTGGCCGTAGACCAGCGCGGTCTTGTTGATGACGCCGCTCTCGGTCATTTCGCCGTACAGATCGTTGCCCTCACGGGTGCGCTCGCCGACGCCGGTAAAGACCGAGTAGCCGTTGTGCTCGGTGGCAATGTTGTAGATCAGCTCTTGGATCAGAACGGTCTTGCCGACACCGGCACCGCCGAACAGACCGATCTTGCCGCCCTTGGCGTAGGGGCAGATCAGGTCAACGACCTTGATGCCGGTCTCGAGGATCTCGGTGGTGGACTGCTGCTCCTCATAGCTGGGAGCGGGGCGGTGGATGGGCCAGTAGGCGTCCGGCGTGGGGGCCGGCTTGTTATCCACCGGCTCGCCCAGCAGGTTGAACACGCGGCCCAAGCACTGGTCGCCGACCGGCACCTTGATGGGCTCGCCGGTGTCCACTGCGTCGGTGCCGCGGACCAGACCATCGGTGCTGCTCATGGCAATGCAGCGGGCTACATTGTCGCCGGTGAGCTGGGCGACCTCGACGATCAGTTTCTCGCCGTGGTTGTCGATCTCAATGGCGTTGAGCAGCTCGGGCAGCTGGCCATCCTCAAACTGGATGTCCAGCACCGGGCCGATGACCTGAAGCACCTTTCCGATATGTTTTTCGGACATGGGCTACAACTCCTTACTTGTTGTTTTAGATCTCCGCGCCGGCCACGATCTCGGTGATCTCCTGCGTGATCGCGGCCTGACGTGCGCGGTTGTAATACAGATTCAGATGGTCGATCATCTCGCCGGCGTTCTTGGTGGCGGCGTCCATGGCGGTGCGGCGGGCGGCCAGCTCACTGGCAACGCTCTCGCAGACAGCTCCATAGACGATGCCGGCCACATATTCCGGGATGATGGCTTGGAACACTTCCTCGCTGCTGGGCTTGTACAAGATCTGGCTGCGGCGGGCCTCGGCCTTCTGCTGTTCGGTCGGCTCAATGGACAGCGGCAGCACCTCCATGGTGGAAGCCGTCTGAGTCATCATCGAGTCGAAGCGGGTGTAGCAGATCTTCACCGCGTCGTAATCGCCCTTAAGGAAGCCTTCGGTGATCTGGCGGGACAGCTGGAAGCACTCGCCCACCGAGATGTCCGCCGCCAGCAGCACCTCCTCGGTAAAGAGGTCGGCCCCGTGGTGGACGAAGTATTCCGCCGAACGCTTGCCGATGGGCAGCACCGTGACCGGGCCGGGCTGGGCGTCCGCCTGTTTCAGGACGTTCGCGTTGTAGCCGCCTGCCAGTCCGCGGTCGCCCGCAATGACGATGAGCAGGGTGCGCTTGATCTCGCTGCGCCGGAGATACGGGTTCCGGGCGCGGGGATCGGCAGCTGCGATCTTGGTCAGCGATTCGTGCAGGGTCTCAAAGTAGGGGCGGCTGTGTTCCACCCGCTCCTTGGCACGCCGCATCTTGGAGGACGCCACCAGCTCCATGGCTTTGGTGATCTGCATGGTACTCTCTACGCTTTTGATGCGCAGCTTGATGTCCTTCATGGAACCTGCCATGCGTTACACGCCTCCTTCCTGTCAGTGTGCCTTGAGAAAGCTCTCGGTATAGGCAGACAGAACACTCTTGAGAGCTTCTTCGGTGTCCTTGTCCAGATTGCCGGTGGTGCGGATGGTCTCCATCACAGCGGCACCGGCTGCGTCGTTGTCCAGATACTCGTACAGGCCCTTCTCATACTCGGCCACATCGCCGACCTTGACCTTCACCAGATAGTCGTGGATGGTGGCGTAGAGGATGGCGACCTGTTTCTCGACCGGCACCGGAGCGGAGCGGTTCTGCTTGAGCACTTCGACGATGCGCTCGCCCTGTGCCAGACGCGCCTTGGTGTCGGCGTCCAGATCGGAGCCGAACTGCGCGAAGGACTGCAGCTCGCGGTACTGGGAGTAGATCAGCTTCAGGGTGCCGGCGACCTTCTTCATGGCCTTGATCTGGGCGTTGCCGCCGACACGGGAGACCGAGATACCGGGGTTGACGGCCGGCATGACGCCCGAGTGGAACAGCTCCGTTTCAAGGAAGATCTGTCCGTCGGTGATGGAAATGACGTTGGTGGGGATATAGGCCGAAACGTCGCCGGCCTGCGTCTCGATGATGGGCAGAGCCGTCAGGCTGCCGCCGCCCAGCTCGTTGGAGAGCTTGGCCGCGCGCTCCAGCAGACGGGAGTGCAGATAGAAAACGTCGCCGGGGTAAGCCTCGCGTCCCGGGGGACGGCGGATCAGCAGGGACAGCGCACGGTAAGCGACGGCGTGCTTGGACAGGTCGTCGTAGATGATCAGGACGTGCCTGCCCTTGTACATGAAGTACTCGCCCATGGCGCAGCCGGAATAGGGTGCAATATACTGCAGGGGCGACAACTCCGACGCGGTGGCCGAAACGACGATGGTGTAATCCATGGCCCCGGCCTCGGTCAGGCTCTGGACGAGGTTCGCCACGGTCGAACGCTTCTGGCCGATGGCGACGTAGATGCAGATGACGTCCTTGCCCTTCTGGTTGATGATGGTATCGGCGGCGATGGTGGTCTTACCGGTCTGGCGGTCGCCGATGATCAGCTCGCGCTGGCCGCGGCCGATGGGGATCATCGAGTCGATGGCCTTGATGCCGGTCTGGAGCGGCTCCTTGACGGGCTGCCGCTCGATGATGCCGGGGGCGCGGCTCTCGATGGCACGGAACTCGGTGGTCTCGATGGGGCCTGCGCCGTCGATGGGCTGGCCCAGTGCGTTGACAACGCGGCCGATCAGGGCTTCGCCCACCGGCACGGACACGACCTTGCCGGTGCGCTTGACGGTGCTGCCTTCCTTGATGCCGACGTCGGAGCCCAGCAGGACGATGGAGACGGTGTTCTCCTCGAGGTTCTGGGCCATGCCGTATTCGCCGTTGTCAAACTGAAGCAGCTCACCCGCCATGCACTTTTCCAGACCGCTGGCGCGGGCAATGCCGTCACCGACCATGATGACCGTGCCGACCTCGCTCTGCTCGATCACGTTCTCATAGTGCTTGATCTGCGCACGGATGATCTTGGAGATCTCTTCAGGTTTCAGTTGCATTGTTGTGTCTCACCACTCAATTCTATTTCAAATCGTTGCTGCTGCAATGTTGTTGCGGAGGCTGGCGAGGCGGTTCTGGACGGTGCCGTCCAGCTCGGTGCCCTCGATGTCCAGCCGGATGCCGCCGAGGACGGCGGGATCGACCTTGGTTTTCAGGTCGATCTGCTTGCCGGTCACGGCTTCCAGTTTCTCCTGCAGGCGGGCGGTCTGCTCCTTGGTCAGTGCCACCGCAGAGATGGCCGTTGCCTCGAGGATGCCGTGGGCCGCGTTGTAGCGGACCCGGTAGGCACGGGCACAGCCGGGCAGCTCCCGCAGGGTGCCCTTCTCGCAGAGGATCTTGAGGAAGTTGAGCAGATAGGGGTGGATCTGCCCGCGGAACGCCTCGTCCAGCAGGGCGCAGCGTTCCTTTTTGGGGATGCTGGGGATGCTCAGCAGATGCAGATATTCGGGGTCGCCCTTGAGGATCGCAGCGGCCTCGTCCAGCTCGCCCAGAATGCGGGTCTCCAGCCCTTCCTCCGCCGCCAGATCGTACAGGCTTCCGCCGTACATCTTTGCGATCTCGGTCATGATGCTTCACCCACGTTCTTGATGAATTCGTCGATCAGATCCTGATGGTCCTGTTCCTTGATCTCGCGCTCCACCACTTTGGAGGCGATCTCCATGGCCATGCCGCCGATCTCGTCCTTGACCTCGTTGACGGCCTTCTTGCGCTCCTGCGCAATGTCGGCTTCGGCCTTCTGCTTGAGGGCAGCGGCCTGTGCGCGGGCCTCGCCCAGCATCTCTTCGGTGCGGGCAGCGGCGGTCTTCTGGGCCGAGGCGACGATCTGGTTGGCTTCGGTGCGGGCATTCTGCAGGTTCTGCTCATACTCAGCCTTCATTGCCTCCGCCTCGGTGCGGAGCTTTTCGGCATCCGCGATCTGGCTGTCGGCCTTGGCCTTGCGCTCGGCGATCACCTTTTTGACCGGGTTCAGCAGCAGCTTTTTAAAGATGAACAGCTGGATCATCAGGTTGCAGATCTGGGCCACGAACGTCCAGCCATCCAGCGTGATCAGTGCCTGATAAAGTTGCATAAGCGTCTCCCTTCTTTCGTATTTTTCAACTCAGAGGGAAGCTCAGCCCAGATAGTTCATGAACATACCGGGTGCGAGGAAGATCAGCAGCAGGCCGGTGACGAAGCCGTAAATACCGGTGGTCTCGGACAGCGCGACGCCGAGGATCAGGGTGCTGGTGACGTCGCTCTTGCACTCGGGCTGACGGCCAACGGCTTCACAGGCAGCAGCGGCGGCGTTGCCTTCGCCGATGCCGGGGCCGATACCTGCGATCAGTGCCAGACCTGCGCCGATGCCGCAGCCGGCCAGAGCGATACCACGAGCAAGAAGTTGAAAGTCAGTCATTTTAGTTGTCCTCCTGAAAATGAAATCGTTTTTCGGGGATGTGCCGGGGAAAGCTTACTCCTCACCGGCAGCACGTTTGATGAAAATGGTGGTCAGAGTACAGAAGATGAAGGCCTGAATGCAGCCGCCGAACCAGTCGAAATAGAGGCCGGTGAAGGCCGGGATACCGATCTGGAACAGCTGGAGCTGGCTCAGGAAGCCGGGCAGCCAGCCGAAGATGACATGGCTGAGGCTCGCCAGTGCCCAGTACAGCAACGTGGAAATGACCGTACCGGACAGGATGTTGCCGAAGTGACGGAACGCCATGCTGACAGGCGTGGAGATCTCCGACAGCACATTGATGGGTGCCATCAGGAAGATGGGGTCCAGCAGGCCCTTGAGGTAGGCGAGGATGCCGTTGGTGGTGATCTTGTAATACATGATGATGACAAAGACCACGATGGCCCACGCCGCCTCGGTGTTCAGGTCTGCTGTGGGGCTCCACAGACCGATGACGCTGATGAGGTTGCAGCCGATGCTGAGCGCGAAGATCGCCCCGACCAGCGGGATATACTTGTCGAAGTGATACCCCATGTTGTCGTGGACGAACTGATCGAGCCGCTCGACGATGAACTCGGCTGCGGCCTGCCGCTTGGAGACGTTTTCCAATTTGAGGTCACGCCCCAGCCAGAAGGCCAGACCCGAAAGCAATGCCATCACGATCCATGTGCTCACCAAGGTCTGGGTGATCTTGAAATCGCCCAGAATGGGGATATCGGTGTGGATGGTATACAGGATCTTTGCGCCGTTCAGTTCCATTTGTTACGTTTCACCCCCTTTGGCTCCGGGGTTTTCCTCCTGCGCCGCCGCAGGTGCGGGGTCGTCCTCCACCGAGACGTCCACGGCCTCCTGCTTGGGCGTAAAAGGTTTGTACTTTCCGGTTATTTGCAGGTAATAAATGGTGATCCGAGGAAAAAACAGCGGCAGAACACTGGCAAACGGCTGGAAGCAAGGGGCGGCAATGGCCACCACCACCCAGACGGCCTGCAGCAGCATCCGCGCGTTGTGGGAAAGCTGTAATTTTGCCTTGCGGCGTTTCTCGTCCTGCTCGTCGATGATCTTCTGCACCACGAAGCAGATGCCTGCAAAGTTTGCCACGGCGACCAGTGCGCCGAGGATGCTGCCCAGAATGACCGTGGAATCAAACCGGACCCAGCCCACCAGATGCAGTGCGGCAAAGATCACCCACATAACAGCCGTACAAACCGCTGTGCCGCAGGCGATCCGGGTCAGTTCCTTCTTGGATTCCGGCTGCAATTTCATACGCAAACCTCCCGATACTCATTGATGTGAATTGAACCCGACACGATGGTTTTTGTCTTTCTGCGCCCGGTTCAAACGCTCTTTTGCGAAAACCCAGAAATTCTGTGCGCCGGAGGCCAGCCCCAGCCCGATGCCCGGCAGATAGACCCACATGGGCCAGTTCCAGTGATTGACGGCCCACCAGCATCCCAGCAGACAGAGCACCAGCGGCAGCAGCATATTCAGCCCCAGCTGGGTCAGCCATACGATGTCCTCAAGGACTTTGTACATTCCTTTCACGACTGGTGCCTCCTTCCTGCCTGCGGCAAAGATTCTGAATCGGTAAAAAAGCTTATACGCCCATTATAATCAACTTCGCTCCAAAATACAATGAATTTTGCACCGAAATATAGCAAATGTTAACAGTTTGTTCAAACTTACCAAATAACTGTCCGTACTGGGAAAACTTTGTATTCCTCCGAGGACATCACTTTCATCATATTGCTAAAAATTCCAGTTTAGCCTTGTGCAAAAGGGCAAAAGCGAAACACAAAAAAGCCGCCCGGCTTTTTGCGGCCGGGCGGCGGTGAAAGGATGGATTCAGTTTACAGGGAAATTACCAGAGGTTTGCCGTCTCGTTGTAGAGGCCCTCATAGCTCTTGGCGGAGACATCCCAGCCAAAGTCGCACTCCATAACGTGCTTGACGAGGTTGTGCCAGTTCTCCTTGTTGTTGTAGGCGTCCTGTGCACGGCAGCAGGCGTCGTACAGTTCATGAGAGCTGTAACCGGCAAAGGTGAAGCCGTTGCCGTCGCCCATGGTGGAGTCGTGGATGGAGTCGCGCAGGCCGCCGGTCTCGCGGATGATGGGAGGCGTACCGTAACGGCAGGCCACCATCTGGGCCAGACCGCAAGGCTCGCTCTTGGACGGCATAATGAAAGCATCTGCGCCGGCGTAGATCTCCTGCGACAGGGCAGGCTCGAAGCCGATATAAGTACCGACACGGCCCGGGTGACGGGCGCACAGGTCGGAGAAGAAGCTCTCATACTGGTTCTCGCCGCTGCCGAGGATAACCAGCTGGATGCCGCGGTCCACCAGACCGTCTGCAACACTCTGCACGAGGTCGAAGCCCTTCATGCCGACCATACGGCTGACCATGCCAAAGACCGGGCTGCCGTCCTGATCCAGACCGAACTTCTCCTGCAGGGCCTTCTTGCAGTTGGCCTTGCCCTCCTCGAAGTTGTCGATGCTGTAATGGAACGGGATATTGGGGTCGGTGGCCGGGTTGTTGGCGTCCATATCGATGCCGTTCAGGATGCCGCACAGTTTATACTGCTTCTCGCGGAGCAGGGCGTCCAGACCGTAGCTGAACCACGGGTCGAGGATCTCCTGTGCGTAGGTGGGGCTGACGGTGGTGATCTTGTCGGCCGTCTCGATGGCACCCTTCATAAAGTTGGCGCAGCCGTCGTACTCCAGAATGTGCTGGTCGCGGTGGCCGATGCCGCAGGTGTCCTCGAGGATGTCGGTGCCGTACTTGCCCTGATAAGCAATGTTGTGGATGGTGAAGATGGTCTTGATCCGGTTGAACTTATCGAGATGGCGGTAGTACAGGTTCAGATAGACAGGCACCAGTGCGGTCTGCCAGTCGTTGCAGTTGATGATATCAGGGGTAAAGTCGATGTAGAACAGGGTCTCGAGGATGGCACGGGAGAAGAAGGCGAAACGCTCGCCGTCATCGTAGAAGCCGTACAGTCCGCGACGCTTGAAGTAATACTCGTTGTCGAGGAAGTAGTAGGTCACGCCGTTGACCTCGGCCTTGAACAGGCCGCAGTACTGGCTGCGCCAGCCGACCGGCACCGAGTAGTTGGTGACATATTCCAGTTTATCGCGGAACTTCAGATCGCCGTACAGCGGCATGATGACCCGGGCATCCACGCCGTCCTTGACCAGAGCTTTGGGCAGAGAACCTGCCACATCTGCCAGACCGCCGGACTTGGCAAAGGGGGTCGCTTCCGAAGCAGCATAGAGGATTTTCATGGGATCGCTCCTTTCAAAAAAGAGATGGATCTAGTTCCCCGCGAACAGAAAGAGCGGGCGGAGGCACAAGATGCCCCCGCCCCTCTTTGAGAGGGGCTACCGGGGAGGGAGCCGCCCCTGTGGAAAAATCAAAGCATTACGGTCAAGCTCAGACGGTGTGGTTCTTCTGAACGTAGACCGGGAAGCTCTCGGTGCCGGACAGCTTCTTGCCTGCGGTGACGCGGACATTCTTGTCGGTCACAACGCAGTCCAGCCGGGCATCTGCTTCCACGATGGTATCCTGCATCAGGACACAGTTCTTGACGACGGCACCCTTCTTGACCTTGACGCCGCGGAAGAGCACGCAGTTCTCCACGGTGCCCTCGATGATGCAGCCATCGGCCAGCAGAGACTTGCTGACGTTGGAGCCGGTGACGTAGCGGGTGGGGTTGTCGTCGCGGATCTTGGTGTAGATAGGGCTCTTCTTGGGGAAGAGGGCATCCAGATTCTTCTCGTCGATGAGCTTCAGGTTCTCGTCGAAGTAGCTCTTCATGTCGCAGACATGGGCCACATAGCCGGTGTACTCCACGCCGTGGACGTTCAGGATGTTGACGTTGTGGGCCAGAATGTCGCGCTCGAAGTAGATCAGGCCGCGGGCGGTAGCGTCCTTGACCAGCTTGATCAGGGTCTCGCGCTCCAGAACGTAGATGTTCAGGTCGAGGTTCTGGATGCCGGGGCGGTAGTCGTTGAACAGCAGCTCAGTCACACGGCCGTCGGCATCAACAGTCAGGGTGTAGTTGTCGTTCTTGCGGCCCTCGGGGATCTCGGTCTTCTGGTAAGCGATGGTCACATCGGCACCGCTGGCCTGATGTGCTGCCAGCAGTGCGTTGAAGTCATAGTTGATGGCGATGTTGGCATCGCACATGACCACATAACGCTCCTTCTGGATCTCGAGGAAGCTCAGGATGGAGCTGAGTGCCTCCACACGGCCGGAGTAGATGCGGACACCCTTTTCGGCAAAGGGAGGGACGATGTTCAGGCCGCCGTGACGACGTGCCATATCCCATTCACGGCCGGTGCCCAGATGATCCATCAGGGAGTGGTAGTTCTTGCGCACCACGATGGAAACATTGGAGATGCCGCAGTTGGCCATGCTGGACAGCATAAAGTCCACCATGCGGTAACGGCCTGCAAACGGGATCGAAGCCATGGCACGCTCGGTGACCAGCTCCGGTACGGTGTTATCATAGCTGTTGGGGAAAATGATGCCCAACGCATTGTTGTTCTGGCTCAGCATACTTCCTCGCCCTCCTTGACGGAATCAAATACTTTGGCACCCTCTTTGACGGTAGCACCTGCGCCGATGGTCAGGCCGGTACCGACGTGTGCAATGGGGCCGTCGCCGCCGATGGTTGCACCTGCGCCAACCTTGACATCTTCGGCCAGAATGCAGCGTTTGACCACGGCACCTGCCTTGACCACGACGCCATCCATCAGGACGGCATCCTCAACGGTCGCACCCTCTTCGACCACGACGCCGGCACTCAGCACCGAGTGCTTGACGTTGCCGTAGATCTTGCAGCCCTCGGTGATCAGCGAATCCTGCACGACCGCGCGGGGGCCGATCTTCTGGGCAGGCAGCACGGGGTTGCGGCTGTAGATCTTCCACTTCTCGTCGAAGATATCAATGCCGGAGTTCTCGGGATCGAGGACTTCCATATTGGCTTCCCACAGGCTGTCGATGGTGCCGACGTCGCGCCAGTAGCCGGAGAAGTGATACGCATACATCTTGCGGCCGTCGCGCAGCAGGGCCGGGATGATGTTCATGCCAAAGTCATTCTTGGAGTTGGGATCTGCTTCGTCCTCTTCCAGATACTTCTTCAGGACATCCCAGTTGAAGATGTAGATGCCCATGGATGCCAGATTGGATTTCGGCACCGGGGGCTTCTCCTGAAATTCGGTGATCTTGTCGTCCTCATCTGCGACCATCAGGCCGAAACGGGAAGCTTCCTTCCAATCGACTTCCATGACGGCCACCGAGAACTCTGCGCCCTTCTCCTTGTGGAAGCGGAGGAAGTCGGCATAGTCCTGCTTGCAGATCTGGTCGCCGGACAGGATGATGACATACTCAGGATCGTAAGTATCAATGAAGCTGATGTTCTGGTAGATGGCGTTTGCCGTGCCCTTGTACCAGTCGGTGCCCTTGGCCTGCTCGTAAGGAGGCAGGGTGTGGACGCCGCCGTAGAGACGGTCGAGGTCCCAAGGCTGGCCGTTGCCGATGTACTCGTTCAGCTTCTGGGGCTGATACTGGGTTGCGATGCCAACGGTGTCAATGTTGGAGTTGACGCAGTTGGACAGCGGGAAATCCACGATGCGGTACTTGCCGCCGAAGGACACCGCGGGTTTTGCCGTTTTCTGTGTCAGCGCGTACAAACGCGAGCCACGTCCGCCGGCAAGGATCATTGCCACAATTTCTTTTGCCATAGCTTTATTCTCCCCTTTAAACATTTCCTGAATTTGGATGGAAATGGTTCAACAATGTTATGGTGCGTTCGGGATCACTCTTTCGGCTCCGTGGTCTTTTTGGCGCGGGGCTTGCGGGTGGTCTTGGCCGGAGCCTTTTCCGGCTCAGCCGGTTTCTCCGCCTTGGGTTTTGCGGTACGCTTTGCAGCGGGTTTCTTGGGTTCCTCGGCCTTTTCTGCTTTGGCTGCCTTCACCGGTTTTTCAGCCGGTTCTGCCTTTTCTGCCTTGGGCTTTGCGGCACGCTTGGCCGGGACCTTTTTTGCAGGCTTCTCTGCCGGCGTCTCGGCTTTTTCCGCCTTGGCCGTCTTGGGAGCCTTTACCGCTTTCTCGGCCTTGGCAGGCTTTTCTGCCTTTGCCGTCTTGGTGGTCTTTTTCGCAGCAGTCTTTTTCTCAGATGCCTTTTCCTCGGCCGTCTTGCGGGCGGCGCGTTTGGCCGGGACCTCGAAATAGAGTGCGCTCATGGGCGGCAGGGTAATGGTGATGCTCTGCTCGAAACCGTGGAGCGGCTTTTTCTTGGTGCGGACCGACTTATTGTGTACGGTGCCTGCGCCGCCGAATTCCACGTCGTCGCTGTTCAGCACCTCTTTGTAAGTACCGGAAACCGGTGCGCCGAGGGTGTAACCCTCGCGGAGGACCGGGTTGAAGTTGCAGACCACGAGGATCTGCTTGCCCGCAGCATCCTTGCGCAGGAAGGCCACGACGCTCTGCTGGGAGTCGTCGGGCACGATCCACTGGAAGCCCTCCCAGCTGTAGTCGATCTGCCAGAAAGCCGGATGTTCTTTGTAGAACTTGTTCAGCGTCTTCACATAGGTCTGCAGCTCGGTGTGCTTCTCGTAGCCCAGCAGCATCCAATCCAGCTGCTTGGCTTCGTTCCACTCGGCGAACTGGCCGAACTCCTGTCCCATGAAGAGCAGCTTCTTGCCCGGGTGGGCCAGCATATAGCCAAAGAAGGTGCGCAGGTTGGCGAACTTAGCTTCATACTCGCCGGGCATCTTGTTGATGAGGCTGCCCTTGCCGTGCACGACCTCGTCGTGGCTGATGGGCAGGACAAAGTTCTCGCTGAAGGCGTAGAAGAAGCTGAAGGTCACCTTGTTGTGGTTGCCGGCGCGGAAGAGCGGGTCGGTCTTCATGTAGCTGAGCATATCGTTCATCCAGCCCATGTTCCACTTGAAGTTGAAGCCCAGACCGCCGTCGGACGCGGGCTTGGTGACCATAGGCCATGCCGTGGATTCCTCGGCGATCATGTACTTGTGGGGATGACGGCCCAGCACCACATTGTTCAGCTTGCGCAGGAACGCGACGGCCTCAAGGTTCTCCTTGCCGCCGTCCTTGTTCGGCTCCCATTCGCCCTGTTTGCGGTTGTAATCCAGATAGAGCATCGAGGCCACAGCATCCACGCGCAGGCCGTCGATGTGGTACTGCTCCAGCCAGTAGAGCGCGCTGGAGATCAGGAAGCTCTGCACCTCGCTGCGGCCGAAGTCAAAGACCATGGTGCCCCACTCCTTGTGTTCACCGCGCTTGGGGTTCGGGTCCTCGTAGCAGGGCTCGCCGTCAAACATATAGAGACCGAACTGATCCTTGGGGAAGTGAGCGGGCACCCAGTCCATGATGACGCCGATGCCGGCGGCATGGAGCTTATCCACAAAGGTCATGAAGTCCTTAGGGGTACCGTAGCGGCTGGTGGGGGCAAAATAGCCAGTGACCTGATAGCCCCAGCTGCCGTCGAAGGGATACTCCATGACGGGCAGCAGCTCCACATGGGTATAGCCCATATCGGTGATGTACGGGATCAGCTGATCCGCCAGCTCGGAATAGTTGTAGGGCACATCGCCCTCCTTCATCTTCCAGCTGCCGGCGTGCATCTCGTAGATGTTCATCGGGCCGTTGATCACGTCCGCTTTCTTCTGGGCTTCCTGCCATGCGTCGTCGTGCCAGACGAAGCCGTTCAGGTCAAAAACTTTACTGCCGTTGGACGGGCGGGTCTCGGCGTGGAACGCGTAGGGATCGGCCTTGTAGACCAGATCCCCGGCGCGGGTGGTGACACAGTATTTGTAAACGTCGTATTCCTTCATGCCCGGGATAAACAGCTCCCAGACCGAATCTCCATCAACCTTGTGCATCGGGTGACTGCCCGGCTTCCAGCTATTGAAGTCGCCCACAACGCTGATGGCCACCGCGTGCGGTGCCCAGACGCGGAACACCACGCCCGTCTCGCCTGCACGCTGCTCGATGTGCGCACCGAAATAGCGGTACGCCTCGCAGTTGTTGCCCTGCTTGAACAGGTATACCGGAAGATCAGAAGGATTTCCGTTGATCTTTTCGTCAGTCGGTTTCATAAACAGCTCCTCCCCGTACAGACTGCAGGAAGGCAGTCTGTACCTTTTACTCTCTTATATTAAAGATTTTCCAAACAATTTTCAAGGCTTTTTCCGGAAAATGTACCATAAACTTTTCGTCGATATTTTTCTGATATATACAACATATCCAATTTTCACCAAGAAATATGGTGAATCCTGACAATTTCTACGCAAAAAAGAAACATCCGCCCCCTTTTTCGCCGGATTTGCGAATTGGGGAGCGGATGCTCTTTGCGTATTCTTGATGTTATTTTTACGGAAAACGGATGCCTCAGTCCACAACGTAAACGTTGACCTGAATGGCTCCGTTGATGACCGATTCGGCATAGGTCTCATAGAACAGATCCACAAGGACCTGACCGTTTTTCAGAGCGATGCCGGTATCGGTGGCCACGGCATAGCCGTAGACGAAACTGCCGTCGGTGGACGTGATATACAGCAGGGTGCCGTAGGGGATGACGCTGGGGTCAACAGCCACGGTGCCGTATCCCAGACCCAGACCCGAAGAGCCCTTGCCGCTCTTGGAATAATAGCCCGTCGCCTTGCCGGTGAGGACTTTCTTGTAAGAGCTGGGAGCGTTGGTGGTGCCGTCCGGCCCGGTCAGGGACGAGACGGGCGCGCCGGCCCCATAGGTCTTGATGACGTGGGTGGTCGGCTCCACGGTGGTGGTGACGTCCACGACCGTGCTGTTTTCCAGCTCTCCATCCACATAGCGGTCGCGGGTGGTCACCGTCTGCTGGCCCTCAGAGCCGTGCTGCAAAGTGGTGGCACGCTTGGTGTTGCGGAAGTAAAGGCTGGTGTAGACATAGGATGTTTCGTAGGGGATGGCCTGCGTCTCGACCCGGTCGAAGTAATCGACCCGGTGGACGACGATGTTCTCACCCATGGTGATGGGCTGATCCAGAGCCGGTTCGGTGTAGTCGTCGGCATCCAGCGTGATGCCGGCGCGGTTCAGTGCGTCGGCCACGGTGCCGTAGACCATCTTGACCGGGTACTCCTGCCCGTCGGCCTGAATAGTCACGGTGAACACGCGGTCAAGACTCAGCGAGGCAAGGCTGCCGCTGAACGCGGTGTAGTAGGTGGGGTTCTGATCTGCTGCCGTTGCCGACAGGCCCATAGCGCGGGCGGTAGTGCCCTCAGCGGGGAGGGAGACCGTCCGTGCGGTATTGGAGTCGGTGACGTAGGTCAGCCGCAGATTCGCGGCGGTCACAGTCAGCGTGAATGCAAGACACACGACCATGACGCAGAACGCCAGCACACGGGGAGAGACTGCGCGGGCGCAGTCAGACAATGCTTTTTTCGATTTGACGGAAGCGATACGAGACAACTCCTCTCTTTTTACAGTTTGGAATACGCTGCGGACATTCTTCCTGTAGTCCGCTCTCGGTACAGGTCCGCGCCTGTACCCGGGCCGCAAAGGGTGCGGCATTTTACGACCTTCTTCGTAAAATTTAAACGCTGCAACGTATGTTGGTGCGTTGAGCGCGGACTATTTTAGCAGACCAAGGCCGATTTGTCAAATCCGGGTCAAGTTGTTTGATAGTTTATTAACATACTTTTTTTGTGCATTTTGCACATTGTTTTCCCGCAAAAGACCCATTTTAAGGCCGTTCCTTCCGATTTTTCGCCAAAAAAGGAGCGATTTGTATTCATAATTTTTTAACATTTAAAAATCATTTCTCGGTTTGGATACAACCAGATATTGGAACAATTTAGAAATGGCAAACTGTCTGCATCCAGCTGTTTTTCGGCTTTTTCTGTACTTAATTCAGGTCGTATTTTCGGCGTGAAAAAGCCCCGAGTTTCTCTTTGAAAATTCCGGCTGGCAAAATGCCGAAAGCCCCAAATGCGCAATAAAAATGACCACGCTTCCGCCGCCGCGCTGCCGGCGTTACAATCGGTCTGTCCCCACCACAGACCACTATCCCAGATTCTGAGAAAGGAGATTTCATGGAAATTCAGATCACCCCAAAGGACTTCGGCGGCACCGAATTCCTCGCCCATCCCAGTTGGCTCCACCTCGGCGCGCAGAACGCCGCCGGCGTGGACCAGCTCACCTTCCATCTGCCCGAGGCGTGGAAGAACCTCGCCGTTACCTTCCACGTCCGGCACAGCGACGGCAGCTTGGCGGCCCCCATCCTGCTGGACTGCAGCGGTTCCGTTCCGGTCAACCGCGCCCTGACCGGCTGGGAGTCCGGCCAGTGGATGCTTTGTGCCGCCGGCAGCGATTACACCGCCTGCACCCGGCCCGGCCGCTACGACGTCCACGCGGTTCTGCCCACCGACGGCACCGGCGAAGAGCCCACGCCGTCCCTCTACGAACAGTTCGTGGCGCAGGTGATTTCCAGCGCAGCGCAGGCCGCCAACGATGCAGCACGGGCAGAGAAGGCCGCAGACCGCGTTTCCGGTGTGCTGGACAACGTGCTGTCTTCGCTTGTTCTGTCGCCTTACACCGTCCTCAGCGGCCCGGAGAAACTGACCGCTGACGGCGTAACACTGACCCGGGACGGCACCCGCGTGAACCTTTCCGGACAGGGCAGCACCACCGCGGTCTGGCCCCTGCCCGACGGAACAGCCGACCGGAGTTTCCGGATCACCGGCCATTGCGCCGCGCTGACCGGCGGCATCCGGCTCGTCCTGAACGGCACCCCCAAGGCGACCCCCGACGAGACCGAGTATTATCCGCTGGCGACACTTTCCGCCGGTGCGGACTTCGCCGTGACGCTGCATCTGGCCGACTATCCCGGCCTCGATTGGAACGAGCCGCTGGACGTCCGCTTCCTCTGCACCGAGGACGCCAACACCGTTGTCCTCGAAGATCCGGTGCTGCTGCAAAAGACGTTCTCCTCCCGTTTTGTGGCCGAGACCGGCTCGACGCTGGGCGAGGTGCTGCAGCGGATCGAGGAAGAAATAAAAAAGCTCGAGTTGAGTCTTTCCTGACGCAGATTCGAGCAAAACAAACGATTTTCAAAATACAGAAAGGAGAAACAAAATGGCACTTTGCGCCTATTCCCTCGCAAAAGACGGCGAGAAGCATCTGAGCAAAAACTTCCGTGTCCGGGAGTTTGCCTGCCGCGACCGTTCCGACCCGGTCTTTGTGGACAGCGCGTTGGTGGATGTCCTGCAGGACATCCGGGATCACTTCGGCCAGCCGGTGCGCCTGACCAGTGGATACCGCACCGCCGCCCACAACGCCACCATCCGAAATGCTTCCCGGTACAGCCAGCATCTCTACGGCCGCGCCGCCGACATCCGGGTGGACCACACCCCGGTGGACGCCGTCGCCGCTTACGCCGAATTGCTGCTGCCCGGCCGGGGCGGGGTCGGCCGTTATCCCACAACGCCCCAGCGTCCGGGCTGGGTCCATGTAGACGTCCGGCCTACCCAGAGCCGCTGGGTCGGCTGAGCCGAATCCCAACATCATCTGTTTTATAAGGAGGAACGACCATGAAAACCTGCAAGATCACCGCCGCGACCATCGCCCGCACCGCAGTGCTGGCTCTGGCCCTGACCAACCAGATCCTGAGTGCCACCGGCCACGCCGTGCTGCCCATCGAGTCGGCCCAGCTGGAACAGCTGGTGACCGCCGGCATCACCATCGGCGCGTCGCTGGCCAGCTGGTGGAACAACAACAGCTTCACCCGCGAGGCCATTGAAGCCGACGACTTCATGAAGCAGCTCAAACAGAGCAAGTAAACCGCAAAAGGCCGGGACCCCCGAAGGTCCCGGCCTTTTGTCATTTTATACCGTTGGATACGGATCAGAAGAGCTTGCTCAGAACCGAGCTCTGGCGGCTCTCATAGATGCCGGCATACTGGACCAATGCGCCCAGCAGCGCGTTGCACTGGTCCTGATTGATGTCGATGGGGTTGCCGTCGGCGTCGGTGCGGCTGTCACCCAGAGCATCACGCTCGGGGTGGAACTGCAGAGCCAGTGCAAACAGGCTGTCCTGATGTTCCACGGCCTCAACGATGCCGTCGGAAGAGCGGGCCACCACGGTCAGGCCGTCGCCCAGACGCTCCGGATCGGCCGCCTGATGGTGAGCTGTCGCCACAAGGTTCAGGGTGTCGGTACCGACGATCTGATACAGCCACTTGGACTTGGTCTTGTCAATGGCGATGCTGTCGTTGCCCGTGCCGCCCGCAAGAACGTGGTAGCCTGTGCCGCCGCTGTGGATCAGGCCGTCCACGACCACACGGTAATGGGGCGTATCGCAGTCTTTATGGCTTGCACCCCAGCCGGTACCGGTATCCTGCAGGACGGTGGCGCGGCTGGCGTCGATCTCGCCGCTCTGAACCTTCTCACCCAGATAGGTGGGGATATCCTGAATCAGCGCACCGCCCATGGCAATGTTGAAGCCCTGCTCGCCGCGGCAGACCGCCAGCATCGGAACATCCAGTGCGATGGCCTGCTGCATAAGGTTCAGATCGGAGGTATCACGGGCGTCGTTCCAGCCGGAAGAACCGTGCGGGTAGGTCGTCTCGCCATAGAGCGACGGGTTCCAGTCCTCGCCGCCGGTCACAAAAATGCCGTCCACACCGGACAGCACTGCTTTTGCAGAGTCGGCATCGGTGATCTGGGGCAGGTAGACAGCATACGCGCCGTTCCGCTCAAAGGCTTCGGCAAAGCCCTGATAGTCGGTGCCGATGGTATCCTTCTTCCACGAGATGCCCACGGTCGGGCGGCTGCTGACCTTGGTGACGGTCACAGACAAAACCGCACCGTTGCCGTCGATCACCAGATCTGCGGTGACGGCCTTGCCGAGGGTACGGTCGCCGACCTCAGTGCCAAAGGCCAGCGCAGGCTTGTCGGCAGTGCCCATGGTATCTTCCAGCTTGGCCACCGTGTTGATGCCGTGGAAGGTCTTGTCTTTCACGACGGTCTCGGCGGTGACAGCCGCCTCATAGACCACGTTGTACTCCAGATTGCCGTCGGCATCCACGGTGTAGAGGATCGCGGATTCGATCTTCTTGCTGGGGCTGACGCCGTTTTCGTCCTCTGCGGCAAAAGCAGGAACGGAAAGGCTGACCAGCATCAGCAAAGCCAGCACAACGCTGGCCAGCCGTTGGGATGCGGAATGGGTTTGACTTCCTTTCATGATTGGTTTCTCCCTTCGTTTTGTTGTCCTCCGGCCCGGGTTCTCATCTGCCCGCGGCGCAGAGCTTTCCCACCCCGGTGTTTCTCATTCAAAACGCCGGGATATAAAAAAGCCCGGAACGACCCCTTATCGTTCCGGGCTTCTTTGCCAGAATATCAAAACACCCCTGTTTTGCTCACACCCGATAGGTCACCTCGTGGCCTTGGGTGCGGTCCTCGTCCACGCGATAGACCACACTGCCCATCGTGTCGTAAGACGAAGCGGTTTTCTTTGCTTCCACAGCCCGGAAGAGGAACACACCGGCCAGCAGCAGCAAAGCCAGTGCGCAGCTCACCAGTTGAAGCAGCGCAAAATTTTCCGAATGGTTATTCATACAAGGTTCCTCTTTTCCTACCCTATCCCAGCCGCGCAGGTGACGGCACCGCCTGTTTGCGGTTTTGTACGAAAAAAGCCCAGAGCATCTCCTGCTCTGGGCGTCATTGCCTGTGTTGGATTTATTATAGTGCCGCGGAACGCGCAAGTCAAGCGTGTTGAGCATTTTTCAGCTCAAAGACCCATTGCACGAGCTTTTCTGCATCCCGGGTGCCCTTCTGGTACATCCGCTCGAGGCTGGCCTTGTCTTTGGTCAGGGTGGACATCCCCTCGGTGCTGTCCGGTGCGATGAGGCAGACCGTGCCCTGCTGTTCCAGTTTCAATGCCTGCCGCACGGCCTTGTTGTATCGCTCTGCCCGCTTGGACAGGCCCGCAGCCGAGGCCGGATACCGCCGCCGGAGCAGCCGGGAAAGCTTCTGATCGCGGGCATCGTTCCGCTCCGGCACGATGGGCTTGGTCAGGATCACGGCCACATGGTCGCAGCCCAGCGCAAAGGCTTTTTCCAGCGGTACCGGGTCGGCCAGACCACCATCGAAGTACAGTTCCCCGTCGATGTCGATGGGCCGGTCGATGACCGGGATGCAGCAGGACGCCATCAGTGCGCGGTAATCGTTCCGGGGGATCTCGTCCTTGGCAAAATAGCGTGCCTCGCCCGTGCGGGCATTCTCGGCCACGATGTACAGCTCCGCAGGGTTTGCCACCATTGCCGGGTAATCCAGCGGGTTCTCGCCGCCGTCTCTGCTCAGGGTGCCGTAGACATAGCCCAGATCGAGGTAGGAGTGTTTCTGCACGAGGTTCTTCACGCTCATGTATTCCTTGCGGAAGGAGTACTCGTCGTAGAAGGGTTTGTTCCGCCCCCGCTGGCCTGCCACATAGGACGTCATATTTGCGCCGCCGGCCGACACACCGATGCAGCAATCAAAGTGAATGTGTTCGTCCAAGCAGCGGTCGAGCACACCCGCACCGTAGATTCCGCGCAGACCGCCGCCCACATCAATGATCCCCAGTTTCATCTTCTACGCCTCCCGGTAAACCCGTTTCGTTTTCCACCTTATTATAATACTCGGTGGAAAATTTGGTATCAGCAGTTGCGGGCGTTTGATGAAAGCGACAAACAAAAAAGCAGCCCTGCCGAAACAGGACTGCCAGAAATTCCGTATGGAACAGAACTCAACGCTTGGAGAACTGGGGAGCACGACGAGCGGCCTTCAGACCGTACTCACCTATCCTTGATCCAAAAAGTCCAGTATTCATGCGGTTTTTCGGGCTTCCCTCTCTCAGTAAACCCATAGGTAAACCCACGAAATCGCGAAATTTTTGGTGCATT
>CAVKZS010000037.1:0-49582 GCA_963660925.1 Eubacterium sp. CAG:38 | reverse complement strand
ACCACCTCGACCTGTCGCTGGACGGCGTGCTGAACCCCCGGGATGCCTTTGGCAGCCACGAGGACGCCGACCATGTGTATAACACGCCCCGTGCGTGGTTCATGCTGTGGTATCTGAACCCCCACACCAAGGTCTGGGATGGGGCGAATGCCGACTTTACCCCCCGTTCCGACGATCTGCCGTGGTGCATGGTGCCGGAGAAGAAGCTGACCCCCGAGGACGTCAAGTATGTGCTGTCCTCTCACTATCAGGGCACGCCCTACGATCCCTATGCCAGCTACGGCGACGCTTCGATGAAGGGGGCCTACCGCTCCATCGGCATCAACCGGAACGACTTCATGGCCCTGATCCAGATGCGTCCGGATCTGCCGGAAGAGTACTGTGCGATCGAGTGGATCGCCTACGCCTCAAACGCGTTCAACACCATGGTGCCCTTCTACGCCAACGTGGAGACCACGCCGGCATATCTGGCCTGCACCACCGGCGAAGTCTCCACCGAGAGCTTCTACTGGGTCAGCCGGATGATCGCGGCCATGGCCGACGCCAGCTACGGCAAGTCGCTCTTCCACATCGAGCGGTATGAGCTGGCCGTCCTCTCGGCGACCCGCGCCCTCGTGAAGGAATACGACAACCTGCAGAAGGCCGAACCGGACGCCGCCAAACGCGCTGCCCTCCGCGAGGCTGGCAACGAGGCCATTGCCAAGGCCCTGAAAGCCCATGCTTCCGATACGCTGGACAAAGTTTTGTTTGAGCTGAGCAGCGGCATGAAGAACGCCTATTCGCGGTCGGATGCCTGATTCCACCTCATCCGGCTCGTAAACTCGCCACCTTCCCCTCATAGGGGAAGGCTTTTTTTGTGCCTGAAACGAAGATGTATCCTACTGTCTGTGCAATCTGTCTGAATTTCGAGGAGAAAATTTGTGCGTGAAGTTGACGGAATGTGATTGATTTTGACGGAGAAATTGCTATAATAAAACCAGAAACACGCAAAACACTTCACAAACAATCAAAAACATTCACAATAGACCCTTTGGAGGTGCCCGAAAGTGTTAGCAGAAGAACGGTTCGGCCTGATTTTGAACCTATTGGCCGAAAAGCGGACGGCGACGGTGCAGGAGCTGTGCGAGGCATTGAACGCCAGCGAATCCACCATCCGGCGCGACCTGAACGAACTGGACCGGCTGGGGAAGCTGAACAAAGTCCACGGCGGCGCGACCCTGCCGGACAGCCAGTTCCTCGCCGACGAACCCAGCATGAGCGCGAAGGAAACGCTGGCGGTGGCCCAGAAGCAGAGCATCGCAAAGGCGGCGGCGGCCCTCATCACGGCGTCGGATTTCGTCTTTCTCGATGCCGGCAGCACGACGCTGGCGGTGGCCCGGGCACTGAGCGGCCCGGCCCTCGAAGCCGGATACCTGACCAACGGCGTGGCCCACGCCCGGATCTTGGCCCAGAAAGGCTGCCGGGTGTTCCTGCCCGGCGGGTTGCTCCGGCCCAACACCGAGGCCATCATCGGTGCGGCGGCGTTGCAGAGCCTGCAGCAGTACAACTTCACGAAAGCATTCCTCGGGGCCAACGGCGTTTCGCTGGATGCGGGCTTCACCACCCCCGACCCCGAAGAAGCGGCCGTCAAAGCGGCGGCGGTGCACCGGGCGCGGGAGGCATGGTTCCTCGTGGACGACTCCAAGTTTGCCCGGGTCTACCCGGCGGTCATCTCGGATCTGCAGGGCGGTGCGATCCTGACCAACCACTGCCCGAACCCCAAGTACAAACAATTCACATTGGTAAAGGAGACAGAAGCATGATCTACACGGTAACGTTCAATCCGGCCATCGACTACGTTGTGCGGCTGGATGCTCCGCTGGAAGTGGGCGAGGTGAACCGCGCCAAAGGCGAGGACTGCGTGCTGGGCGGCAAGGGCATCAACGTGTCCGGTGTGCTGGCTGAGCTGGGCTGCAAGAGCGTGGCTCTGGGTTTTGTGGCTGGCGAGACCGGCGCGTGGCTCGAGCGGGGCTTGGCCGCGCAGGGCATCGACACCGACTTCATCCACCTCGAAAAAGGAATGACCCGCATCAACGTCAAGATCAAGGCAGGGCAGGAGACCGAGCTGAACGGTGCCGGCCCCGACATCCCCGAAAGCGCAATGGAAGCACTGGAAGCAAAGCTCGACACCTTAAAGGAGGGCGACATCCTGATCCTCGCGGGCAGCATCCCGGCAAGTCTTTCGCAAACCACCTACGAACGGCTGCTGGCCCGGCTGGACGGCAAGGGCGTCCGGGCCGTGGTGGATGCCACCCGCGATCTGCTGGTGAATGTTTTGCAGTATCACCCCTTCCTCATCAAGCCCAACAACCACGAACTGGGCGAGATCGTCGGCAAGGTGCTGCACACCGATGAGGAAATCGTCGCTGCCGCGAAAACGTTACAGGAGAAGGGCGCACGGAACGTCCTCGTCAGCATGGCGGGCGACGGGGCTCTCCTGCTGGATGAGCAGGGAGAAGTCCACCGGATCGGCACCCCCAAGGGCAAGGTCGTCAACAGCGTGGGTGCCGGCGACAGCATGGTGGCCGGTTTTGTGGCCGGCTACCTCCAGACCGGCGATTACAAGACGGCCCTCCGCCTTGGCACCGCCTGCGGCAGTGCAACGGCATTCAGCCTTGGGCTGGCGAAGAAGAACGATATCGACGAGCTGCTGAAGCAGATCTGACAGAGAGGAGAAAAACCATGCGTATCACGGAATTGTTTACCGCAAAATCCATCGCGCTGGATGTGCCCGCGAAAAATCAGGCCGAGATCATCGACCGGCTGGTGGAACTGCAGGCGACCCACGGCAACATCACCGACACCGAAGCCTACAAGAACGCCCTCTATGCCCGCGAAGCCGAGGCATCTACCTACGTCGATAATGGCATCACGGTGCCCCACGCCAAGACCTCCTGCGTGACCCGGCCCAGTCTGGCCGCGCTCCGCCTGACCGAACCGGTCCAGTACAACGAAGAGGACGACGGCAAGACCGACCTGCTCTTTGCCATTGCCGCACCCGAAAACGGCAGTCTCCATGTGGATATGCTGGCCCGGATGATGCAGATGCTGATGAACGAAGAATTTGTCGAAAAGCTCCGCGCTGCCAAGACCCCGGCCGAGTTCCTCGATGCCATCGACGCACAGGAGGACGCCCAGTTCGGCAGCGAGAGCTTCACCAACCAGAACATCCCGCAGGACGGCTACCGGGTTCTGGCCGTGACCGCCTGCCCCAATGGCATCGCCCATACCTATATGGCGGCGGAAGCCCTGACCAAGGCGGGCGACAAGCTGGGCCTGCCGACCAAGGTGGAGACCAATGGTTCCGACGGTGCCAAGAATGTTCTGACCAAGGCCGAGATCGCGGCCTGCGACGGCATCATCATTGCGGCGGACAAGAATGTGGAGACGGCCCGCTTCGACGGCAAGCCGGTGCTCTTTGCCCGGGTGGACGACGGCATCCACAAGCCGGAAGAACTCATCAAGAAGATCGCCCACGGCGAGGTGCCCGTCTACCATGCCAAGGGCGGCGCACAGGCCGCCGACGAGGACACCGGGGCAGGGGACTCCATCGGCCACAGCCTCTACAAGCACCTGATGAACGGCGTCTCCCATATGCTGCCCTTCGTGGTGGGCGGCGGCATCATGATCGCGCTGGCCTTCCTGCTGGACGATTACACCATTGATCCCTCCAACTTTGGCATGAACACGCCCCTCGCGGCCTTCTTCAAGACGGTCGGCAACGCAGCCTTCGGCTATATGCTCCCCATCCTCGCGGGCTTCATCGCCATGTCCATCGCCGACCGTCCGGGTCTGGCTGTCGGCTTTGCGGGCGGCGTTTTGGCCATGAACGGCACCAACTTTGCAGGTCTGGCCAACGGTGAGACCACCGGCGTCTCGGGCGGCTTCCTCGCCGCGCTGCTGGCCGGTTTTGCCGCAGGCTACATCGTCCGCTTCCTCGTTAAAATCACCGAAAAGCTCCCCGCCAGCCTGAACGGGATCCGTCCAATGCTGATCTACCCGCTGGGCGGCATCCTGATCGTGGGTGCCGTAATGTGCGGCGTCAACCCCGTCATGGGCATGATCAACACCGCCATGACCAACTGGCTGAACGCCATGGGCGGCACCTCGAAAGTCCTGCTGGGTGCCATCGTCGCCGGTATGATGAGCATCGACATGGGCGGCCCCTTCAACAAGGCGGCGTATGTGTTCGGTACGGCGGCTCTGGCTTCCGGCAACTACGAGGTCATGGCGGCGGTCATGGTCGGCGGCATGGTCCCGCCCATTGCCATCGCCCTGTCCACCACCTTCTGCCCCCAGAAGTGGACCCCCGATGAGCGTCGGAACGGCATCGTCAACTACGTCATGGGCCTCTGCTTCGTCACCGAGGGCGCGATCCCGTACGCCGCGGCGGACCCGCTCCGCGTTCTGCCCAGCTGCGTCATCGGCGCAGCTCTGTCCGGTGCGCTGTCCATGACCTTCGGCTGCGCCCTCCGCGCACCCCACGGCGGCATCTTCGTCTTCCCGGTCGTCGATCACGCGGTGATGTATGTCGTCGCGCTGGCCGTCGGCAGCGTGGTGGGTGCTGTGATCCTGAGCCTGCTCAAGAAGAACAAGACCGAAGCATAACCACCCGCATGATCTCCGCATAAAGCAAAGCCCTGAGAAGCACTCCGCAGCACGGAGCGGTTTCTCAGGGCTTTTTGCTGTCTTATATATAGGAAAAGGGGAAAGGTTCAGCAGCCTTCCGGGTGTTCCACGATGTCGCCGCAGCTCTCCCGGGCAAGGTACTCGATGGGGAGCATCCGGCTTTCGGGGGTGGTGATCTTGCCGTCCAGCAGGGCAAGGGCCATCTGGAAGCACTCGCAGGCCATCTCTTCCATCGGCAGGTGGACGACGCTCAGACTGGGCACCGCGTATTCATCGGTCTCCTCGGCACCGTTGCCGACGGCGATGACCTTCGGCAGCTCCTCGGTGGAAAAGCCTGCTTCGTGGAAGGCGCGGATGGCACCGTGGGCAATCATGGACGAGCCGCAGAAGATGGCGTCCGGCCGGGTCTCCGCCCACTCCCGGCTGAGCCGGTGGGTGACGGCATCGTAGCCGCCCCGGATGCTGTTTTCGCAGTAGCGGCTGAGCACGACCTGCAGGCCGTGGTGCTGGGCTTCGAGCCGGAAACCGTGGATGCGGTCTTCCATCCCCCAGAACACCGGCTGGCCGGTCAGCACCGAGGCCGTTTTGCAGCCGTTGTCCGCAAAGGCCCGGGCCGCCAGTGCGCCCATCTTGACATCATCGACGTTGACGCTGCAGTAGCCCTTGCACTGGCGGTTGTACAGCACCACCGGGATGGGCAGCTGAGTGTCCTCTAGGAACTGCAGGTCGGTGTAGGAGGCGTTGCAGATGAGGGCGGCGTGGCAGTTGGCACCGCTGGTCAGGGCGGTGCACTCGTTGAGATGGTCGTTGACGTAGGGATAGATCACCAGACGCACCGGCCGGCCGCTGTGCTCGATCTCAGCCCGCAGGCCGTCCCAGAAGCGGACCATCATGCTGGCGCGGAAGTCCTGCGCCCAGAACATGGCCACCACCAGTTCGTTGGCAGATGTGCCGTCCCGCAGGCTCCGCGCTGCCATATTGGGCTGGTAGCCCAGCCGCGCCGCCGCGCTGAAGATCTTCTGCTGCGTTTCCTTGCTGATCTTCCGCTCGGCTGCCTTGCCGCCCAGAACGATGCTGACCGTACTGGGCGAGATGCCGACTTCCTGTGCGATCTGCTTGATCGTGACCATGTAAAAATCCCACCTTTACCATGTATCGGATTGTTGGAACTATTGTACCATCACCGGGGGTTGATTGACAAGTAAAAATTCCTATTTTGCACCGTGGTTGGATACTTCGGCAGAATGCCTGAAAAAAGCTTCAGAATTTGGTCTTTTTTACGGGTGGAAACTTCAGATCCGGCAAAGAACGCCAATTTTTTATCAAAACCCTCTTGACATCAGTAAATCGTTTGACTATACTGAGTACGACGATTGACTCAAACGTTATACCGAACGCGGAATGGACGGCAGCGTGGAGTCAGGCAAGGATCTTTTCGTTCGACCGTTAAGGAGGTTATGGAATGAAAAAAGTTGCAATCGGCGGTGGCCAAGGCTTCTGGGGCGACAGCCCCGATGCGGCCATCCACATGATCCGAAATGCGGACATTCAGTATATGGGCTGCGACTATCTGGCAGAGCTGACCCTCTCCATCATGGCAAAACAGCAGCTGAAAGACCCGACCAAGGGCTTTGCGCCCGACTTTACCACCCGCATCCTGAGCGCGGCCGGCAAAGAGGCTTGGGACAAGCACATCAAGATCTGCACCAATGCAGGCGGCATGAACATCAGCGGCTGTGTGGACGGCATCCGTCAGTGGGCGGAAGGCAGCAACATGAGCGGCTACAAGATCGGTTATGTGACCGGCGACAACATCAAGGACAAGATCCCGCAGCTGCTCAAGGATGGCTGGACCTTCCCCAACTTTGACTACGACGGAAACTTCAACGACATCCTCGATAAGATCTACAACTGCAACGTCTACATCGGCCACGAGGGCATCGAAGGCTGCCTTGCCGAGGGTGCAGACGTGGTCATCACCGGCCGTGCAGCCGACAGCGCACTGTTCCTCGCACCGCTGAAGTACGAGTTCGGCTGGGCTGCTGACGATTGGGACAACCTCGCCCGCGGCATCATGGCAGGCCATCTGCTGGAGTGCGGCGGTCAGGGTGCCGGCGGCAACTATATGTACGACTGGCGCAATGTGCCCCGCATGGACGAGCTGGGCTTCCCCATTGCCGAGCTGACCGACGATACCTTCGAGATCACCAAGGCTCCCGACTGCGGCGGCATCATCTGCGAGCAGAGCTGCAAGGAGCAGTTCCTGTATGAGGTCCACGATCCGGCCAACTACCTGACCCCGGACGTCAATGTGGATATCAGCCACGCCACCATCACGCAGGTGGGCGACAACCGCGTGCGCATCGGCGGCGTCAAGGGCAAACCCCGCCCCGATACCCTCAAGCTCTGCGTGGGCTACCACAAGGGCTGGAAGACCGTCTCTATGCTGAGCTTCGCATGGCCCGATGCCTACGAGAAGGCTCAGTACTGCGCAGAGGTCATCATGAAGAAGATGCAGCGTCGCGGCATGAAGGCCGACGACATCCACATCAGCTACATCGGCGTCAACAGCCTGCATCTGGGCGTGGCCGATATGAGCGAAGAGGCCCTCAAGAACCTGAACGAGTGCGTCCTGCGCATTGCCGTGTTCAGCGAGGACAAGAAGGAATGCGCCAAGATCATTCCCGAGATCAGCCCCATGCAGCTGAACGGCCCTCCGGGTGCATCCTTCTTCGGCGGCCGTGCCCGCGTGCAGGAGGTCATGGCTCTGTGGCCCACCACTGTGCCGCGTGACGCCGTACAGGTCGAGAGTCATATTCTGGAGGTGAAGTAAGATGGCAGAGATCTATCTGAACGATATCGCCCATGGCCGTTCCGGTGATAAGGGCGACACCAGCAACGTCTGCGTCTATGCACGCAAACCGGAATATTACAAGATCATTGAGCGCGAAGTGACCCCCGAAAAGCTCAAGGCTTACTTCGGCGATATGGTCAAGGGTGAAATCACCCGTTACGATGTGCTCTCCCTGAACGGCTTCAACTTCGTGATGAAGCACGCTCTGGGCGGCGGTGCCACCATGAGCCTGCGTCTGGACAGCCTCGGCAAGTCCATGGGCAGTGCCGTCATGCGGATGAAGATTCATGTGGAGGATGGAGAACTGTAATGAGTGAGCACATGGCTTTGGAGAACCTGACGGTTCTCGATCTGACCCGCGTTCTGGCAGGCCCGTTCTGCACCATGATGCTGGCCGATATGGGTGCAAACGTCATCAAGATCGAAGTCCCCAAGGGCGGCGACGACACCCGCGGCTATCCTCCGTTCCGCGCCAAGAACCTGAACGGCGAGCGGGAGAGCGTCTACTTTGCCAACATCAACCGCAACAAGAAGGGCATCACCCTGAACCTGAAAGCCCCCGAGGGCAAGGAGATCTTCAAGGAGCTGGTCAAGAAGGCCGACATCGTTGTGGAGAACTACCGCCCCGGCGTCATGGACAAGCTGGGTCTGGGCTACGACGTCCTGAAAGAGATCAACCCCCGCATCATCTACGCCGCTGTTTCCGGCTTCGGCTGCTACGGCCCGTATCACCTGCGCCCGGGTTATGACATTCTGGCACAGGCCATGGGCGGCATGATGTCCATCACCGGTGCCAAGGGCGGCGAGCCTACCCGCGCCGGTTCCGCACTGGGCGACATTCTGGGCGGCCTGCACGTCACCATCGGCATTCTGGCCGCGGTCAACGCCCGCACCATCACCGGCAAGGGCCAGCGCGTGGACGTCTCTCTGATGGACAGCATGATCGCTGCCACCGAGAACACGGCTCTGAAGTACATCGAGACCGGCAACATCCCCGCCCCCATGGGCAACCGGTATGCCGCCGTCTCTCCCTACGACAGCTTCAACTGCAAGGGCGGCAAGGTCATCATTGCTGCCGGCAACCAGAAGCTGTATGAGAAGCTCTGCAATGAGATCCTCAACCGCCCCGATATGATCACTGACCCGCGCTTTGTGGATATGCCCGGCCGTCTGGCCAATCAGGACGCCATCGCCGAGGTCATCGAGGACCGAATCAAGGATCTGACCCCCAACGAGGCCACCGAGCTGGTGCTGTCCCACGGCATCCCCGCAGGCCCCATCATGAACATCAAGGAAATTCTGGACGATCCCCACGTCAAAGAGCGTGAGATGTTCGTCGAGATGGACCACCCCACGCTGGGCAAGGTCACGGTCAACGGCTGTGCCATCAAGCTGATGGACACCAAGCCCTCTGTCCGCACCCCCGCACCCCAGCTGGGCCAGAACAACAAGGATATCTTCGAGGGCGTCCTCGGCATGAGCGAAGAGGAGTTCAACGCTCTGCACGAAAAGCAGGTATTCTGATTTTTTCCACTTTGTTTCCCGTTGGCAGCTTGAAGCTTCAGGTCTTTTGAAATAGCGATCGTTCCCACAATCTGTACAGAACATAAGGCGCGCGTATCCCCAATGTCCGAACATCAACACATCAAACCATTATCTGGAGGAATCCCCTTATGCTGGCAGTTTTAGGTTTCGTTACCATTCTGCTGGTGCTGGCGTTGATCATGAGCAAGAAGGTCTCGACCCTCGTTGCCCTGATCTTTGTTCCTGCCATCACTGGCTTCATCGCTGCATTCATGAACGCACCGGCCGCCATCATCTCGGCGGCGCAGGCGGCGGCTGAAAAAGCCGGCACTGCTTATGTAGAACCGACCATCACCTTTGGCACGCGCTTTACCAAAGCACTGACCATGCTGAGCACCGACTACATGGGCAAGGGCCTGACGAGCATCGTCGCCACCGGCGTCATGTTCATCTTTGCGATCCTGTTCTTCAGCACCTGCTCGGATGCGGGCGTGTTTGACCCCATCATCAGCCGCATCCTGAAATTCACCGGCGAGGATCCCGTGAAGGTCTGCGTCGGCACCTTCCTCATCGGCTGCATCTGCCACCTCGATGGCTCCGGTGCCACCACCTTCCTGATCGCCATCCCCGCCTGTATGCCCCTGTTCCAGAAGCTCAAGATGAACCTCTGGGTCGAAGCTACCATTGTTGCTCTCGCGGCCGGCGTCATGAACGTCCTGCCGTGGGGCGGCCCCACCGTCCGCGCGGCGGCTGCCATGTCCGGCCTCGGCTATGAGGTCACCGGCAGTGAGCTGTGGGTCTCCATCATGCCCGCGTGGATCGTTGGCTGGATCGCCTGCGCGGTCATCTCTGCCTTCCTCGGCAAGAAGGAAGCCAAGCGGATCGCCGCCGGTATCCCGGCTACAGCCGTCACCGGCCTGACCGAGGCCAAGGCCTCCACCGGCACCAACGAGCTGGCCCGCGGCGGCTGGCGTTGGTACTTCAACGTGGCTCTGATTCTCGTCATCCTGTACGTCCTGATTACCAACCGTCTGAGCCCGGCGGTCACCTTCATGATCGGCTACTGCATCCTGCTCATCGTCAACTACCCGAGCGTGGAGCTGCAGCACAAGATCATCAACAGCCATGCACAGGCGGCCTTCCTGATGGTCTCCATCGTCTTTGCCGCAGGTGCCTTCACCGGCGTGGTCAAGAACTCCGGAATGCTGGCGTCCATGACCGATGCACTGGTCTCCATCATCCCCACCAGCATGGGCACCTTCATCGCACCCATCGTCGGCCTGTTCAGCGTTCCGCTGAGCCTGCTGTTTGACCCGGATTCCTACTACTACGGCGTCATGCCCGTCATTGCAAACGCAGTGGCTGCCATGGGCGGCAATGCGCTGGCCGTGGCAAAGGCTTCCATCATGGGTCAGATGACCCTCGGCTTCCCGCTGAGCCCGCTGACCGGTTCGACCTTCCTCCTGCTGGGTCTGTCCGGTCAGGATCTGGGCGACCACCAGAAGCACACCCTGCCCTACGCGTGGCTCGCTTCGGCGATCATGGTCGCGGTCGGCTGCATCTTCTGCGGTCTGCTGTTTTAACTGAACTATCCAATGCGTGCAAACCAGCAGACGGCTGCTTCCTGCGGAGCGGCTGCCGGCTGGTTTTGCCGCTTTTATCCCGAAACCATTTCTGATACAATACAGAAAAACACATGAGAGGAGAGAATGCCTATGCCGGATGCGCCCCATACCCAGCCCGCACCGGAAACGCCGGACATCTACGCGCTGGCGGCGCAGGTGGTGACGCTGGCCCAGAGCCGGCTGACCGCCGACCTGCGGTTTTTGTCGTCCTCGCTGGAACAGCTGCGCCCCATGGCGTTGGACAAGCTGGACGCACTGTATGCCGCCGACGGCCGGGCCTTGTACTATTCGCCCAAGACGGTGCTGCGGGCCTTCCGCGCCCAGCAGTCGGCTCCCACCCGGGCACTGCTCCACACCACCCTCCACTGCCTGCTGGGGCATCCGTTCCAGAAGCAGGAAAAGGACAACGCCCTCTGGAACCTCGCCTGCGACATCGCCGTGGAAGAGATCATCCGGGAGCTGGACATCCCGTCCTGCGCCCTGCCGACGGATGAGGGCCAGCGGGACTGGTTCCTCCGCCTGCAGGAGTCCTGCCCGGAGATGACGGCGCAGGAATTGTACAACTTCCTGCTGGACCGGCAGTACCCGGCGGATGTGTTGACCGAACTGCGGGAGAAATTCTCCCGCGACAGCCACATCCTGTGGTATACCCGGCCCGGACGGAAGGGAAGCCGGAAGCCGGGCGGGGAAAAGCTGCCGCTGGCCCCCGACGAACAGCCCGACGAGAGCGACGACCTCGACGAGCTGGCCCCGCCCAGCCCGGAGGACGACGAGACCCGGGAGCAGCTGGAACGCCGCCAGAAGGAAGCCCTGCGCAAGCAGTGGAAGCAGCTGGCGCGGCAGGCCAAAGCCGACCTCGAGACCTTCAGCCGCCGCCACGGAAAACGGGCCGGTGCGCTGATGGACGGCCTTGCGCCCATTACCTTTGAGGAGTGCGACTACACCGAGTTTCTGCGCCGGTTCGGAGCACAGAACGAGGTGATGCAGCTGTCGGACGAGGCGTTCGACCTCATCTACTACACCTACGGCCTCAAGACCTACGGCAACATTCCGCTGATCGAGCCGCTGGAATACCGGGACGACAAGCGGATCCGGGAATTCGTCATTGCCATCGACACCTCGGGCAGCGTGCAGGGCGAGATCGTCCAGAGCTTTTTGCAGCGCACCTGCGATGTGCTGCGCCAGAGTGGATCGTTCACGACGCAGGTGGTCATCTACCTGATCCAGTGCGATGCCGAGGTGCAGAGCGTGGAGCGGCTGACCAGCCTTGACCAACTGGACGAGCTGATCCCGAAACTCAAGCTCCGGGGTTTTGGCGGCACGGACTTCCGCCCGGTGTTCGACTATGTGGACAAACTGGTGGAACAGCGGACGCTGACCGAGCTGAACGGCCTGATCTACTTTACCGACGGCGTGGGCACCTACCCGGAAAAGGCCCCCGCCTACAAGACTGCCTTTATCTTCAACCGGGACGATTACATCAGCCCGAATGTGCCCGGCTGGGCCATCCGCGCGGTGCTGACCACCGATAACATCCGTCTGCTCAACAACGAACAGCCTCAAACGGAGGAGGACGCTGAATCATGGATATAGCAAGTGCAAAACAACAGATCAAGAATACGGTGCAGATCTACCTGCAGAAAGACGCGCTGGGCCGCTACCGGATGCCGCTGGTGCATCAGCGGCCGGTGTTCCTACTGGGTGCTCCGGGTCTGGGCAAAACGGCCATCATGCAGCAGATCGCCGACGAGATGGGGCTGGGTCTGGTCAGCTATTCCATGACCCACCACACCCGCCAGAGCGCGCTGGGCCTGCCCGTCATCGTGGAAAAAGAGTACGGCGGCAAGACCTATCAGGTCAGCGAGTACACCATGAGCGAGATCATTGCCAGCGTCTACGACTGTATGCGCACCACCGGCAAGACCGAGGGCATCCTCTTCCTCGATGAGATCAACTGTGTCTCCGAGACGCTGTCGCCCTCCATGCTGCTCTTCTTGCAGTACAAAGTGTTCGGCGGGCACCAGATCCCCGAAGGCTGGGTGGTGGTCACCGCCGGCAACCCGCCCCGGTTCAACAAGAGCGTCCGGGAATTCGACGCTGCCACCCGCGACCGCCTGAAGGTCCTTGAGGTGGAGCCGAACTACCCGGCATGGAAAGCCTACGCTCTCGACCACGGCGTGAGCCGCTGCGTCATCAGCTATCTGGACATCCGGCCCGAGGATTTCTACAAGGTGGAGACCACCGTGGACGGCCTGACCGTCGTGACCCCCCGTGCATGGGAAGACCTCTCCGAGATCCTGCAGTACCACGAAGAACTGGGCCTTGCGGTGAGCGAAGAGCTGACCACCCAATACCTGCAGAACAAGCAGGTGGCCCGGGATTTCGCCATCTACTACGAGCTGTACCAGAAGTACCGTCAGGTCTACCGGATCGACGAGCTGCTGCAGGGCATCTGGGATGAAGAGGTGCTGACGCAGGCCCGGAGTGCCAAGATGGACGAGCGGATGAGCCTTGTGAGCCTGCTGCTGGAAGCCGTGTTCCTCCACATGAGCCGCTGCACCCTGCGGCACGACGCGCTGGCTGTGGCCGTCAAAACCCTGAAAGAGCACCGGGCCGAACTCAGCGTGCCCGGCGACCATCTGACGGCCCTTTCCGGCCTCGAGGACGGCTGGCGGAACGCCGCCAACACCGCCCCGGCGTCCAAGCAGAAAGTCTATCTTGACCTGCTGACCATGACGGCGGACTGGCACGACAAGTTGGAGGGCGCAACGCCCTTCGATGCACTGAAAGCCTGCTACAAGCAGTCGGTGGCCGACCTGCAGACCGAGGTGGCCGCAGCCCAGACCGAGATCGGCAACTTGCTGCGTTTCCTGCAGGAAGCCTTCGGCAAGGGTACCGAGCTGAGCATGGCCGTCAACGACCTGACTGTGGCACCGGCGGCAACGGCCTTCCTCGGCCAGTTCCTGAGCACCGATTATTTTGCGGCCAGCCGCGACCTGCTGCTGCATCGGCAGTCGGAGCAGCTGCTGCACCAAATTGACCTGACGGGGCTGGTGTAAACGATGGAAAAGCTGCGTTATCTCATCACGCCGGAGGGGACGCTGGGCGACCCGTGGTCGCCGCCCGCTCCGGAAGCAAAGCAAAGTTCGGGTATCCCGGGTTCCGCACTGGCCGACCTGCTGGGCGAGGACGACGACGAGGATTGGGGCGGCGATGCCCCGGACATGAGCGCGGAGTTTGCCCGGCTGGGTCACCTGCACGAAGAGGCCGAAGCAGAGCAGGCCCCGCTGACGGCGGAGTTTGAGCCGCTGCCGGACGGCACGCTGGCCCTGACCCGCTGGCCCCGTCTGGCCCGGCCTGCCGTCGTTCCGGCCGAGGTAGAGGGCCGGGCGGTGACCGCCGTTGCCGCCACTGCTTTCGCCGTCTCCCACATCGGGGAAGAGAGGTTCCGGGAGATGTTCCAGTCGCCCATCAGTTACAGCGTGTTCTGTATGCGGATGGGCCGGTACACCACCACCGAGACCGTGGACGAGGGCGGCCCGACCGAGATCCATCTCCCGGCCAGCGTGAACCACATCGGCCCCTATGCCTTCTGGCATTGCACCAATTTAAAAGAGATCGCCCTGCCCGAGGGCGTGGAAGAACTGCCGCTTGGTGCCTTTGGCGACTGCAGCCGCTTGGCACGGGTGACTCTGCCCGGGAGCCTGCGCACCATCGGCTATCTGCCCCGGCCCACCGATCAGGTGATGCCGGATGTAGGCGTGTTCGCGGGCTGTCATGCCCTGAAAGAGCTGACCCTGCCGGCCAGCCTCACCGCGCTGGGCGCACACACCTTCAACAGCGCGGGATTGGTCCGGCTGACGGCCTTGGACGGCGCAGGCATCCCGTGGAGCCGCCCCATCACGGTGGCGGCGACGGCGTTTGACCATGCCGCCGCGCTGCTCTGGCTGGAAAAGGCTGCTCCGGACGGAACTGTCCTCTACCAGCTGGGCCTGCCTGTGGCCCGGGATAAGATCCTCGCCGGCGACCGGAAGTTCGGTAAGATCCTGCGGGTGCCGGTGGACTTCTTCACCCAGCCGGTGAGCTGGTTCGACCGGCTGGCGCAGGAGGCGTTCCGGCTGGATTTCTCGGCGCGGATGGCACTGGCCCGGCTGGAGTACGACGCGGGCCTGTCGGACGCCGACCGGCAGTGGGATGTCTCGCTGCTGGTGCAGTATTTCGACCATGCGCCCCAGTTCATGCCCACCAAGGCCGAGGATGCCTATGCCGAACTGTTCCGGCGGCTCTGCAAATGTGACATCCTGACGGCTTCGGACGTCAGCGAGATGCTGCGGATGGCCGGGCAGCTGGGCCTGCCGGCTGAACTCATCAGCGAGATGATGGCGGTGCGCACCCAGCGGTTCGAGTCGGTGACCGGCTTCGAGGATCTGGATCTGGACTGAGAACGGGCCGGAATACGGCCAAAAATCCGAAAAAGCAGTATAACGTTTTACGATTCTGACAAAAACCGGGCCTGTTTTTTGTTCGGTTTGCGAATTGACGCAGTTTGGGTCGATTTGCTATAATACAGCTGTTCCAAGGAGCTGTTACCCGCAAGGGGCATTCTCCCGGGGCAGACAAAAATTGAAGATTCAGAATTGAATTTGGACTGTTACTCCCCTGAGGCATGACCAAAAGCAACACTTAGTTGGTTGCTTTGTTGCTTTTGGGGATTTTTTCAATGCAGGGGAAAGAAGGTGGCGCAGCTTGCTGGCCAAACGAAAACTGAACAACAATGCAGTTTTGTGCATCGACAGTGCGGGCAGTGAGATGATCGCCATGGGCAAGGGCGTCGGTTTCGGCACCCTGCCGCGGGAGATCACCCCGGCGGAGATCGAGCGCACCTTCTACAACATCAGCCCGGCGGATCAGAACGTCATGCGGGACCTGCCCGCAGAGGTGGTGCTGTTCGCGGCGAAGATCGTAGACATCGCCGGCAACGAGCTGCCCTATCCGCTCAGCTCCAACGCACCGCTCCTGCTGGCCGACCACATCAACTTTGCGATGGAGCGGGTCCGCAAACGGCTCCACGTCCGGATGCCGCTGGCCTACGACGTCCAGCAGATGTATCCGATGGAGTACAAGATCGGCCTCTACACCGTAGAACGCATCCGGAAGGAATTCCAGATCGGCCTGCCGAAGGAAGAGGCCGTCGGCATTGCGATGAATCTGCTCAGTGCGAAAGCAGAGCCTGCCGACCAGTCCGAACAGGACGAGGCGGCACGGTTCGACGAGATGCTGGAGGAGATCACCGAGATCGTTGAGAACGATTTCCATCAGATCATCGACCGGGATTCTTTCAACTACTCCCGGTACGCCACCCATGTGCAATACCTATTCAAGCGCATCCGGAACCAGAAATCCATCGACAGCGAGAACATCCGGATGTACAAGAGCCTGCGGGAAGAGTTCCCCGCCATCGCGGAGTGTGTATCCCACATCAGCGACCACTTAAACGAAAAATGGGGCTTCGAGCTCTCCGAAGAAGAGCAGCTCTACCTCATGCTTCATGTCAACCGTATCTGCGTCAAAGAAGGACTGTAACCCGGCCATATCCCGGGGCATGACCTTGGCAGCACGGCGGCAGTTTTGCCGTGTGCTGTCAGGGTCTTTTATTTTGTGAAAAACAGCGGTGCGCGCCTGCTGTTTTGGATAAAACCGCAATTCACCCACTTGGAAAGCAAAGGAGAAAACACTATGGCTAACAATGCTCAGATCGCTGCCGACGTTCTGGCAGCCGTGGGCGGCAAGGAAAACGTTTCCAGCGTGACCCACTGCATGACCCGTCTGCGCTTTATTCTGAAGGACGCGGGCGTTCCCAAAGACGACGAAGTGAAAAAGATCAAGGGCGTCATCGGCGTCGCCAAGGCCGGCGGCCAGTATCAGGTCATCATCGGCCAGAACGTCGCCAAGGTCTACGATGAAGTATGCAAATTAGGTGGATTTGCCGCTTCTGCAGCGATCGACGAAAATCTGGATGAAGATAAACCGAAAGAAAAGTTGACTGCCAAGAAAATCGGCAGCAATATCATGAATTACCTGTCGGGTTCGATGACTCCGCTGCTTCCTATTATGCTGGCAGCCGGTATGTTCAAGACCATCATTGTTGTTTTTGGACCGACGATGCTCAATCTGCTGAGTGCAGACAGCAATTTGTACATCCTGTTCGATTTCATGTATGACGCAGGCTTCTACTTCCTGCCTATTTTCCTCGGCTACCATGCCGCGAAAAAAATTGGTGCAACGCCTGCACTCGGTATGTATATGGGGGCAATTTTGATTGCTCCGGATCTTATTGCACTGGTAAGCGCAGGTGAGCCGTTTAGTATTTTGGGTGTGCCGATGCGACTGGTGAACTACTCTCAGTCTGTTCTGCCAATTCTGCTGTCGGTCGTTCTGCTTTACTACGTTGAAAAACTCTGCAAAAAGATCATCCCGGATGCGCTGGCTTCGGTCTTTGTACCGACTTTCACCATCCTGATCACGACGCCCATCGCGCTCTGCGCACTGGCTCCTCTGGGCAGCATCCTTGCAGATTATCTCTCTATCCTGCTCAACGCCATTGCAACTTACGGCGGTTTCGTCGGCAAGGGCATCATCGCAGCCGTCTGGGAGTTCCTTGTTATGACCGGTATGCACGTCGTTCTGGTTCTGCCTGCAATGGCGACCCTGATGGCCGACGGTTTCGAGGGTCTGATCTTCGTCTGCGGCAAGTGTGCTGTGTTCGCAACCATCGGTATGTCCATTGGCGCGTTCTTCCGCATCAAGGATAAGGATGAGCGTTCGGAGACGCTGGGCTATTTCATCTCGGCCATTCTTGGCGGTGTTACCGAACCTATCCTGTACGGCATTGGCCTGCGCTATATGCGTCCGTTTATCGGCATGGTCGCAGGCGGTCTGGTCGGTGGTGCATATGCGGGTCTGATGCACGTTGGCGTTTACACCATGTCTCCCTCCAACATCCTGAGCTTTACTGGTTTTATCGGTGATAGTCAGGTAAACCTTGTCAATGGTATCATTGCGATTGTGCTGTCGATGGTGGTTTCGGCCATCGTTACCTACTTCTTTGGATTTGAGAAAGAATCTGTGAAAAGGAGCAAATAAACAGCAAAGAATGAGATTCGCGTACGAAAGGGTGAAGAAAAGATGAAACGAATCTTGATTCGTGCGGATGATCTGGGATTCAGTGAAGGTGTGAATTGCGGCATTGCAAAAGCAATGATCGATGGTGTGATCCGATCGGTGGGGCTGATGTCGAATATGCCCGCTGCGGAGCACGGGGTACAGCTGTTGAAAGGGTATGATTTCTGTCTGGGTCAGCATACAAATATTTGTGCCGGAACCCCGTTGACCGACCCAGAACGCATCCCCAGTC
The DNA here is from genome assembly GCA_963660925.1 of Eubacterium sp. CAG:38. Lineage (GTDB taxonomy): Bacteria > Bacillota > Clostridia > Oscillospirales > Ruminococcaceae > Faecalibacterium. Next base: position 31,497 of record CAVKZS010000037.1, on the reverse strand, counting down.
TTGTAGACGAAAACGGCAAGTTCAAATCTTCAAAAGTCTACCGCAGTACAGAGAAAGACTTTGTGGTGCTGGAAGAAGCTATCCTTGAAGTGGAGGCACAATATCAGCGTTTCGTCGAGCTGACTGGCCGGCAGCCACAGCACTTCGGCAGCCATGCGGTGAAAAGCGATAACTTTTTCCGTGCTGTCGAAATCGTCGCGGAGCGGCACGGCCTGCCGTTCCTCGGTTCTGCGCTCACAGGTGGACCGATTTTGTTCCGGCATACCAAACTGTACACCACGATGGACAGCATGAAGCCGGATTACGACCCTTTCGAGAGTCTGAAAACTGCCGCAATGCGCGATTATGGGAAAGATGGCTGCGGAATGTTCATCTGTCATCCGGGATATCTGGATGAAGATATCCTGCGGAATTCTTCTCTGACCCGTCCCCGCCCGATGGAAGTTGCGATGAGCATTGACCCGGCCACCCGGACATGGATAGAAGAAAATCAGATTAAACTTGTGACATTCAACGATTTGCCGTAAGGCAAGACTTCCTCCTTTTTGATGTGTGCAAACACCCGGAGCTCTGCAGCGGGAGCTCCGGGTGTTTGCGTTTTTTCATGTGTTGGGCCGAAAATGTGAAAAAAACAATAATTTTTACGGCAATTTTACATGAAAACTCCCTTGCGGCCGACGGCAAAAGAAAGTATACTGAAACAGATCCCCGGAGACCGGATTGTTCCGGATTTTGGAAATCAAAAAGAAGTTTGCGGAGTTTTTTATGAATCTACCGAATTATTATACCGTGGCGATTTTTCTGAACATTTTTGCGATGTCCATCATGATCTTCTCGGTGCGATTCAATGTGGTGCTGGATCGGGAGCGGAAGCGGATGACCTGCCTGCTGTTCAGCATCATCATCGTCACGTCCTTTTGCGAGTGGTGCGGCAATGCACTGAACGGTGCGCCCCCCTCGCTGATCCCGCTTCATGTTCTGGTCAAGACCGTGGAACTGTCGGTCACGCCCTTCATCGGGCTGATCTGCGCCCGGAGTCTCAGTCCGAAAGTCGTGCTGGGGAAGGCGGCGTTCTACCTCGGTATGGTCAATATGGTGCTGGAGATCGCTTCGGCATTCACAGGGAAGATCTTCTATGTGGATGTGCAGAACTGTTACCACCACGGGGCGTTTTACGGGATCTATACGGTTTTCTGCGCGGGCTGCATCGGCGTATTTCTGCTGGAAAGCCTGCGGGTGTTCAAACGCTATCAGCAGAGCGGCGGCATCCTGCTGAGCGTTCTGACCGTCTTTCTGGTCGCGGGCATTGCGGTCCAGATCTTTTTCAAAGTTCAGCTGCTCTGGCCGACGGTGGGACTCGCGGCGGTGATGCTCTATAAGTTCTATGGCGACATCGTCCAGCAGATCGACAGTCTGACCGAGCTGCTCAACCGCTGGGGATACGAGCGGTATCTCTCACAGTACCGGAGCAAAGGAGCCATCCTCTTCTTCGACGTGGACCGGTTCAAGCAGGCCAACGACTGCTACGGCCACGCGTTCGGGGACCAGAGCCTGCAGATCATCAGCAATTGCATCCGGCACACCTTTGCCCGGTATGGCTGGTGCTTCCGGATCGGCGGCGACGAGTTCTGCGTGATTCTGGAACAGCGGTACGACGAAGTGGATCTTCTGATGCAGAATTTCGCCAAGGAGATGCAGAAGCACCGGGACCGGGAACCCCGTCTTCCCCATGTGTCGGCAGGCTGCGTGGTGTTCGATACGGCCACGAAGAACCTCAACGATGCCGTAGCCGAAGCCGATGCGGATATGTATGTGGCAAAACGAAAAGGCCGGGAAGACCCGGCCAGCGGTGCATATCTCAAAACATAACACTCAGATGAACAACTCCTGTTCCCGCTTGCTTTCCTCCGGGGAAAGGCCGGGACGGGCAGCATGACCGGCCATGGCCCGCCACTGTGCGGGGGAGTGGCCGGTCTCTTTTTTAAAGACCCGGCAGAGGTAGTTGGCCCCGGAGAACCCGCAAAGGCTGGCGATGACGTCCAGCGTGTACTCCCGGTGGAGGAGCAGCCGCATGGCGGCCTCGATCCGGACCGTGGTGAGATACCGGCCCGGCGGCACCCCGACGGCGGCGGTGAAGGTCCGCACCAGATGGCTCTTGGAGACGCCCAGACGCTCGCTGAGCTCTTCCACGCCGTAGAGTCCGGCGTAGTTCTCCCGGATGTCGGCGATGGCCTCCGCCACCAGCGGCGGCAAGGCGGGTGCGGCACTGTCGGCTCCCGAAAGCTCGCAGAGCAGGGCAAAGGCCAGCTGGCTCCGCGCCCGGCTGCGGCGGTCGGAACCGGCTTCTGTGGCCAGCTGTCCCATCAGTTCAGCGGCGGCAGGGCAGGTCTCACCCCGGGTCAGAAAGGGCAGTGCGGTCAGCCCGGCAAGGAACAGCTCTGGAGCCTGTCCGGTCAGCTGGACGCAGAGCAGGTGGCATCCGCCCTCCGGGGCCAGAGCCAGCGGTGCCCGGCTGAGGATGAGACACCCGGCCGGAACGTTCTGGGGCGGCAGAATCAGCGCACTGCCCGCCGGCGACGGGCCGGAGACTGGCAGGCTGGCGGTGCATTTTCCGCTGGAAACAAGGCAGACCCACAGCCCCTCGCCGGAGAGGGTCAGGGGCTCTTGGGGCTGGAGATCCCGCACCGAACCGAGGGCGGCGGTGCTCGTCCAATCGAAAATCAATATCTGACACCTCGAATCAATAAAATGCTATTTTATATCACAAAATAATCTGCTATTATAATAACAACGAAATCACCCATCGTCAAGATGTGGGAATCATCCGTAAAAATTGTATGGAGGCAAATGACTTATGGCTTCGATTAGCTGCCAGCACATCTACAAGATCTACCCGGGCGCAACGGCTCCCTCGGTTACCGATTTTAACCTCGAGATTCAGGACAAAGAGTTCATCATCTTCGTCGGCCCGTCTGGCTGCGGCAAGTCCACCACCCTGCGCATGATCGCCGGTCTGGAGGAGATCTCCAAGGGCGAGATGTACATCGGCGGCCGTCTGATCAACGACGTTCCCCCGAAGGATCGTGATATCGCCATGGTCTTCCAGAGCTACGCTCTGTACCCCCACATGACCGTTTACAAGAACATCGCATTCGGTCTGGAACTGCGCAAGACCCCGAAGGACGAGATCGACCGCCGCGTCCACGAAGCTGCTAAGATCCTTGAGATCGAGCACCTGCTGGACCGCAAGCCGAAGGCTCTGTCCGGTGGTCAGCGTCAGCGTGTTGCTCTGGGCCGCGCAATGGTTCGTAACCCGGCTGTCTTCCTGCTGGACGAGCCTCTGTCCAACTTGGACGCAAAGCTGCGTACCTCGATGCGCACCGAGATCATCAAGCTGCACAAGAAGCTGGCTACCACCTTCATCTACGTTACCCACGACCAGACCGAGGCTATGACCATGGGCGATCGTATCGTCGTTATGAAGGACGGCATCATCCAGCAGGTCGATACCCCGCAGAACCTGTATGATATGCCCTGCAATATGTTCGTTGCAGGCTTCATCGGCAGCCCCCAGATGAACTTCCTCGACGGCACCCTCATCAAGAAAGGCGACCTGTACGGCGTCGATCTGGGCGGCGATGTGATCCCCCTGCCCAAGGAGAAGACCGCAGACGGCAAGCTGGATGCTTACGTTGGCAAGAAGATCAAGATGGGCATCCGCCCCGAGGATATCGACGACGAGCCCGAGTTCATGGCAAAGCACACCGACTGCCAGCTGGATGCTCAGGTCGATGTCTCTGAGATGATGGGCGCTGAGATCTACCTGTACCTGGAGTACAAGGGCAACAAGATGACCGCCCGCGTGGCTCCCACCTCCAAGGCTCGCAACGGAGACACCGTGCGCGTGGCATTTGACCCGCACAAGGTCCACCTGTTCGACATCGAGACCGAGCAGACCATCCTGAACTGAGTTCAGACAAACTTGATATACGGATTAGATCATTTTTGATCCTCCTATCATAGGAAAAGCCGCCGAAGGGAAACCTCCGGCGGCTTTTCGCATACGCGGCGTATGGATAAAAAAGAAAGCAAACATTAGGCACTGAATGCAGGACGCACCGTATCGGGCGAAGAACCGTTTTGCAGCGCAAGTTCCCGCTCATAGGTCACGCGGGTGACTTCGGTAATAAAGGATTTCTCTTTCTCGGATGCGTCTGCCCAGTTGATATGGAACTTCCGGCACATCTGAAAGAAAATGTTGTAATATTCCCGGTCGTTTGCGGCATCCCGGAGATAATCTTCACAAAGATTGCTCGAACGAATATCCATCAAATCACCTCATTTCAAATAGCTGAAAAAGATGTTCTTGGCGGGTTCTCCCTGAATCAGAAAACGGGGAGCGGTGCTATTTCCGAAAGAAGGAAGCTCGATCCCGCCAAAGTCATTTTTGTAATGAGCAGCGAGTGCATCCGTTTTTGCCTCAAGGATTACATCGCCGCCGAAGCCATTGTCAATAGAAAGCTTGATGCCGAAGGCAACCAGCAGCCTTCCGATTCCAGTATATTTGCGCTCCGAGCCGGAAATGGTCGGATTGCTTTCCGGATGCGCTTCCATGTAGACGATTCGTATTGCAAGCGCATGGTCAAGAATCTCGTACATCCCAAGTGCAACAAGTTCACCATCAGCGGTATGGACGGAGTACTTGTGGCAACTGCTTTGCGAAATATAACTGCTGGTCCAGTCGCTCTGCCAACGAGGGATGTCGATCGTTTTCTGTGCATCAGCCTTTCGCATCCGGTTGATCTTGACCGGTACGACCTCACCGGAAATAGTTGAAATATAGGGGGCGAAAACCATTCTGCTCACCTCAGATATAGTGTACCATTTCTGCAAAAAAGATGCAAGATAGAACCTATGGACGTTGTTTCAGAGAATAGACATACCGCTCCTCGTCCTCTTTGACGAACCCGAGAGCTTCAAACATTTTCCGGGACTGGATGTTGAACGGATAAATCTCGGCATAACATTGCGAAAAGCCTTTTTCCGCAGCAATCGCAAGCATTCCTCGAATGACCGCCCGCCCGATGTGACGGTTCTGGTATTCTTTGCAGATCACGATGGACAGCTCACCGGTCTTTTGCAGACAGACGTCGCCGCAGAGCGTTCCATCATAGGCGATGTAAAATAGATCCCCGTGGGTGTCGAGGTAATGATACATCTGGTTGAGCTTGTCGAGATCGTAAACCGCATCAATGTTATCCACTTGTTTGCAGAGCGTTTTGTCCTGATACCATGCAAGCGTTGTTTCGCTGGCTGGATAATAGGGGATAAGGGAGATTTTGTCGGTGAGTGGAATGGACATGATGAAACTCCTGCTTAATCAAGATAATGATGAATGGCATCTTTGGATGCAGACAAAATCTGCCGCAGGGCGAGGAGCTGGGCGTTGGTACAGCCTTCCAGCTCGAGCGCAATCTCTTCCAGCAGTTCGTCTTTTCCCATGGTATCCCTGTCAAAGATCAGGTCGTCCGTGCGCACCCCAAGGGCGCAGGCAATGTCCACCAGCACCGGCAGACTGAGTTTGGTATAGCCGGTTTCAATATGGCTCATGTGAACGGTTGAAATATTGACCATCTCGGCGAGTTCTTCCTGAGAAAGGTCTTTTTGTTTGCGATGCGCACGAATCCGCTTTCCGATTGCAGTATAGTCCATAGCTTATCCTCTGTCCATACAGTTTAACTTTTGACCGTATAGTTTATGCTTTTGATTGCATTATATAGAGGAATATGCTATAATCGAACAAACATAATAGACTTAAAATGTCTATACAGTTAAAATTTGAAAGGGATTGCAAATCGGAAGAAGGAGTGGATTTTATGAGATTGAAGAAACACCTGCTGCGGGTGTCGTCCGTTGTTGCGGCTTCAGCGGTTATGTCGGCGATGATTTTGACGGCGTGTGGGCCTGCGCCAGCACCGTCCAGTTCCGCCAGCACTTCTGCATCGAACACGACCATCAGCTCATCGAGCATTGAAAATAAACCGGCCGGTTCCAGCAGTACATCCAGCGCGGAGAGTCTGCCTGCAAGTTCCAGCGGCTCTTCGAGTCCGGAGAGTAAACCTGCATCGAGCAGCAGCACGAGTACTTCCGGCGCAGAAAGCAAACCAGCGGCAAGCAGTAGTACTAGCTCTTCGTCGAGCAGTGCGTCCAGTACAGAGAGCCAGCCCGCAAGCTCGAGCAGTTCTTCGAGTTCTGCAAGTGAACCGGCGTCGAGTAGTACCGTAAGCTCTTCGTCAAGCAGTGCATCCAGCGCGGAGAGCAAACCGGCCAGTTCGAGCAGCACATCAAATGCAGAGAGTCAGCCCGCAAGCTCGAGCGGTTCTTCGAGTTCTGCAAGTGAACCGGCATCGAGCAGTACCGCAAGTTCTTCGTCGAACAGTACGTCTAGCGCAGAGAGTGAGCCCGCCAGTTCCAACAGCTCGTCAAGTGTAGAGAGCAAACCTGCAAAAGAGGAGGAAGAGCAATTTCAGAGTTTGATCGTAGAAGACTGCGGATATTATTACACGGGACGGCAGGGTTCTAACTACTGCTATAATTTCTATTATTTTAAGATTAAAAATCCCAACAAAAACAAGGCGGTAAAGAGCGGTAAGATAAACTATGTGATCCGGAACCGCGACGATAAGATCTTGACAAGTACCGTGATTTATCTGCCTGCCATTGCTGCCGATGACACCGTTGAAATCTCGGGGTCGGTGATTTTGTCGGCCTCGGAAAATCCAGCTTCCGCCGAGTATAAGATCGAATACAGCAAATACGGTATCGTAGACCAAGAAACTGCTAAGGTCGTAAAATCTTCGGAGCTGGTCGTGTCCAACACATACCGCGTAAACTCGGGTGCGTATGCGCACTTCACGGGAGAGGTTACCAACAAGAGCGATCAGGATTTGACTTCGGTAAAAGTGATGCTGCTGTACCGCAAAGATGGAAGAATATACGGCGGCGACAGCTGGCTTGTCGGAACACTTGCAGCCGGAGAGACAAAAGCCTTTGATATGATCACACTCTTTGAATTGAGCGAATACGATTCGTATACCATTGTAGCCGTTCACGGATAAAATCTGAAAGAAGACTCGCAAAGGCAAACGAAAACAACACCCCCGTTCCATGGTTCACAAAACCACAGGAGCGGGGGTGTTAGCATTTCAGGACAGGATCGTTGAGCCGCTTACTTTCTTGCGATCATCTCGGTATAAGCCAGCACGAGGGGGCCGACGCCCTTTGCGTCGTTGCAGACGACCGGCTCACTGAAATAGTAAGCCAGAGAGCCGTCACGGTGATCCTTGCCGCCCAGACCGGCGACGAGGCAGATGCCGCCCAGCTGGAGGCTGCCGTCGGGGTTCTTGGACAGATACTTGTCGCAGGTGCCATAGAAGGCTTTCTCGGCCCATGCGGTCATCCGTTTGGGCAGGTAGCCCAGACGCACGCCTTTCAGCACAGCGTAGGCGAACAGTGCCGTACCGCTCGTCTCGAGGTAGTTGCCCTCGACGCCGGGATGGTCCATGACCTGCCAGAACATGCCGGTCTCCTCATCCTGAAATTTGTGGACATCCTCGATGGTCTGCTTGAGCATAGCCTGAATCCCACGGTACTCGTTGTACAGCTGCTCGTCCATCCGCTCCAGCGTGTCCACCATCGCGACCATGAACCAGCCCATCGCGCGCAGCCAGAAGTTGGGGCTGCAGCCGGTCACGGGGTCGGCCCAGTACATCTGGCGGCTCTCGTCGTAGCCGTGGTAGTACAGGCCGGTCTTGGGGTCTCTCATGTGCTTTTTGATGTTCATGAACTGCTTGTAGCTGTCGATGCAGCCCTGCATCTTGTGTAAGCGGGTCTCATACTCCATGTAGAAGGGCTGGGCCATGTAGGTGCCGTCCAGCCAGACCTGCCACGGGTAGATGTCCTTGTGCCAGAAGTTGCCCTCCTTGGTGCGGGGCTGGGTCTGGAGCTGGCTGTCGATCACGTCGATGGCCTTGCGGTACTTCTCGTCGCCGAAGATGTCGTACAGGATGAACAGGTTTTTGCCCTGATTCACGTTGTCGAGGTTGTACTCCTTGGGGTCGTAGGTCTTGATGGAGCCATCCGGCTGCACAAAGTAGTCGATGAACTGCTTGGAGAAGTCCAGATACTTCTTGTCGCCGGTGGTGTGGTACAGGCTCAGGCAGGCGGTGATCATGCAGCCGTCGATGTAGTTCCACTTGTTGGGCTTGCCGCTGCGGACTTTCTCGATGTTCCACATGGGGGCTTCTGCGCTGGAATTGGCGATCAGGTAGTCCACATAATCGCCCAGCATGGACAGGATTTCATCATGCGTCATGGTCTTAGTCCTCCTCAAAATGGCCGACGTTGGCAAAGCGGAGCCGCTCGCCCTCGTAGCCCTCGATCTTTACGTTGTGCAGGTCGATCTCCTTGACATTCTCGGCGTAGATGGCCAGCTTCTTGACGAAGGGGCGGTTGTCCGCCATGGCCGCCTGACCCTCTACTGCGTTCGGGTCGAAGGTGATGGTGACGTTCTTCATCGAGACGCGCTCGATGGGCTGCTCGGGCAGGCCGTCGAAGTAGCAGCCGGCGAACTGGGCGTCGGTGGCTACGATGTCCTCCATGGTCAGGGTGCCCAGCTTCGGGGTGTACTCGTCCACCGGCATCGCGTCGCGGCACTGGACATAGGGACCGTGGCCGTCCGGGTCGCAGAAGTAGAACATATTGATAACGAAAGGCGTCTTGACGCCGCGCATCTCGACGTTGCGGAACACCAGACCGTCGATGACGGCGGTGTTGCCGCGGCCCCGGCGGGTCTTGACGCGCAGACCGCGGTCGGTGTGGTCCATCAGGCACTGGGTGACCACCATGTCCTTGACGCCGCCGCTCATCTCGCTGCCGATGACGATGCCGCCATGCCCCTTATCCAGCAGGCAGTTCCGGATGACGGTGTGCTCGCAGCTCTTCTTGAGCTTCATGCCGAGGAAGACCTTGCTGGCCTTCATCGCAATGCAGTCGTCGCCGACGTGGATGTTGACGCCGATGATCCGGGTGTACTCGCAGCTCTCCGGGTCAATGCCGTCGGTGTTGGGGGCGTTGTAGGGGTTGTTGATGTTGAAGTTGAGCAGGTCGAGGTGCTTGACGAAGATGGGGTGGATGGTCCACGAGTAGCTGTTCTGGACCGTGATGCCGTGGAGGGTAACGTTGTCGCTGTCCACCATGGCCACGGCGCGGGGACGCCATGCGATCCGCTTGACCTTGGGGTTGACCCACCAATCGCCGTTCTGGGCGTCGCAGTCCAGCGTGCCCTCGCCGGTGACGACGACGTTCTCCACCTGCGTGATGTTCAGCAGGCCGGCGAAGCTGTTCAGAGGGTTGCCCTCCCAGCCGGTGAGATAATACTCGTCCACTTCGTTTTCGCTCGGCAGAACGCCCGGCAGGATGGGATAATGGGTACGGTCGTTGTCGCCCAGCAGAACGGCACCCTTCTCAAGGTAGAGGGTGGTGTTGCTCTTCATGAAGAGGCTTGCGGTGCGGTAGCGGCCGGCCGGAACATAGACCGTGCCGCCGGCCGGACAGGTGGACAGAGCGGCCTGCAGCTTGCCGGTGTTGTCGGTCTCGCCGTCGGCCACGAGGCCGTAGCGGGACGCATCCACGAAGAAGGTCTCAGCGGCGGTGGTGAGTTCGAGGCTCAGCTTCTCGCCCTCGGCCTCCACGCCCACGGTGTAGGTGGTGGAGGGCAGCAGGGAGAAGAGGGAGAACACGTTGGTGTTGCAGCTTTCGTAGACGGTTTCGCCGTTCAGCGTCACCGTGAACGGGTGCGCCGGACGGAAGCACAGGCCGTTTTCCAGTTCAAAGACGGCACTGCGGGTCATGGAACGGATGAGAGAGAGGTTCATAACAATCAGCCTCCTGAACGATTGTGAGTGGATTTTCAGCTTGCCCGCGGGGTGCGGGCATGGTACACTAAAGGCAGAAAAACAGAGTGGATCTGTTGTATCCATTATAGGATTCTGGACTCGGAATTACAAGGGGGTTGGCCCAAGATGCGGGCAGAACGGGAAAAATTGAATGCAAAGATCCGGGCGGTGCGGCTGCGGCTGTCCGGCGGGCGGCTGGAGCTGGATTCCCACGGGGAAAACTGCTACCTGATCCTGCCCTCCGGCGGCAGCTGCACGCTGGAGTGGGAGGGCGAAAGCGTAGCGGCAAACCCGGGCGGTGCGCTGCTGCTGGGGCCGGGCAAAGGGGTCCTGCGGCAGACCGGCCACACGGTGCCCGAGCTGATCGGCTGCGAGTTTCCACAAGTTGTGCTCCACGAGTTGAAAAACCTCGCCCTGCAGGATCTGACCGGCCTGTTTGAACCGGGCCAATGCCTGACCCTCTATGGGCCGGTGCAGTGGCGGAGCCGCCTGCGGTCGATCCTCGACCTGATGCAGAGCGCAGCCGACGAGCCGAGCTATCCGGGCGGGCTGTATCTGGGGCTGGTGCTCCACTACGTTGAGCAGGAGTATCAGGCCGAAGCTGCCGGACATCCCCGGAACGAGACGGTGGAGCGGGTCTGTGCCTACCTTGCGTCCCATTACCAGCAGAAGATCTCGATGACCGAGGTCGCTGCGGCCTTTTACCTGTCGCCCTACTACCTGAGCCGCTTGTTCCGGCGGGTCACAGGGCAGTCCACCGTGGATTACGTCAACGGCCTGCGGATCGAAGCCTCGCTCAAGCTGCTCACCGAGACGGATCTGAGCATCGGCGATGTGGCCGAGCAGACTGGTTTCGCCTCGGCTGCCCACTTCCGGCGGGTCTTTCGGGAGACGATGAACATCAGCCCCCTGCAATACCGGAAGAGCCATCAGGCATAAAAGAACCGCCCCCCGAACCATTACGGGAAATGGCACAGGGAGCGGTTTTACATTTCGTTTGCGGTCATATCCGCAGCAGCAGAGCGATTAGCCCTTGACAGCACCGGCGGAGATACCTTCGACGAACTGATCCTGTGCGCAGAAGAAGACGATCAGCTGCGGCAGGATGGAGATCAGGGACAGAGCCAGAATACGGTTCCAGGCAAAGCCGGTATCACCGTCCATGGACAGCTTGACGAACAGAGACATCGGGTACTTCGCAGGGGTCTGCACATAAAGCAGGGGACCCATGAAGTCGTTGCAGCTCCACATGAACTGGAACAGTGCGCAGGACACCAGAGCAGGCATCAGCATCGGAACGATGACCTTGTACAGGGTCTGGAAGGAGTTGCAGCCGTCGATAGCGGCAGCCTCGTCCAGATCGCGAGGAACATTGCGCATGAACTGAACCAGCTGGTAGACGAAGTAGGTCTCGGTCGCGAATGCGCAGTGAACCCAGATCGCCAGATAGAACGGGCTGTTGACCCAGCCGAACTTGGTGTAGAGCAGGAACTGAGGAACGTTCAGAACGACCTGAGGCAGGAACAGGGTAGCCAGCATGATGCTGAACAGGATCTTCCGGCCCGGGAAGTCAAAACGACCGAAACCATAAGCGGCAATGCAGGCGGAGACGACCGTGCAGATGACCTTGGGGATAACGTAGGAGTAGGTGTTCAGCATGGCCTGCAGGATGTTGATAGAGCCGCCGAAGTTGTTCAGGGCGTTCTTGTAGCCCTCGAGGGTGGGGTTCTTGATCCACAGGCCGATGCCTGCAAAGATCTCGCTGTTGTCCTTAAAGGTCGCACTGACCATCCACAGCAGGGGATAGATCATGATCAGACCCACAAGGATCAGGACGAAGTACTTAAAAAACGTCGCGATGGCGTTAGATGCTTTCATTCCCATACCGTCATACCTTACCTTTCATCCGAGTAGTAGACCCACTTCTTCTGGCTGGTGAATGCGATGACCGTCAGGATGCAGACGATGACGAACATGATCCATGCCAGTGCGGAAGCCATACCCATCTGGTTGGACTTGAAGGCGTAGTTGTAAACCAGAATGGAGATCAGCGTGGTAGAGCTGCGGGGACCGCCATTGGTGATGATGAACGGGCCGTTGAACTCTTGGAAAGCTTGGCAGATCTGCGTGACCAGATTGTAGAAGATGATGGGGGTGATCATCGGGACGGTGATGGAGAAGAACTGCTTCCACTTGCCGGCACCGTCGATGGTGGCAGCCTCATACAGGTCGGCCGGCACGCCCTTCAGAGCGGCGAGGAACAGGACCATGGCGGAACCGAACTGCCAGATACGCAGGAAGCAGATGATCCACAGCGCGTAGTTGGGGTCGGACAGCCAAGAGGGACCCTGAAAATGGCCGAAGGTGATGGCGCGGATGAGGGTGTTGACCAGACCGTCATCACGGAAGACGGCCTTCCACAGCACGGCGATGGCCACCGAGCCGCCCAGAATGGACGGGATGTAGTAGATGGTGCGGAACAGGTTCACGCAGGCGATCTTGAAGTTCAGGATGTATGCGATGAACAGGGCGAAGACCAGCTTCAGGGGCACGGTGATGAACGCGTACTTGAAGGTGGTGATCAGGGCTTTGGTGATCTTGGCATCGGTGAAGGCGGTGACGTAGTTCATCACGCCGTACTGATGGATGCCGTTGAAGAAGTTCATATCGGTGAAGCTGTAATACAGCGACTGACCGAACGGAATGGCCTTGAACACGACGAAGCCGATGATCCAAGGGATCAGATAGAGCAGGCCCTGCCATTTGTCAAGGAACTTCTGCGCCGGGGTGCGCCCCAGAGAGGGAGCAGCTTTGCTTTCTTTCATCCGGGAATCCTCCTTTTTGAAAACTCGTTGTGCGGGTGGCTCCGTACACAATTTGGAAACAACTTTGTCAAGAAATTGTAACCACGATCTCTTAAAAAAGGGGGCATCCATCCGATCCGTCTGGGGGATAGATGCCCCGTATGTATCTCTATACTGTGTCCGGAACAGAGCCGTCAGGCTATACCTTCCTGCCGGCGGTGCGCCTTAAAACTCAGCCGACAGTGTAGCCGACAGCCTCCATGCCGTCCAGCAGGGTGCCGACCAAATCAGCACCAGCAGCATTGTCGTAGTCCAGAGAGTCGAAGACTTCCTGATAAGTACCGGTACCGGTAGCCTTCAGGTCGTTTGCCTCGAACAGAGGATCCAGCTGGAAGCCGACAAAGCTCATGACCTTGCCGTTTGCCTCAGCGACCAGCTCCTTGACAGCACCAGCAGCCTGAGCAGCAGCCAGACCGGACTTGGAAGCAGGGATGCCCAGCTCAGAGCCCATGATCGCAGCACCCTTCTCCTCGTTCAGCAGGAAGTTGACCAGCATTGCTGCCTCAGCAGGGTTCTTGCAGGTCTTGGTGATAGCCAGACCAGAGGAGACCTTGGAGAAGCCGCCGTTGTAATCGCCGAACTTGATCTCATCGCCGACGGTGAAGCCAGCCTTGTTATCCTCGTCCAGAGCGTCCTGATACTTGGTAGCAGCAGAATCCCACTCGAAGATACCAGCCATCTTACCGGTGATCCACTCGTTGGACTGGTGAGCAGCGTTGTCGCCGTTGGAGCCGTAGTAGGTGGGCAGGCTCATGATGACGTGGCCCTCGACGAGGCTCTTGATGAAGTCGATGCCCTCGGCGATCTCGTCCTCGGTGTAGTTCAGGGTGGAAGTAGCGGGATCAGCCCACTCCTTGCCGTACTTGCTCTCGAGGTAGAAGACCATCAGGATCATACGGTCGTATGCGCCGAGGTGCAGGGGATAGTAGTCATCGCCCAGCTTCTCTTTAAAGGTCTTGCCAGCGTCCATCAGGTCGTCCAGAGTCTTGGGATACTCGGTGATGCCGGCCTTGTTGAAGGTGGTCATGTTCCAGTAGAAGATACGGCCGGTCATAGCGGTAGGAACGCACTGCTGAGCGTTTGCGACGTTGCAGGCGGTCAGAACACTGCTGTCCCACTGGGTCAGATCCAGATAATCGGAAACGCTGTTCAGATCCAGAAAGGTCTGGCCGTTGGAAGAATAGTTGTACAGCCAGTTCCAGTTGATCTGGCAGACATCCTCAGCAACACCGCCTGCGAACTTGGTGGACATGGTGTCCTCCCAGCCGGACCATGCGGCAAAGGTGGGGTTGACGGTGATGTTGGAGTGCTCGCTCTGGAACTCCTTGATGGCGTCCTGATAAGCGTTGTGACGAGACTCACCGCCCCACCAGCTCATGGTCAGGGTAACGGGATCAGTGGACGGACCTGCGACAGAAGCTGCTTCGGAAGCTGCGGTAGAGCTGGAAGCTGCGCCATTGCTGCCGCCGCATGCTGCCAGCAGGCCAGCAGCACCGACAACGCCGGTAGCCTTCAGGAAGTTGCGACGAGAAATTGCCTTGCTCATTTTTGTTCTCCTCCTAATGTCGAAAACATCGTGTAAACGGCCTTACTGCAAAGGACTCGTTGTATACAATTATGATAACAAAACACCGCAGAAAAAGAAAGATGAAAATTGAATTCTGCGGGACAAAAAACGTACAAATTTTGTCATGCTGATTCGGAAGGATTTGACGTCATTGCCATAATGAATAAACTTGAGGCAAAAAACTGTGCAACTTGTATACTTCAACGATTTGCATAGAAATTTTGAGGCCTGATCGGGCCGGAACACCCATTTTGTTACAAATTCGTTACCAAAACAGAAAGAATTGCAGGTACGTTGTATACAATAAAAAATGCGATAACAGAAACTTTGAAGCGCAAACTGATATATCAATAGCGCAAAATACGCTCGAAATGACACTTTGAAATTGTGATTGATATATCAATAACACGAAAAAAACACAAAAAATGCACAAAAAACCGCCCCCGAAGGAGCGGTTGAAGCAGTGAGTATGAAATTCAGTCCGAAACGGGGTTCCGGGCGGCGTTCCGCTTTTTGTAGAACTCCCGCTTGGCCCGGAAATAGCACTGCGGGCACATACTGACGTACTGCACGTCGTTCTCGAGGTCGATGGCGACCTGCTCGCCCTCAAAGACGAACTCGCCATTGACCTTGCGGCAGTTGCAGATGGCTTTGCGGCCGCAGGTGCAAATGGTTTTCATCTCCTCGATGGTGTGGGCCAGCTCCAGCAGGCGGGTGGAACCGGGGAAACCCTTGAGGGAGAAGTCGGCCCGCAGGCCGTAGCAGATGACCGGGATGTTCAGATCGACCGTGACCATGAACAGCTGCTCGGCCTGCTCTGCGGTGAAGAACTGGCTCTCGTCGCAGAGGACACAGGCCAAAGGCTGGCCCTCGCAGCTGGCGGCGCGGACGGCCTCGAACACATCCAGTTCCGGCGGGATCAGCAGATCGGCCTTGCGCCGGACACCCAGACGGCTGACCAGCTCGCCGCCGCCCTTGGTATCGACCTGCGGCTTCAGGATCAGCACCCGCATCCCCTGCTCTTCGTAGTTGTGTGCGACCTGCATCAGGGCGGTGCTCTTGCCGCTGTTCATCGCGCCGTAGCGGAAATAAAGTTTTGCCATGGAGAATAAGGCTCCTTATATTATAATTGTATCAGTCCTGATTGCGCAGCCGGTAGCCGAGGCTCATCAGGCTGTCGCCCAAGTGGACATTTTCTACCACGACTTCGGGGTAGGGCACCGACAGGTCGTAGTGGGAGAAGTTCCAGTAGCCCTTGATCCCCAGATTGACCAGCCGGCCGCTGATCTCCTCGGCACCGCTGCGGGGCACGCAGAGGACGGCCACTTCAGGATGATGCTCGGCGCAGAACGCTTCCAGCTGGTCGATGTGGAGGATCTGGATGCCGTTGATCTCCTTGCCCACTTCGTCCGGGGCGTTGTCGAAGGCGGCGATCAGCTTGTAGCCGTTGGTATCGGTGGTAATGAACCGGCTCACGGCCTTACCCAGACGGCCGCAGCCGATCAGGATGGTCGGCAGACGGTCGCCGTTGCCGAAGAGCAGGGTCTCGAGGATGGAGAGCAGGTTCTCCACCGAGTAGCCGATGCCCTGCCGTCCGTTGACGTCGCCGATGCAGTTGAAATCCTGCCGCACCTGCGAGGCGGTGGTGCCCATCTGGGCGGCCAGCTCCCGGGACGAGATGCTGGTGATGCCGTCGTTTTTCAGGGTGCGGAGGTAGCGGTAATATTTCGGAAGCCGTTTGATGACCGGGAGAGATGCTTTGCCGGGTGTGTTCATAGAGGTGATCTCCTTTCAGCGAAAAAGGTGCCGGTTTCCCCCAAGATGCAAGACAGACCGGCGGATGCCATAGAAGTTGAACAATAATGATACATATTTGTCAATCTTTTCATTAATATAGAGTATACCGCATCGTGACAGAATGTCAAATACTCTGCAAAAATTTTTTTCATTCAGAAAAGGATCTTAGCCGCCGCATAACCGCCTGCCCGGGTGGAAAGGCTATCCGGGAGGCAAAAGGAGGCCGAACGGATGCAGAAAGAACCCGACGAGACCCTTGTGGACCAGCAGCGGCTGGAAAAAGAGCAGATCGAAGACCTTGGCAGTGTTTACCGCACCCGCGGGCGGCACGCCATCCACTGCCTGACGGTGGTGGGCCAGATCGAGGGCCATGTGGAAGCTCCGCAGGGGCAGAAGACCACCAAGTACGAGCACGTCATCCCCCAGCTGGTGGCCGTGCAGGAAGACCCGGCCATCGAGGGCCTGCTGGTGATCCTGAACACCGTGGGCGGTGACGTGGAGGCGGGGCTGGCCTTGGCGGAACTGATCGCCAGCGTCTCCAAGCCCAGCGCGACGCTGGTGCTGGGCGGGGGCCACTCCATCGGCATCCCGCTGGCCGTCAGTGCAAAGCGGAGCTTCATCGTGCCGACGGCCACCATGACCATCCACCCGGTGCGCCACTCCGGGATGATCCTCGGGGTGCCCCAGACCATGCGCTGGTTCGAGCAGATGCAGGAGCGGATCACCGGCTTCGTCGCGGCCCACAGCGGCATCCCCGAAAAACGCTATACCGAGCTGATGCTCCGCACCGGCGAGCTGGTGATGGATGTGGGTACTGTCCTCGACGGCCGCCGGGCGGTCAAGGAAAAGCTGATCGACCAGCTGGGCGGCGTCTCGGATGCGCTGGAGTGGCTGTATCATGAAATAGAGGGGTAATTGCCATTTGACTTTTCCCGTGGTACAATAAAAGAATCGAAAATTATGCCAAGAGAAAGAAACAGGGTTTTAAGGGAAAATGGCAAATAGAAAACGAAAAACAACTGCAAAACGCCGCTCTGCCCGCCGGAAAAGCCGGGCGCAGGACCGGATGCCCGCCGGCCTCGGGACGCTGTTCGCGGGGTTGCTGCTGATGGTGCTGGCCTTTGTGCCGGGCATCTCGGCGTGGAACGTGCTGCACGATGTCCTGTTCGGGCTGTTCGGCTGCGGCAGCTTTGTACTGGGCGCGGCGGTCTGCTATCTGGCGGTGCTCTACACCCGGGGCGAGGACCTGCTGCCCCGCATTTTAAAATTGGTGCTGGGCCTGCTCTTCGCCAGCGGAACGGTCATCGTCTTTTCCGACCTGCCGACCGATGTCCCGGCGGCGACCATGGTGGCCGCCTGCTACCAGAACGGTGTGAACGCCCTTCTGGGCGGCGGTGCGCTGGGGGCGGTGCTGGGCGGCAACCTGCTGCTCCTCTGCGGCCGGCCTGCAGCCAATTTAATTATGGTGGTGCTGGCCCTCTGCGCCAGCCTGTACATTTTTGACATCACCCCGGCGGAGCTGTGGCAGTGGCTCTGCGACGTGGGCGGCGGCGTCCACGAAAAAGGTGTGGCGGTCTACGAGCAGAACGCCGCCCGCCGCGCCGAACGTCTGGCCGCAAAGCAGGCCGAACAGGAAGCCGCTGCAGAGTATGAGGACGAATACGACGAATCCGGTGACGGGTACGATGAAGAGGCAGATGCCTACGAGGACGAACCGGCCGCAGGGCCGGCGATCCCTTCCTTTAAAATGGGTCTGCCGAACTGGATGAGCGGTGTGCTCCGCTGGGGCCATCAGGTCACCAAGGAGTTTGAAGCCGCTGAACCCGAACCGCAGGACGTGACGCCGCCCATGCCGGAACCGGAAGCCCCGGCCTTCGAGCCGGTGCAGGTCCACACCCCGCAGCCCCGTGCGCCCTTTGACATTGACCTCGGGCCGGAGCACACCACCCTTCAGAACGGCGGCAGTGAGCCCATCGAGCCCATCATTCTGGGGCCGGGCGGTACCTTCGGGGCCGACCCACTCTCCCAGCGCGGTGCGCCCCGCGCCATCGTGAAACCCATCGTCCCCGATGCCGTGGAGACGGCGGCGGAGGACTTCTTCCGTGCGCCGGACCCGGAACCTGCCGCGCCGGTGACGGCACCGGTCAATGAGCCGAGCCTGAACTTTGCCGCAGCGACCGACCCGCAGCCGGTGGAAGCGGTTGACCCCACTGACTCCGCAGAGCTGCACCCGGTCACGCCGGTCAGCCCGGAAAGCGTTATCACCCCCGAAATGCCCCACCGGGTCAGCGCAGAGAACGCCGTCGCCATGCGGACCGAACCGGACGAGGACGGCTGGATCAGCATCACCTCCGAACCTGTGGAGGAAAAAGATCTCAATACGCTGGTGGCCGCAGCCATGGAAAAGCCTGCCGCCTCGGAGCAGGCCGCAGCCGCTGCCCCCGCCGAGGAAGCCGAACCCGTGGACGTGTACCAGTATCAGTACCCGTCGATCGAGCTGTTTGAGCAGGCCCCGGAGGAAAACGACACCGGTGTGCAGGACGAGCTGAAGGCCAACGCCCAGAAGCTGGTGGATACGCTGGAAAGCTTCGGCGTCCGCACCCGGGTTCTGGACATCTCCCGCGGCCCGTCGGTCACCCGGTATGAAGTCCAGCCCATGGCCGGCGTCAAGATCAGCCGGATCACCTCGCTGGCCGACGATATCGCGCTGAATCTGGCCGTGGCCGACGTCCGTATGGAGGCCCCCATCCCGGGCAAGCCTGCCGTCGGCATCGAGGTGCCGAACCACAAGAAAACACCGGTCTACATCCGCAGCGTGTTTGAGAGCCAGAGCTTTTTGAGGATGACCTCGCCCATGGGAATCGCCCTCGGCAAGGACATCGCAGGCGTGGCGCAGGTGGCCGACCTCTGCAAGATGCCCCATCTGCTCATCGCAGGCAGCACTGGCAGCGGCAAATCGGTCTGCGTCAACAGCATCATCATGAGCCTGCTCTTCCGGTCCAGCCCCGAGGACGTCAAGCTGATGCTCATCGACCCCAAGGTGGTCGAGCTGGCCGAATACAACGGCATTCCCCACCTGCTGATGCCGGTCATCACCGAGCCGAAAAAGGCCGCCGGTGCGCTGGGTTCGGCGGTGCAGGAGATGGAGCGGCGGTATCATCTGTTTGCGGAGAACAATGTCCGCGACATCAAGTCCTTCAACAAACTGGCCGCCACCGACCCGACGCTGGAAAAGATGCCCTACATCGCCATCATCATCGACGAGCTGGCCGATCTGATGATGGTCGTCGGCAAGGATGTGGAAGATTCCATCTGCCGCATCGCCCAGAAAGCCCGCGCCGCCGGTATGCACCTGATCGTGGCCACCCAGCGTCCCAGTGTGGACGTCATCACCGGCCTCATCAAGGCCAACATCCCCAGCCGCATTGCGTTTGCGGTGTCCAGTCAGGTGGACAGCCGCACCATTCTGGACGGTGCCGGTGCCGAAAAGCTGCTGGGTATGGGCGATATGCTCTTCATGCCCGTGGGCGCACCGAAACCCATCCGCATTCAGGGTACCTTCGTGCGGGATGAAGAGATCAGCCGGGTGCTGGACTTCATCAAGAAGAGCGCGACGGTCCAATACGACGAGGCCATGATCGAGGCCATGGAAAAGCACGCCATTCAGGACGGCAAGAAGGGGAGCAGCAGTGCGGATTCGGACGAGGAATCCGGCAGCGACCCGATGTTCAAGCAGGCCGTCGAGGTGGTCATCGACGCAGGGCAGGCTTCGACCAGCCTGCTGCAGCGGCGGTGCAAGCTGGGCTACGCCCGCGCCGCCCGCATCATGGACGAGATGGAGGAAAAGGGGATCATCGGCCCCTACGAGGGCGCGAAGCCCCGCGCCGTCCTCATCAGCCGTCAGCAGTGGCTGGAACTGAACCTCAACCAGCCGGAGGAATAAAAGGAGACACATGGAACAACAGATCTACACCGAATTTCTTCCCATCAGCCGGGCGGACATGGAGGCCCGGGGGTGGGATCAGCTGGACTTTGTGGTGGTGGGCGGCGACGCCTATGTGGACCACCCGAGCTTCGGCACCGCCATCATCAGCCGTCTGCTGGAAGCCGAGGGCTACAAGATCGGCGTGCTGGCCCAGCCCCGGTACACCGACTGCGAGGACTTCAAGCGGTTCGGCAAGCCGAAATACGGCTTCTTCATCGGCGGCGGCAACGTGGACAGCATGGTGAGCCACTATTCCGTCGCCAAGATCCCCCGCGCCGAGGATGAATATTCCCCCGGCGGCAAGGCCGGTGCCCGGCCCGACCGGAGCGCGACCGTCTATACCCGGCTGGCAAAGCAGGCCTACCCCGATCTGCCAGTCATTCTGGGCGGCCTCGAGGCATCTCTGCGCCGGTTTGCCCACTACGACTACTGGCTGGAAACCGTGCTCCCCAGCATCGCCGAGGACTCGGGGGCGGACATCATCAGCTTCGGCATGGGCGAGCACCAGACCGTGGAGATCGCCCGGCGGCTGGCGGCGGGCGAACCCGTGGAGTCCATCACCGATGTGGACGGCACCTGCTACATGACCGACTTCGACCACCTGCCCGAGCGGTACGTCGAGTGCGCGGGCTATAAAAAAGTGGCGTCGGACAAAGTGGCTTATGCGAAAGCCTGCCGCATCCAGATGGACAATCAGGATGTGGTCAGCGGCCAGATCATCGTCCAGAAGCAGAGCGAAAAATACCTCGTCCAGAATATCCCGGCCAAGCCCTTGGTCCGCTGGGAGCTGGATAAGGTCTACGCACTGCCCTATACCCGGCGGTATCACCCCATCTATGAGGCCATGGGCGGCGTGCCGGCCATCCGGGAGGTGCAGTTCTCCATCATCCAGAACCGCGGCTGTTTCGGCGGCTGTAACTTCTGTGCCATCCAGCTCCATCAGGGCCGGCGCGTCACCAGCCGCAGTGCGGACAGCATCGTGGCCGAGGCCGAGCGGATGACCCACGAGCCGGATTTCAAGGGATACATCCACGATATTGGCGGCCCCACCGCCAACTTCCGGTTCCCGTCCTGCCGCGAGCAGATGCTGCGCGGTATGTGCAACGGCGGAAAGCACTGCCTTGCACCCACCACCTGCTCTCACGTCATCGTGGACCACAGCGATTACCTCAAGATCCTCCGCCGCGTCCGGGAACTGCCCGGCGTCAAGAAGGTCTTTATCCGCAGCGGCATCCGGTTCGACTACCTGATGGCCGACCCGGACGACACCTTCTTCAAGGAGCTGGTGGAGTACCACGTTTCCGGCCAGCTCAAGGTCGCGCCGGAGCACTGCGCCCCCAACACGCTGGCCTATATGGGCAAGCCGCCCATCGAGACCTTCAACAAGTTCAAGGACAAGTTCTATGAGCTGAGCAAGAAGGCCGGCAAAAAGCAGTACCTCGTGCCTTACCTGATGTCCAGTCACCCGGGCAGCACCCTGAAAGATGCCGTCTATCTGGCCGAGTACCTTTACAAGAACCACATGAGGCCGGAGCAGGTGCAGGACTTCTACCCGACGCCCGGCACCGTGAGCACCTGTATGTTCTATACCGGCCTCGACCCCTACACCCTCAAGCCGGTGTTCGTCGAAAAGACCGCCGAGGGCAAGGCCCTCCAGCGCGCGCTGCTCCAGTATTACGAGCCGCGCAACGCCGAAAAGGTGGTCAAGGCCCTGAAAATGACCCACCGGGAGGATCTGATCCCGCTGCTGGTGCCCGCCGAGGGCCGCCGCGCGCTCCAGCGTTCGGCACGCCGGGCCGAAGCCGCCGACGTGACCATCCACAACGACGGCACCTACACCGTCCGGCCCCGCCAGAAGGGCAAGCCCGCCGGAAATGCTTCTGGCCGGCAGAGCGCAGGCCGTCAGCCCAGCCCGGGCGCACGGTTCGCACCCCACTCTGCGCCCGCGCATAAAACGGGCGCAAATCAAAAGAAAGAGACGCAGAAATCGTGGAACAATTCAAAAAAGAGAAAATGACCCTTTGGCAGAAGACCGTCCGCCGCCTGACGGCCCTTGCACTGGCCGCCGCCCTTGCACTGGGCCTTGCGGCCTGTGACGCGGGCGCGGTCATCCAGCCGCCCCAGACGGACGGCGGCAGTGTTTCGACGACCCAGCCCAGTGCCGAGCAGAATTTCCAGATGCACTTCATCGACGTGGGGCAGGCGTTGAGCGTGCTGGTGGAATGCGACGGCCAGTTCATGCTGTACGACGGCGGCAATGTGGATGATGGCAGCCTCGTCGTTTCCTACTTACAGAATCAGGGCGTGGAGGAACTGCAGTATGTGTTCTGTTCCCACGCCCACGAGGACCATGTGGGCGGCCTGGCCGCGGCACTGGCTTATTTCCCGGCCAACCATGTTTACAGCCCGGTGACCGAGGCCAGCACCACCTGCTTCAAGAACTTCGTCAAGTACACCCAGCAGCAGGGCCTGCAGGTCGAGGTCCCGGCGGTCGGCACGGTCTGGCAGCTGGGCAGTGCCACCATCCAGCTGCTCGGTCCCCTCAAGCAGTACAACGACACCAACGATACCTCGCTGGTGCTTCGGATTGATTACGGCTCCACCAGCTTCCTGCTGACCGGCGACATGGAGTCGGACGCCGAGCGCGACCTCGTGGAGAGCGGCGCGAACCTGAAAGCCGATGTGCTGCAGGTAGGCCACCACGGTTCCAGCACTTCGACCAGCTACATCTTCCTGAATGCCGTTCTGCCCGAGATGGGCGTCATCTCCTGCGGCGTCAACAACAAGTACGGCCACCCCCACGAGGAAACGCTGAGCATCCTGCGGGATGCGGGGGTGGATGTCTACCGCACCGACCTGCTGGGTACCATCACCATCGGCAGCGACGGTGCGAACTACACGGTTTCCAGCGAGCATTACGCCACCGATGCAGAACTGAACCCCACCGACCCGGCGGCGTCCAGCACCGCACAGCAGGCCTACATCGGCAACGTGAACTCCAAGAAGTTCCATCTGCCCACCTGTCCGAACCTCCCGGCGGAAAAGAACCAGATTTTGTTCTCCAGCTACGATGAGGCCGTCGCCGCAGGCTATACCCCCTGTGCGACCTGCATCAAATAAACAGCAATAAACAGCAAAACGCCCTCGGCTCACAATACGAGCTGAGGGCGTTTTAACATTGAAAATCAGTTGCAGCCGAAAAATTCTTTGGCGATATCGGCGGTCTGTTTGGCGTCCTTGGCGTACCAGTCCGCGCCGATCTTCTCGGCGTACTCGGGGGTCAGGACGGCACCGCCCACCACGATCTTGCAGTCGAGCTTTGCCTCATGCAGGGCGGCGATGGTCTCCTCCATGCTCTTGAGAGTGGTCGTCATCAGAGCCGACAGGCCGACGAGGTGGACGTCCTTTTCCCGGACGGTGTTGACGACGGTTTCGATGGGGACATCCCGGCCGAGGTCGATGACGTCGAAACCGTAGTTCTCAAGGATGACCCGGACGATGTTCTTACCGATGTCGTGGACATCGCCCTTGACGGTGGCGAGGACGATCCGGCCCTTGCTGGCCCCTTCGCCGCCGTTTTTGGCGATGGCGGTCTTGATCTCGTCGAAGGCACTCTGGGCGGCACTGGCGGCCTGCAGCAGCTGGGGCAGGAAAAGGGTGCCCTTCTCGTATTTGGCACCCACGATGTCGAGGGCGGGAATCAGGGCTTCGTCCACCAGTTCCAGCGGCTGCTTTTCTTCCAGCAGGGCCTTGGTGCGGGCGGCGGCTTCGCCTTTCAAGCCCTTTTCCACGGCTTTCATCAAGGGGGCGTAAGGGCCGGAGAGGGCAGCATCGGCCTCCGGTGCAGCGGCCTGTGCGACGGCGGCTTTTGCCAGCGCAGTCGAGGCCGGCACCCGGTTGGCGTACCGGGTGATGTATTCCGTGCTCTGCTTGTCCCGGTTGGTCAGGACATTGAAGGCGTAGACCGCCGCCATCATCTCTTCGCTGGAAGGGTTCATGATGGCGAGATCCAGCCCGGCGTACATCGCCATGGTCAGGAAGGTGGTGTTCAGATAGGGGCGGCAGGGCAGGCCGAAACTGATGTTGGACACGCCGAGAATCGTCCGGACGCCCAATTCTTTTTTGCAGGTCGCAAGGGCTTCGACGGTCGCCATGACGTCGGCCTGCTGTGCGCTGGCCGTCAGGGTCAGGCAGTCGATGTAGATGTCCTCCTGCGGGATGCCGGCGTCCAGAGCCGCCTGCTTGATCCGCTTGGCGATCTCCACGCGGTCCTTGGCGGCGGAGAGGATGCCCCGCTTGTCGATGGCAAGGCCGACGACGGCTGCGCCGTATTTTTTGCAGAGGGGAAGGATCTTTTCGAGCACTTCCGGCTCGCCGTTGACCGAGTTGACGATGGGCTTGCCGTTGTAGACCCGCAGGCCCCGCTCGAGGGCGTCGGCGTGGGAGGAATCCAGCTGCAACGGCAGGCTGACGACGCTCTGCAACGCCTTGACCACCTGTTCCATCACGGCAGGCTCGTCCACGCCGGGCGCGCCGACGTTGACGTCCAGCACCTGCGCACCGGCTTCTACCTGACTGACGGCCTGTTCGAGGATGTAGTTCATGTCGCCTTCCCGCAGGGCCTGCTGGAAGCGTTTCTTG
This sequence comes from Eubacterium sp. CAG:38, assembly GCA_963660925.1. Classification (GTDB taxonomy): domain Bacteria; phylum Bacillota; class Clostridia; order Oscillospirales; family Ruminococcaceae; genus Faecalibacterium. The sequence continues at coordinate 6,687 of CAVKZS010000037.1, read as the reverse complement.
CCGGTGGGGTTGATCCGCTCGCCGACCACGGTGATGCCGTCCACGGTGAGGAAGTTCACCGGGGAGCAGAGCACCGAGGGCATGGCGTGAGCCGGGCGGCCCGGTGTGCAGTCGGCGAACACGCCGTTCAGCAGTTTGATGAACTCGGGCGTGGTGCCGCAGCAGCCGCCGGCCGCGAACAGATGCAGGTCGCGGTAAGGCTTCATCTGGATGGCGTAGATCTGCGGGGTGATGTCGTAGCCACTGCCGTCGGCGCGGGGCAAGCCCGCATTGGGCTTGACGAAGACCGGAAAATCGCCGGGCAGGGCCTCGGTCAGCCGCTTCGCCATGGGGAAGATCTCTTTGGGGCCGAGGGAGCAGTTGATGCCCACCGCGTCGGCACCAAGGCCCCGGGCGGTGACGGCAAAACTCTCGACGGTGCAGCCGGTGAAGGCGCGTCCGCCGGCCTCAAAACTCATGCTGGCGAGGACGGGCAGGGTGGAGTTTTCCTTGGCGGCAAGCAGAGCCGCTTTCAGCTCGTACAGGTCGGTGAAGGTCTCAAAGAAGATCAGGTCGGCCCCGGCAGCGACGCCGGCCCGGACGATCCGGGCGTACTCGTCCAGCGCGTCCTCAAAGGCCAGTGTTCCGCTGGGTTCCAGCAGTTCTCCCAGCGGGCCGACGTCCAGCGCGGTCAGCGCACCGTAGGGCGCACAGGCCCGCTTGCAGCAGCCGATGCCCGCTGCGATGATCTCTTCCAGTGAGTATTTGCTGTCGGCCAGCTTGTGGGCCGAGGCACCAAAGGTGTTGGCGTTGACGATCCGGCTGCCGGCTGCGGCGTACATCCCGTGGATGCGCTCGATCAGGGCCGGATTCTCGATGTTCAGTTCCTCCGGGCGGGCACCCAGTTTCAGGCCGGATGCCTGCAGCATGGTGCCCATGCCGCCATCCAGCAGGATGGTATTGGATTGGGTAAACAGTTCACTCGCTTGCACAGGTTTTTCCCCTCTTTCGATATTCGCAGCGGCTTTGCAGGACGCAGTGTCCGCAGCCCGCCAGATGTCCCTTGACCGGGTGATCGCTGACGCCCAGCAGAGCCGTGATGCTCTTGCGGGGGGTCATCAGGTTGGAGTCGGTCACGCAGATCCCGGCGCGGCGGGCAGTGTCCAGCACTGCTGCTACCTGCGGCTGCACCGTGATGGGCCAGTCGCCGTAGCCCGGCGAGAACCGCCCGGTCAGATACTTTCCTTCTTGAGCGGCCAATTGCCGGAGTTCACCCTCGGCGAGGTCGGCGGCCTGCTCTGCCAGCGCGGAACCCAGCGCGTCCGACGCCACCGATGCGGCGATGTCGCCCACACCGGCCCGGCGGATCTGCGCGTCCACGCCCGCGCCCAGCGTCACGGCCAGCAGAATGGCCCGGCGGCACCCTTCGAGATGCCGCATGACGTCCTCGCCCTGCAGAAGCCCCGCTTCGGTCAGCGCGTCCGCATCGGCTTCCAGCCAGACAGCCCGCGGCATCGCCGCCGCAAGGATCGGCACGGCGCATTTTTCCAGAAGGGCCATCGTCGCGGCGTCCGCTTCGCCCCGCGCACCGAAATACCGCGCCGCCTGCGCAAGGTCGATGGCCGCCGGTTTTTCCAGCACCAGCGGCCGGCTTGCTCCGATCTGCATGGCATTCTCCCCCTTCTGTTTCGTGATGTGTTTAAGTATACCGCAGGCGGGGTGGGAAATCAATCCAAACCGGTTTCATAGGGAAAAAGGAAAGAGGCTTTTCTTGCCGCCCCTCAATTGTGAAAACCCCACCACGGTTTATTTGCAATTTGTTCAAAATGAACACAAAGAAACTCCATTTTTATCCGATACAATAAGGGTGCGGTCGGGGAGAGAACAAAAAAGTTCCTCAAGCCGACAAAATGCAGGCCCAATGCAGGCGATGAAAGCTCCGGATGTGTCCGGGAGCTTCCCTTTAAAAAACACTGTCCCCTGCCGATGCGAGGCAATAGCCCGGCAGCGGACAGACTACCAAAAACCTCCTGACAGCCGCAAATGTTTGGAGTTCTCATATACAGGCAGCACCGCTTTCTCCTCCTTTCCACGGTGCTGCCTGTTTTTGTTTTGTATAGCAAATGAAAAAGCGCGGGAGCCGTTGCAGCTTCCGCGCTTTTGTGCTGTTCAGGGGGAATGAAACTTACCGGCGGTCCTGCAGACGCTCGGGGGGCAGCTTCTCAGACAGGAAGGCCCATGCCGCGTCGGTGGACTCGTTGAGCAGATAGGCCTGATTCTGCTGGACATAGATGTAAAGGGCACCCGGCACCCGGTAGACGGTGTAGATGCTCTGCCACGGGTACTGGTGGGTCGGCTCGGGCTTGTCCTGCTCACCGGCCATCCAGACTGACAGGCCGGCGTCGTCCAGCAGCAGGCGGTAGAAGGGCTTGGGCTGGGAAAGGCCCATCTTTTTGATCTGGACGCTCAGATTGTGGAAGAAGGTCCAGAAGTAGACGGCCGGCACGCCCAGCGCGACCACGGCCAAAACGACCGTCAGCAGGGCGGCACCTTCGCGCTGGCCGATCTGCGACAGGCAGATGCCCGCAAATGCCAGCAGGATGACCGTGAACAGCAGCGGCCGGTGCCAGCGTTTGTGATGACGCAGCAGATCGAAGGCGGCGAAATCGTGGAAGGACTGCGCGTCCATCCGGACTGAAACGGAAATTGGCTGAGACATAAAAAAGCCTCCTTTTTAGGCATAGTACCATATTTTTTGCAAACAATCAAGGAAAAACTTGCGCAAATACCATAAAACGTGGTAAAATAAGACGATTTGAAGCGGATCAGACCGTTTTGCGATGGATTTGGGACAAAAGGGGGAAATGCGGTTGCGGTGGCACATGACCTTGAAAGAGCGAATGGTGCTCTGTCTGACGGCATTCTTTCTGGCACTGATCGCCCAGATCTGCCTGAGCTTCTACCAGTCCAATACCGTGCTCCGGGAGCTGGATGACCAGATGGGCAACTTCAACGCTATCAGCCGGTTCCAGAACGGCGTGGAGCGGAGCCTGAACGCACTGGACGACTACCGCTGGGAGTACGGCGACTCGGACGAACTGCTGAATGAGCTGCACGGGTCGTTTTCCACCATGAACGCATGGCTCTGGCGGATCGACGGCGATCTGGATACAGTCAGCGAGGAACAATACCTGCTCTACAATGCGGTCTGCACCACCTTCGACAGCTACACGGCCCTGATCAACGAGCTGGAAACGGCAGTCCGGGCCGGCGGGGATCCGCAGGCGGCGCAGCTCTATTATAATCGGGTGGCTCCCTGCGGAAACTATCTCCGGCAGTACGCGCAGCAGTTGCTCAATACGGCCATCTCGGACGCGCAGGAGAATTACACCCGGGTGTCGGAACTGAGCAACCGGGTCAAGTGGGTCCAGACCGTGGTGGTCGGGCTCTGCCTGCTGCTGGGCTGCGTGATGGCGTTCTCGGTGCTGCGGCTGCTGACCCCGGTGCAGCAGTTGATCGGCGCATCGCAGGCCATTGCCCGGCGGGAGTTCGACACGCCGGATGTCCCGGTGCCCCATCAGGATGAGATGGGCCAGCTGGCCGAAGCGTTCAACCACATGAAGCACTCGATGGCCGAGCAGGTGAACACCCTGCGGGAGAAGAACGAGATCGAGCGGGAGCTGCACCGGCAGAAAACGCAGGCCCTTGAGCTGCAGAACCGGATGGAGCGGAGCCGGTTGCAGCAGCTTCGCAGCCAGATCGACCCGCATTTCCTTTTCAATACCCTGAATGTCATCCTGCAGACGGCAGGGCAAGAGAAAGCCTACCGCACGCAGGCCCTCATCACGGCGTTATCGCACCTGCTGCGGTACAGCCTGATGAGCAACGATGAGCAGGTGCCTCTCTCCCGGGAGGTGCGGATCGTGGACGAGTATTACTCCATCTACCATGTCCGCTTCGGCGACCGGGTGCGGATGCAGTGGAAGATCTCGGATTCCATCGAGCTGACCGAGACGATGGTGCCGTCGTTCATTTTGCAGCCCATCGTGGAGAATGCCTTCAAGCACGGCATCTCGCCCAAGGAAGAGGGCGGTCTGGTTCGCATCCGGATCAACCCGCTGCGGGAGCAGGGCTTACTGTATATCAATGTATTTGACAATGGCGTAGGCATCGAGCCGGAAACGCTCCGGCAGCTGAAAACCGCACTGGAACAGTCCGGCGAGCGGTGCGAGCACATCGGTGTCTACAATGTGGCGGCACGGCTGAAACTGTTGGACAAACGCTGCCGGTTTGAGATTCGGTCCCACAAGGGGTGGGGTACGGCGGTCAGCCTGTATCTGCCCTTGGTGGAGCCTGTGGAGGAGGATTTGGACGATGATTCGCCTGTTGATTGCGGATGACGAGAAGCTGGAACGGGAGGCTCTGGCCGATATGGTGAGCCGCCGCTTTGAGCACGAAGTGGTGATGGAGTTTGCTGAAAACGGCCGGAAGGCCGCCGACACCGCAGTGCTCTGGGGGGCCGAGCTGATCCTGATGGACATCGAGATGCCGGGCATGAGCGGCTTGGATGCGGCGCGGGCGATTCTGGCCCAGCGGCCGGACTGCCGGGTCATCTTTGTGACGGCGTACAGCCTGTTCCAGTACGCCCACGAAGCGGTGCATCTGGGAGCCTGCGACTATCTGCTGAAACCCGTGGACCCGGACGAGCTGGAAGCCTCCATCCGCCGGGCCATCCGGCAGATCGAGACGGAGCGGAAGCTTGCGGCCTTGGCTCCGGTCCAGCCGGAACCCGAAACGCCCGCCGACCCGGAGACCGAAAAAGAGGAGCCGGAAGGGGAGAACAGCCAGACCGCGCTGGTCATGGCCCATGTCCGGCGGTATCTCGAGGATAACTATATGTTCGACCTCTCGCTGGACAGCGTGGGCGAGATCCTGCACATCAGCCCGGCGTACCTGTCGGCACAGTTCAAGAAGTATCAGAAGATGAACTTCCTCGACTGCCTGACCGAGCTGCGGATCAATGCGGCCAAGGAGCTGCTGGCCGACCCCTTCCGCTCGTCGGCAGAGGTGGCCTCCATGGTGGGCTACGAGGACGCCAGTTATTTTGCCCGGGCCTTCAAGAAGCGGACAGGCATGACCCCCACCCAGTACCGGCGGCAGATCAAGGCGGCGCACCCGGAGGCGGGCTTGTGATCGCCCGGCGGGAACTGCTGTCGGCGGCGGGGATCTTGGCGTTGATGAACCTGACCGGCTGTTCTTTTCCACACAAAGACGACGCCGCGGTGGAAAACAAGCCCGAGCTGATCCTGCGCTATGCCGAGAACCAGCCCGAGGATTACCCCACGACGCAGGCCGCGCTGGATTTTGCCCGGCAGGTGGAAGAAAAAACGAATGGCCGTGTCAAAATTGCCGTATACAGCGGCGGCGAGCTGGGCGCGGAGCAAAGTGTCATCCAGCAGATGCAGTTCGGCGGCATCGACTTCGCCCGGGTCTCCCTGAGCCAGCTGGCCGGGTATCTGCCCTCGCTGAGCGTCTTGCAGCTGCCGTTTCTCTATCGGAACGCCGACCAGATGTGGCGGGTGCTGGATGGAGCCATCGGCGACGAGTTTCTGGCGACACTGGACGGCATTGACCTGACCGGCCTGTCGTGGTTCGACGCCGGTGTGCGCAGCTTTTACACCCGGGAGCTGGTGACCAATTTTGAAGAGCTGCAGGGGCTGACGCTCCGGGTTCAGGAATCGGACATGATGAGCGAGATGGTGCAGGACCTCGGTGCAAACCCGGTGCAGGTGGTGTACAGTCAGGTCTATGCGGCTCTCCACAACGGCGAGATCGACGGGGCCGAGAACAACTGGCCCAGCTATGAGGCCATGGGCCACTATGAGGTCGCACCCTATTTCTTAAAGGACGAGCACACCCGCGTGCCCGAGATCCAGCTGGCCAGCGTGCCGGCTATGCAGAAACTGGCGGATCTCGATTCGTCTTTCCCGGGCATCGTCCGGAGCTGTGCGCGGGAGTCGGCCCTGACCGAGCGCACCCTCTGGGCGGCGCGGGAACGGGAAGCGGAACAGGATATGCTGGAAAAGGGCATCGTGGTGACGGAGCTTTCGGCAGAGGAAAAGCAGAAGTTCCGCGACGCGGTGCAGCCCATGTACGATCGGTTCGGGGAGCAGAAAAAACTGATCGAGCGGATACAGAATGCGTAAAGCGGCCTCACCCTCTCAGTCTGCTGCGCAGACAGCTCTCCCAAAGGGAGAGCCAAGAATAAATTGTTCGACTTGCATCCAAGTTCTTGTGCGATATGTCCAAACAAATCTTGAAAATATAGACAAGCTATACAAAAGAAATGTTCATATTCTTTTAAAAAACAGGACATTTTTCAGAAGCCCTTGTTTTGACTAAAAAAATTTGCTAAAGTGTGAACAACAAATGAATGTCCCGCGCGCCTCCTGTGCAAGGGCGGCGGACATCGAGAAGAGAATTTTAGGAGGACAATCGTTATGAAAAAGATCACTCGTCGCAGCTTTCTGGCAGCAGCCGGCGTTTCCGCAGCTGCTCTGGCTCTGACCGCATGTGGCGGTTCCAGCAGCTCTACCGCAGCTTCCACTGCAACCTCTACCGCAGCTTCCACCGCTTCTGCTGGTGACGCTGCTGCAGCTGCAAGCGATCCGAAGGTGACGCTGGTCTATGCCGAGGTCAACCCGCTGG
>CAVKZS010000036.1:855-9643 GCA_963660925.1 Eubacterium sp. CAG:38 | reverse complement strand
AGATCCTGTTCAAGATCAAGATCCCCATGGTCATGCCCAGCGTCACCATCTGCACTTTCCTGACTCTGACCAACAGCTTCAAGCTGTTCGACCAGAACGTGGCCCTGACCGCCGGCGAGCCCGCCAACATGAGTGAGATGCTGGCCCTGAACATCTACAACACCTTCTATGGCCGCTCCGGTGCCCAGTGGAAGGGCATCGGTCAGGCGAAGGCCGTCGTCTTCTTCCTGATCGTGGTCGTCATCTCGCTGATCCAGCTCAAGTTTACCCGCTCCAAGGAGGTGCAGCAGTAATGGTCAAACAGAAAAAAATGTGGGATACCATCCTTACCGTGATCATGGCTCTGCTCTGCCTCGTCTGGATCTATCCCATCGTCCTGATCCTCATCAACAGCCTGAAAGTCGAGGGCACCTTTACCACCGCTACCGTCTTCCAGCTGCCCACGGCTGAGACCTTTGCGGGTCTGTCCAACTACGTCTACGGCATCTTCAAGATGAACTTCCTGTCCAGCTTGGGATACAGCTTGGTCATCACCGTATCCAGCGTTGTGCTGATCCTGCTGTGCTGCTCCATGACCGGCTGGTATCTGACCCGTGTGAACAACAAGCTGAGCAAGTTCATGAACCTGCTGATCGTCTTTTCGATGGTCGTCCCCTTCCAGATGGTCATGTTCACCCTGTCCAAGACGGCTGATACCCTCAAGCTGAACACCCCGTGGAACATCTGCATCATCTATCTGGGCTTCGGCGCAGGTCTGGCGGTGTTCATGTTCACCGGCTTTATGAAGAGCGTTCCCATTGAGATCGAGGAAGCAGCCATGATCGACGGCTGCAACCCCATCCAGATCTTCTTCAAGATCGTGTTCCCCATCCTGAAGCCGACCATGATCTCCACTGCCATTCTGGAAACCATGTGGGTCTGGAACGACTACCTCCTGCCCACGCTGGTGCTGGACATCAAGAAGTACCGCACCATCCCCATGGCCATCCAGTATTTCCGCGGCGGTTACGGCCGTGTGGAGCTGGCTCCCATGATGGCCTGCATCATCATCGCCATCATCCCCATCATCATCCTCTACATGACCTGCCAGAAGTACATCATCGAGGGCGTCGTTGCCGGCGCAGTCAAGGGGTAAGGAGGCCGTCATCATGCGTGCAAGCGGCATTTTGATGCCTGTTTTCAGCCTGCCCGGTCCCTTCGGGATCGGTACGCTCGGCAAGGAAGCGTTCAACTTTGTGGATTTTCTGGCCGGTGCCAAGCAAACCTACTGGCAGATCCTTCCCATCGGGCCCACCGGCTACGGCGACAGCCCCTATCAGAGCTTCTCCGCCTTTGCCGGCAACCCCTATTTCGTCGATTTCCGCATTCTGGCCGAACAAGGCTTCCTGACCGCCGACGAAGTGCCTGCGGCCCAGTCCGTCGGCCCCATCGACTACGGTGCACTCTACCACGAGCGTCCCGTTCTCCTGAAAAAGGCCGCTGACCGGCTGCTGGCCGCTCCCACGGCGGAGTATGATGCGTTCTGCAAAGCGCAGAGCTTCTGGCTGGACGACTACGCCCTCTTTATGGCGGTCAAGGCCGAGCAGAACCAAGCCGGCCTCGCCGACTGGCCGGATGACCTGCGCACCCGGGAACCCGCTGCCCTCGCCGCCGCAAAAGAGCGGCTGGCCGGGCCGGTCGGCTACTTCAAGGCCGTGCAGTTCTTCTTCTACACCCAGTGGAACGCGCTGAAGGCCTACGCCAACAGCAAAGGCATCCTGCTGGTGGGGGACATTCCCATCTACGTCAGCCCCGATTCCAGCGACCTGTGGACCCGGCCCGAATTGTTCCAGACCGACGGCAAAGTCCATCTGACGCAGGTAGCCGGCTGCCCGCCGGACGCTTTCGCCGCCGACGGCCAGCTCTGGGGCAACCCGCTCTACGACTGGCCCCGTCACGAGGCCGAGGGCTTTGCATGGTGGAAACGCCGGATGCAGTACGCCACTTCGATCTACGATGTGGTCCGCATCGACCACTTCCGCGGCTTTGAGAGCTACTACTCCATCCCCGCTTCCAACAAGACGGCGGCGGGCGGCAAGTGGGTCAAAGGCCCTGACCGTGCCTTCATCGACGCCATGCACGAAGCTCTGGGCGAGGGCGGCATCATCGCCGAAGATCTGGGCTATCTGACCCCGGAGGTCAAAGCGATGCTGGCCGCCAGCGGCTACCCGGGCATGAAGATCATGCAGTTCGCGTTTGACAGCCGGGAGTCGGGCAATTACCTGCCCTACACCTACACCCGGAACAGTGTCGTCTACACCGGCACCCACGACAACGTGACCACCGAGGGCTGGCGGAAAAATGCAAGCCCCGAGGATGTGGCCTACGCCTGCCGGTATCTCCGCTGTGAACCCGAAGACCTGACCGAGGCGATGATCTGCGCCTGCCTGTCCAGTGTATCGGATATGGCCATCATCCCACTGGCCGACTGGCTCCATCTGGGCGAGGAGGCCCGGATCAACACCCCCAGCACCTCCGGTGCCAACTGGCAATGGCGGCTGAACAAGCCCCTCTCCATCGACCTGAGCCGTCACATTGCCGCCCTGACCGTCCTGTACGACCGGGCACCGGCAGACGCCGAGGACGTCTCCTCCACTTAATTGCCATTTCCCTTATTTTCTCCTTTTTCATCTGAAAACAGCAGCAGTGCGTTCCGGCCTTTCTCCCCCGCGCCGGACCGCCGCTGCTGTTTTTCGGTATCTGCAGGCAAATTTCACACACAACATTTTTTCACAGCCGCCGTACCGGGGCCTTGCGGTGTTTCCTGCGTGGTTTCGTTTCTTTTCCGGCGTTCCTTCACAGTTTTTTCACAAGCTTGTCAAACCCGATGTTTCCGCGCTCTCTTGTCGTTTTTCCGGGAGTATGTTATAATTCAGGTAACCCGATCTCCGCTTGGGGCGGAGCACTGAGCGAAAGGAGTTTTTCCACCATGGAATATACTTGCCAGAATCCCATGCGGTTCCCCGCAGCCTATGCGGTCGTTGCCGAGGAGGAAATGGTTTATATTGAGGGCGGTGCCTTCACTTTCAACGTCGGCAAATATCAGGTCACGGTCAACATTGACCAGCAGCAGGTGCTGACCTTCTGCACCAATGTCGTGGTCAACTACATCCGTCTGCTGGGGCAGGCTGCCTTTACCAATGCCGTCAACGGCATTCAGGCAGCGCGGGCCGACGGCCTGAGCACCAAGGGTGCCGTCCAGTATTTCTGGAAAAATCAGGGCACCTTTGGCCGGGTGGCTACGGTCGTGGCCGGCGGATTTGCAGGGTATTATCTCTATGTGCAGGCCGTCAACATCTATTATGCGGCCGTTTCGCTCTACAACGACCTGAAAACGGCCTACGATCAGACCATGAATCCCCAGCTGACCACCGTGACGGCGGGGGCAGCTTAACGGGCTGCGTCTGATCCTTCCCCAAGACAAGAACTGAAAGGAGCCATTTATGAAAAACCTGCATTTGCCTGCATCCTATGCGCAGATCCCGGAAGAGGAGCAGCGGCTGGTGATCGGCGGCGGCGAGCTTCAGGATGCGTGGACCAGTTTCAAAGACAATCTCCATCTCGACGACTTCTTCTACGGAGGCGGCCTGATCTCCCTCTCGATCACCTTTGTGCCCACATTGCTGTTCAAAGTGGCCATCGCTGGTTACAACTTCCTCGAGAACGCCTACAACAACATCGTCAACTGGTTCGGCATCCGGGACGATACGCTGGATGCCCTCAAGGACTACACCGACGAGATCCGCCAGAAGCAGCAGAACCGCGGCATCTGAACCCTAGCATCAAACGGAAACCGGCACAGCGATTTGGTTCGCTGTGCCGGTTTTTTGTAATGGAATTGCCCTCTCAGGCGTCGCTTTGCTCCGCCAGCTCTCCCGAAGGGAGAGCCAAGACTTGCCTCTCACTCTGGGAGAGGTGGCATTGCGAAGCAATGACGGAGAAGGCGAGCCAACTTATCGTTTAAATAATTCTCTCTGCTCCCCGCTCCCGGAGGCGGAGGCGGTAGCAGCTTCCTGCGCCGAACACCGCTTCGATGGCGGTGTGGTATCGTTCCAGCCGCTCCGCCGGGACGAACGCTTGGATGGTGCCGGCAAAACCGCCGCCCTGCATCCGCCACGCGCCTTTGCTGCCGGCAAGGATGCTCTGGCTGACCGCCAACGCCACCGAAAGCCCCTGATGACGCGGGTCGGTGGAACAGTACACGTTCTGGCAGTACTCGAACGACGAGTGCCCGCTCTCCCGCACCAGCTGCAAAAATCCGGGGAAATCGCCGGACTGCAAAGCTCGTTTCTGCGCCAGTGTCCGGGCGTTCTCGGTAAAATAGTGGATGGCACGCAGGGCCGCGCGGTCGCCGCAGGCCGCACGCACCGCAGGCAGAGCCGCCCAGAAGTCCGCTTCCGCCGCCTGCCCCAGAACGCTCTGGCCCAGACAGCGGGCCACGGCCTCCATCTCCTGCCGGATGGCCGCAAACTCGCCGGTCAGCTCACTATGGCTGCCGCGGGTATCGGTGACGCAGAGAGTCATCCCCGCCGGGAGCAGACCGTCTGCATGGATCTTCTCGATGACTGGCTCTTTCGGGTCGGCAAAATCTGCAAAGATCACCCCGCCCACCGCGCTGGTCAGTTGATCCAGCAGGCCGCTGGGCTTGCCGAAATAGGTATTCTCTGCATACTGACAGATCTTCGCCAGCTCCGGAGCCGAAAAGCCGCAGTCAAACTCATCGTTGAGGATGACCGCCATCCCCATCTCAAACGCCGCCGAGCTGGACAACCCCGATCCCCGCAGCACATCGCTGGCAGTGTAGGCATCGAAGCCGCCGATCGTTTTTCCGGCGGCACGGAAACCCTCAGCAATGCCCCGGATCAGGCTGGCCGAATGGGTGCTCTCCCCTTGCTGGGGTTCGGCCTCGCTCAGGTCGATCACATCCAGCTTGTTGAAGCCCCGGGACTTGACCCGGATAAAGCCGTCGTCGCTGGGCGACGCCACCGCAATGAGATCCAGTGTGACCGCCGCCGCCAGCCCATAGCCGTGCTGGTGGTCGGTGTGGTTGCCGCCCAGTTCGGCCCGGCCCGGTGCCGAGTAGATCCGCACCTGCCGCCCCGGGCCGTAGTACAGCTCAAACTGCTCCAAGGCCGCTGCATACCGCAGCCGCTGCCGGGCCAGAACCGCATCCTCCCGGCCGTACAGCTGCCGCAGCTGCTCGTCCCACTGCCCGTTCAAGATCGTTTGCCGGAGTTGTGTGCTGGTTGCCATCGTCATTCCTCCCACCCAAACTAGGGTCTGCTGCCCTGCGAAACGCGCTGGTTTGATACGACTATTGTAATGCACAACCGGCCGATTTGCAATTTAATTGTAGAAAAAAAGAAAAATTTGGTGTCCGGAACAAAGAATAAAATGTACTTTTGTTGAATTTGCAGAGGCAGGTGTGGTATACTGGCCTTATCAAACTGACAGGCAGGAGGATTTTATCATGGCGGACGTTTATAAGCAGTCGTTTAAACAGAACTATACCAACAATATCGAACTGTCCATCTTCAACTGCGGTCTCGAACGCTGCGCCCCCAGCCAGACTTGGGGCCCCGGCATCCGCGACCATTATCTGATCCACCTTGTGGTTTCCGGCAAAGGCATCTTCGAGGTCGGCGGCAAGACCTTCCCGGTCGCACCCGGAGACCTCTTCTTCGCCCGCCCCAATCAGCTGATCCGCTACACCGCCGACGAAGTACACCCGTGGGAGTACAGCTGGGTCGGTTTCAACGGGGCTTGCGCCCATAAACTGGCCGCACAGCTGCCCTTTACCGACGCAGCCCCCGTTCATCGCACCCACAACCTTGAGGAGATGCGGGCCGCGCTGAACAACATCTACTCCTCCCGCGGGCTGCATCCGCAGGACGAGGCCGCCATGGTCGGCTACCTTTACCTCTTCATCTCGGCCCTCATGCGGGAGACCAACGAGGCCAAGCCCCACAGCACCTCTTCGTCCAGCCAGTATGTCCTGAACGCGATCAAGTACATCCAGTTCAACTACTCCCACGACATCTCCATTGACGATGTGGCCAAGAGCGTGGGTGTCTCCCGCAGCCATCTCTACCGGGTGTTCATGCTGAACGTCGGCAAGAGCCCCATCGACTACCTGACCGAGTACCGGATCAACGAAGCCTGCAAGCTGCTGCGGGCCGGCAACCTCTCAATCGCCGAAGTCGCCGTCTCGGTCGGCTTCTTTGACCAGTTCTATTTCTCGCGGGTCTTCAAGCGCGCCAAGGGCGTGCCCCCGAGCAAGTATGTCGCATCCCAGACCGGCGACGGCCCGGCGGACAAATAAGGAGAATCTTTACTCATGCCCTTACAGAAAAATCAACTTCTGACCCTGCAGATCGAGCGGCTGTCCAACGACGGCAGCGGCGTCGCCCACTCGGAGGACGGTGAGGCCGTCTTTATCCCGGGCACGGCCCCCGGCGACACGGCCCGGGTCAAGATCGTCAAGGACTGCGGCCGGTATGCCTTCGGCATTCTGGACGAGCTGCTGACCCCGTCGCCCGACCGCATCCCCGTGGACTGCCCGGCGGCCGGACCCTGCGGCGGCTGCAGCCTGCGCCACCTCCGGTACGAGGCCGAGCTTGCCGCCAAGCAGGACAATGTGACCGACGCCTTCCGGCGGATCGGCGGGCTGGACGTTCCCGTTCTGCCGGCTCTCCCCTCTCCGGAAGTGGACCGCTACCGCAACAAAGTCCAGTTCCCGGTGGGCCGCGATAAAAACGGCAAGCCCTGCATCGGCTTCTACGCCGGCCGCACCCACCGGATCGTTCCCTGCCCCGACTGCAAGCTGCAGCCCAGCCTTTTGAACGAGATCGGCAACGCACTCTGCGCTTTCTTCGACGCCCACCATATCCAGCCTTACGACGAGCAGAGCGGCAAGGGGCTTGTCCGCCACATCTTCCTGCGGCGGGGAGCGCACAGCGGGCAGATCATGGTTTGTCTGGTCTGCACCCGGCCCAAGATCCCCCACGCCGACGAGCTGGTGCGCCAGCTGTGCAGCCAGTTCCCGGCCATCACCACCATCCTGCTGAACGTCAACGCCAAGAATACCAACGTCATCCTCGGCCACGAGACGCTTACCTTGTACGGGCCCGGGTTCATTGAGGACACTCTGCAGGGCGTCCCGGTTCGGCTCGGGCCGCTGTCCTTCTATCAGGTCAACACCCTCGCCGCCGAGCAGCTCTACCGCATCGCCGCCGACTACGCCCAGCTCACCCCGGACGACCTGCTGTTGGACCTCTACTGCGGCATGGGCACCATCGGCCTGTCGATGGTGGACTCCTGCCGGGAACTCATCGGCGTGGAGATCGTGCCCGAGGCCATCGACAGCGCGAAGGCGAACGCCGCCCGGATGGGCGACGCCGTCGCCGCCAAGAGCCGCTTCTTCTGCGCCGACGCCGGCCAAGCCGCGACCCAGCTGGCCGCCGAGGGCCTCCACCCGGATGTCATCATCCTCGACCCGCCCCGTAAAGGCTGCGACGAGGCCACCCTGTCCGCCGTCGTCAAAATGTCCCCCCGCCGGGTCGTCTATGTCAGCTGTAACCCCTCCACCGCCGCCCGCGACGCCAAATGGCTCGAAGAGCAGGGCTACCATACCGAGAAAGTTCAGCCTGTGGATCTGTTTCCGAGAACCCGCCATTGCGAAGCAGTTCTCCAATTAGACAAAATCAGCTAAAATTTCAACTTGCAAAACCGTAAAATAATTTTGTAGTCCATACTGAATGCGATAAGATGAAGAAATTGATTCTGATTCTCGGAAACGGTCTTACTTTAGACCTGCTTTCCCATCTAAAAAATCCAAATCTCAACATTGATCTTGTCAACCTGTTTTCAAAAGGTGATTCTGTTATTTGGCCTGATAGTCGCAACGAGCGTGGTTTTTTATCCTATAAGCATTGTCCTTCTTTATGGAGTTTAGGCGCACGTCCAAATATGCCAAAAAACGAAGCCAATAATCTTATCGAAGATATCATTACCTGCGCAAATATGGCAAGTTCTCTTGATTCAAGTACTCTATCAAATAATGTTTATATTCAAGCATATTATGAACTTGTTTTGTATTTAAAACACTTATTTATATACTACAACGATCAGGTCACAACCAAAGATTTGCAAGATGCAGATTTAGACAAATGGGGATGGCTGAAATTAATAAAAACTGCACTTTCAAGTACTTCGTATGATAAAATCATCATTGTCACATACAATTACGATATTTTTCTTGAACGCATTTTAACATTGCATGGCATTCCGTTTTCCATTGCCGGTTTTGATGCTGATTCGTCCAAAGTTGTTTTATTAAAGCCTCATGGTTCCATTAGTTTCTCCCACAAAAAACTAAGCCCTATTTTTGCCATTCAGAAATCGCCGGAAATGTACGAAGGTGTTCTCTCTGACTTTACCGTTCACTACTCCGATCTCAATAAAAGCTACCTTGTAAATGCACTGATTCCTCCTGCAGGCGACTCTTCCCGACTGGCATATAAATGGGCCGCTGAGATTCGGGCCCTTGTAGATCAATATGCTGCAACAATTTGTCCGGGTGATCAATGTGTCATTTCTGGATTATCATACTGGCACGTTGATCGAAATGAAATTGATGCCCTCCTTGCCAAAATAGGAAAATCTAATATTGACACCTATATGGTTAATCCTTTTCCTCCGCGTGCTTTAAGTGCTGTACTGACCTGTATCTTGCCGAACCATATAACCT
>CAVKZS010000036.1:0-845 GCA_963660925.1 Eubacterium sp. CAG:38 | reverse complement strand
TGGAGACATTGTCAATGATTGATGCTAGTTTTGCCAAATTGAATCGCGAATCTACCAGAATCACGATTTCTGAATTCTATGAAAGAAATCAATTGAAAAAATACAATTTTGAACCAGCGTATCAGCGACGCGGCGACGTATGGTCTGAGGAAAAGCAATCTTTTTTAATTGATTCTATTTTAAAAAATTATCCCATGCCTCCAATTTTTTTGCACCAAGTCATCGTTCCCACCACAGGTGCAACAGAATATAACGTTATTGATGGAAAGCAACGTCTTAGTGCCATTTTAAAGTTTATCAATGATGAGATTGCTCTTCCTTCCGATTACGACGTTGGTGCCTTTGGAGACAGTCGTTTAAATGGAAAAAAATTCTCAGAGCTCAATGGCCCTCTCGAAGTTTTCAAGATGCAATTCTGGCGGTATGTGCTCTCAGTTGAATACATTGAAACAAATGATGTCGATATTATCAACAATGTTTTTGATCGCCTAAATCGTAATGGCGAGCCTCTTGAGCCGCAGGAATTGCGAAAAGCCAAATATTTTGATACTTCACTCTTCAAATTGATTGAGGAACTCACCTCTAAAGTCAATTGGGACTCTTTGGCAAAAATCAAAATCAACCGTATGCAGGATTCCGAATTTGTCTCCGAGTTATTGTTCTTTCTTCTTGAAGGCGAACCAACAGACGCTTCCACTCGTGTGAATTTGGATCTTCTCTATGATAAGTGGGTAAAAAAATTAACGGATTCTGAAATTGCAGCCTCTCGTTCGCAATTTATTGCAGCTTCTAAGTATTTGAATGCACTTTCCATTGATTTTGAGAAGTTTAAAATCAATGGTGTC
>CAVKZS010000035.1:0-5077 GCA_963660925.1 Eubacterium sp. CAG:38 | reverse complement strand
TTATAGCACGCTCTTGATACAATTGCCAGCCCAAATTTTGACTTTTTGTTATTTTTGCCAACGTTCCGCGCTTCTGCCCTTTTATACAATCCGGTAGGGGCAGAACCGCAGGCCATCCGCACTGACGAGCTTATATTGGATGCCGTCCACCTCGCCCTGCACCGCATAGCGGATGGCATTGCCGTGCAGATGGCCGTAGAAGCAGCGTTTGATCCCGTACTGGTTCAGCGTTGCCACGATCTCGGGTGCACTGGTGCCGGTGTAGACCGGCGGATAATGCAGGAACACCAGCTTTTCCAGCCCCGGTTCGGCGGCGTCAAGGCTCATCTTGAGCCGGCCGATCTCCCGGTTCATCACCTTTTCGTCGTGGGGTTCCCCCACATCGAACAGCCAGCCCCGGGTGCCGCAGAGGGCGTACCCTTCCACGGTGTAGGAGTTATTGTGCAGGATGTGCAGGGTATCAAAGCCCTCGGCCTTGAGGTAGGCGTTCATCTTATTGGCGGTGCTCCACCAGTAATCGTGGTTGCCCTTCATGATGAGCTTCTGACCGGGCAGTTCCTGCAAAAACGCGAAGTCCTTGCGGGTGTCGGTCAGGCGCATGGCCCAGCTGATATCGCCCGCCAGAACGATGGTGTCCTCGGGGCGGATCAGTTTGCGCCAGTTGGCTTCCAGCCGCTCGACGTAGTTGTTCCACCCGGGAAACACGTCCATCGGCTTGGAGCCGCCCAGCGAGAGATGGGTATCGCCAAGCACAAAAAGTGCCATGTTTGTATTCTCCTGTTCTGTATGCGGAACTTATGCCTGATAGCCCAGCGCGACCTCGGCGATCTGGGCCGGGTCGATGACGGCGTTGAACCGCTCAGCCTTCTGCCGCAGGGCGGACAGGCTGGCCGGGGCCGTGTGGCCGGTGGCCTGCTCCAGCTGGGTCATGGCCTCGAAGTCGTTCTCCGGGGCAGCATGGCCCAGAGCCTCCAGCACGCTGCGCGGGAACTTGAAGGGCGATGCGGTGGAGAGGACCACCATCGGCACACCGTCCCGTTTTTTTTGCGCGGCAACGTGGAAGGCCACCGCCGTATGGGTATCGCAGAGGTAGTTGTCCTGCTCGTAGCGGGCGCGGATCTCCCCTGCCACCTGCTCCTCGCTGCTCCAGCCGCAGTCGAAGCTCTCCTGAATCTTGGCCAGCGTCTCCGGGCGCACCGAATAGCTGCCAGTCTCGCTCAGGCTCTTCATCAGGGCCGCCACCTCGGTATCGCTACCGGTGACGTGGTAGAGCAGACGCTCGAGGTTGGAGGACACGAGGATGTCCATGCTGGGCGAAGTGGTCTTGAAGAATTCCCGCTTGGCGGTGTAAGTGCCGGTGGTGAGGAAGTCGGTCAGGACGTTGTTCTCATTGGACGCGCAGACCAGCTTGCCGACGGGCAGGCCCATCTGCTTAGCATAGTAACCGGCCAGAATATCGCCGAAGTTGCCCGTAGGCACACAGAAATCCACCTTGTCGCCAAATGCGATCTTCCCAGCCTTGAGTAACTGGGCGTAGGCCGCAAAGTAGTAGACGATCTGCGGGACCAGACGGCCCCAGTTGATGGAGTTCGCGCTGGACAGGCGAATGTTTCGCTGGGCCAGCTGTGCCGCGATCTCTTTGTCGCCAAAGACCCGCTTCACGCCGGTCTGAGCGTCGTCGAAGTTGCCGCGGACGGCATAAACTGCCACGTTTGCGCCCTCCTGCGTCGCCATCTGGAGACGCTGGATCTCACTGGTGCCGCCGGTCGGGTAAAAGACCGCGATCTCAATGCCCGGCACATCATGGTAGCCGTCCAGAGCCGCCTTGCCGGTGTCGCCGCTGGTCGCCACGAGGATCAGGGTCTTTTCGGTGCGGTTCAGATTTTTCTTCGCTTCCACAAGCAGTTTCGGCATCAGCTGCAGAGCGTAATCCTTGAAAGCACAGGTCGGGCCGTGCCACAGCTCCAACGCGGAGACACCCTCCGACACCGGGGCAAGATAGCCTGCCTTGCCGCCGAAAGCGGTGCCATAAGTAGCGGCAGTGGCTTCTTTGAGGAAGTCGGCCGAATAATCGGTCAGATACTCCTTGAGGATGGCCGCTGCCATCGCCGGATAGTCCATCTCGCAGACGGCTTTGACATCCACCTGCGGAAAGCTTGCGGGGACAAACAGGCCGCCCTCATCGGACAGACCCTGTGCAATGGCCTCCGAAGAGGTCACGATGCGGCTGTGATTCCGTGTACTGAAAAACTGCATTGTCGTTGCTCCTTTTCGCCAGAGGGCCCCACACTGGGCCCTGTGTTACGGCAGCGGCAAAGGCCATTTTCTGCCGTTTCCCACCTGTGCATCAGCAATCTGCGTCAAATGCACCTCTTATAATATGTACCATCCAGCGTCCGCTGTCAAGAGGGGTCACCTCTGCAACGTCAAATCTTACAGGTTCATCGCTCTGATCCGTCTGCTGCAAATAGTATTTTGCGGCCCGAACCAGTTTGCGCTGCTTTGCGCGGGTCACGGCCTCGGCCGGTTCTGCCAGCGGGTCGGGGCTGCGGGTCTTGACCTCACAGAGCACCAGCGTGCCGTCCGGCTCCCGGAGGATGAGGTCGATCTCGCCCATCCGGGTGCGGTAATTGTGGGTAACGAGGGCGCATCCCTGCTTGAGGTAGTACCGCGCCGCCACCGCTTCTCCCCTGCGGCCCAGTGCCGCGCTGTCCATCACTTGCCCTCGGGCCAGTAGCCCTGCTTTTTCAGGAAGCTCCGGCGGTAGAAGGGCTGGATGCCGTACTGGGCGATCAGCTCATAGTGGAGCTTGGTCGGATACCCCTTGTGCTTGGCCAGCTGATACTGCGGATACTGCTTGTCCAGCTCGAGCATATAGCGATCCCGGCTGACTTTGGCAAGGACCGACGCCGCGCCGATGCTGGCACTGGTCGCGTCGCCCTTGACCACCGGCTGTGCGGGCATGGTCAGCCCGGCCGGAGTCCGGTTGCCGTCGATCAGCACAAGGTTCGGCACAATGTCCAGCTCTTCCACCGCTTGCCGCATCCCGCCCATGGTGGCATTGAGGATGTTGTCGCGGTCGATGATCTCCGGGCCGACAAAAACGATTTTATAGGCCAGTGCCTTTTCGCAGATCTCGTCAAAGAGGGCTTCCCGCTTTTTCTCGGTCAGTTTTTTCGAGTCGTTGATGCCATAGACCGGGTTTTCCGGGTCGAGGATGCAGGCGGCCACGCAGACCGGTCCGCACAAGGGGCCGCGGCCCGCTTCATCCACACCGGCAAAACAGCCGTACTGCGACCGGACCGCTGCATCGTACTCATAAAGCGGTGCCGAGATCTCTTCATCGGTGCGGCGTTTCATTCGTCGTCCTCCTCGGCAAAGTCCGCGAGGTCGTCCCGCTGCGGCGGCCGCTCCAGCGAGATGCGGCCCCACTTGCAGGCACGGAACTCGTCCACCAGCATCACGGCGCAGCGTTCGGTGTTCACCTCGCCGCCCCGCACCAGCAGGCCGCGCTTGCGGCCAATGGCTTCCAGCAGCTCATAGGGCGGCAGGGCCATGGTCTCGGCGTCCAGCTTGTACCGCTGGGCCACCAGCTCGGGATAGTTGCGGCGCACCTCGTCCAGCAGGTTCATCGCCAGCTCCTCGACATCCAGAATGTCGTCCTTGATGGAGCCGATGAAAGCCAGATTGGAGGCCGTCGTCTTGGAATCGAATTTTTTCCAGAGCACGCCGGGCATATCCAGCAGGTCGAATTTGTCGGTGCTGACCCACTGCTTGCCCTTGGTCACGCCCGGGCGGTCGGCGGCTTTGGCGCGGGCCGAACCTGCAAAGGTGTTGATGAAGGTGGACTTGCCGACATTCGGGATGCCGCAGAGCATCACCTGCGTCTTGGCACCGCCCATGCCGCGGTTCTGACGGCGTTCCAGCAGGCCGGCCAGCTCTTTTTCGATGGCGGCTTTGACGGCGTTGGCTCCGCCCTTCTGCTTCGCGCTGATGGCGACACAGCCAGCGTCCGCCGCCTTGAAGTATTTGATCCACTCTTCGGTCACCGCCGGGTCTGCCAGATCCGCCTTGTTCAGGGCGTAGAGCTTGGGCTTGCGGGCGGTGATCCGCTCGATCTCCGGGTTCAGGCTGGACAGCGGGATCCGGGCGTCCAGCAGCACAAGGCTGGCGTCCACGTGCAGGATCTCCTGCTCCATCATCCGGAGGGTCTTGGTCATATGGCCCGGAAACCACTGGATGTTATATTGGTTTGCAAACCGGGTATCCTGATTGTTCATTTTACCACTCCAAAATCCGAAAAGGGCAAAAAGCAGAGCAGCACTTTGCCCAGAATATCGCGTTCATCAATGCAGCCGACATAGCTCGAGCGGCTGTCCAGCGAGGCATTGCGGTTGTCGCCCATCACGAACACGGTGCCCTCGGGCACGACATACGGAAACTCCACGTCGTAGCCCAGATAGGTCGGCTCGGCGATGTAATCCTCTTCGAGGACTTCGCCGTTGACGGCCACGGTACCGCTCTGGTAGTCGATATCAATGGTATCGCCGCCCTTGGCGATGACCCGCTTGACCAGCGGCTTGCCGTAGCTGGTGTAGCTGTCTACAATGACCACATCACCCCGCTGCGGCTCATAGCCTGCGCCCCAGACGATCAGCTTGTCGCCGTTGTCCAGCGTGGGTACCATGGACTCGCCGTCCACCTGAATGATCCGGAAGAAAAAGGAAAACAAAAGCACCAGCACGATGGCCGCCGAGATCAACGCCTCGTACCATTCCAGCAGGTTCTGCCCCTTGACAGAAGGCTGCTTTTCCGGCTGTGTCTGCTCTTCCATATTCCACACCTCTCAATCTTATCGCCCCTGCGGGCCGGGAGTTCCGGTCAGCCAGTGCAGTTACCCGCAACTGACCCCGGAATAAAGAAAAAAGGAACAACAACGTTGTCCCTTTTCTCCCGGTTTAAACGGGGATCGATCAAATATCGCTCTTGACCTTGGCAGCCTTGCCCGTACGACCACGCAGATAGAACAGCTTTGCGCGGCGGACCTTGCCCTTGCGGACAACGGTGACCTTCTCAA
>CAVKZS010000034.1:0-15813 GCA_963660925.1 Eubacterium sp. CAG:38 | reverse complement strand
CCCAACGGTGCCTGCCTGCAGCTGGGCATCGGCGGTATGCCCAACGCCATCGGCAACCTGATCGCCCAGAGCGACCTGAAGGATCTGGGTGTCCATACCGAAATGTATGTGGATGCTTTCGTCGATATCGCCAAGGCCGGCAAGATCACTGGTGCTCACAAGAATCTCGACAAGGGCCGTCAGGTCTATGCCTTCGGTGCCGGCACCAAGAAGATGTACGACTACCTCGATAACAACCCCGAGTGTATGTCGGCTCCCGTCGATTACACCAACGACATCCGCAGCATTTCCGCCCTCGACAACTTCATCTCGATCAACAACGCCGTCGATATCGACCTCTTTGGTCAGGTGAACGCCGAGAGTGCCGGCACCAAGCACATTTCGGGTGCCGGCGGCCAGCTGGACTTCGTGCTGGGTGCGTACCTTTCCAAGGGCGGCAAGAGCTTCATCTGCCTGTCCTCTACCTTTATGAATAAAAAGACCGGCAAGCTTGAGAGCCGCATCCGCCCGACGCTGGAAAACGGTAGCATCGTCACCGATACCCGCGCCAACATCCACTATCTGTGCACCGAGTACGGCTGCGTCAACCTCAAGGGCCTGACCGCATGGGAAAAGGCAGAGGCTCTGATCAGCGTCGCCCACCCCGACTTCCGCGAGGAGCTCATCGCAGAGGCCGAGAAGCTTCACATCTGGCGCAGGAGCAACAAAATTTAATCATTGCCGCGGGATCTCCTGCTGCCCGCGGCAGGAATGGAGTTTCGCATGATGGACAAAAAGCCGCACATCAAACCCTATGTCTACGGGATGCTCGCAGGGTTCGGCGCAATCAGTCTCAGCATCATCTTTTTCTTCCTGATCTACCGGTTTCAGGGCTTCGGGGCCGCACTGACGACCCTGACCAACATCCTGATGCCTTTCATCTACGGTGCTGTGATCGCCTATCTGCTCAAGCCTGTCTGCAATGCCATCGAGGATTTTCTCCATCGGCTTTTCCCGGGCAAAGCCAAGGGTGTGATCAATGCGCTGTCTGTTGCCTTGACCATCCTGTTCGGCCTGCTGGTAGTCTACGCGCTGTTTCTGATGATCGTGCCGCAACTGATCTCCAGCATCACGTCCCTGTACTTCACCGCGCGGGACAATCTCGGCAACTTCATCGACTGGCTGTCTCAGCTGGGATTCATCGCCGACAACCAGACTTTGGTGGACTTCATCGACAACACCTATACCGAGCTGACCACTGATCTGGATGCTTGGGTCAAGAATACCTTTATCCCCTCGATGCAGAACATCCTCCCCACCATGCAGAACATCCTCAGCGGTGTGGGGATCGGTGTGCTGAACGTTGTGACCGTGCTCAAGAACCTGCTCATCGGCATCATCGTGGCCGTCTATCTGCTGGCCAGCCGCAAGCAGTTCGCAAAGCAAGCCAAGATGATCCTGTACAGCATCGTCAAGCCCCACTGGGCCGACCTCATCGTGGAAGAAGTGCTCTATGCCGATAAAATGTTCGGCGGATTCATCAACGGCAAGATCCTCGATTCCGCTATCATCGGTGTGCTCTGCTACATCGTCTGCATCATTGTCAAGTTTCCCAGTGCCCTGCTGGTGTCGGTCATCATCGGCGTCACCAACGTCATCCCCTTCTTCGGCCCGTTCATCGGTGCCATTCCCGCTACCCTGCTGATCCTGATCCAGAACCCCATCAAGGCGATCTGGTTCGTCCTCTTTATCCTGATCCTGCAGCAGCTGGACGGCAACGTCATCGGCCCGAAGATCCTTGGCAACACCACCGGCCTGTCGAGCTTCTGGGTGCTCTTCGCCATCCTGCTCTTCGGTGGTCTGTGGGGCTTCGTCGGCATGATCGTCGGCGTCCCGCTCTTCGCGGTCATCTACGATGTTATCCGGAAGCTCGTCTTCCATGGCCTGCGCCGGAACGATCAGCTGGAACAGGTTCAGGTCTATCATGACCAGTTCGGCGACCCGGACGACCCCGCTCCCGAAACTGCTTCAGAAGAGAACCCTTCCGAAACCTGATATCTCCGCAATTAACAAGGCCCTGCCTCCGGTTTTCCCGGAAGCAGGGCCTTGCTTTTTGCCTCAGGCGTGGGCCGCAGGCATTTTCTTTTTCATCACCCACAAGTAGGTTCCCCACATCAGCAGGGAGGTCACGATCCAGTTGAGGGGAAATACCACGAACAAGCTCTCCAGCGTGCCGACCTGCCGGAACACCGTACCCACCCAGACGATGCGGAACACACAGGTGCCGAGGATCGTCCAGACTGCCGGCAGAACAGAGTATCCCCTGCCCCGCAGGGCACCGGCCGGGACTTCGTAAAACGCGCAGATGAACTCCGGCAGAAGGATGATCCACATCCGCTGGCAGGCCAGCGCGATGACCTGCTCATCCGTCGAGAAGAAACTGCATCCGATTCTTCCCCAGACTGTGAGCGGGATCGTCAGTACCGCGCAGAGCAGCGTTCCAAAAAACAGGCAGATGCCCAAGATCTTTTTGCAGCGTTTTTCCTGCCCGGCGGCATAGTTCTGGCTGGTGAAGGTCGTGGCCGCCTGCCCCATCGCCGTCACGATGTAGTAGGCAAAATACTCAAAGTTCAGCGAGATGGCATTGCCGGCGGTCGCTTCGGCTCCAAAGCTGTTGACCGCTGCCTGCACCACGATGTTGGCCAGACAGAATACCGCACTCTGCAACGCCGCCGGGACGCCGATCCGGAGGATCTGCACCGCGTCTTTCCGGTTCAGCCGGAGCTGCTTCCATACCAGCCGGAAATCCGGCTCTTCTTTTGTCAGCATCCACAGCACCGCAGCGGCTGCAATCGTCGTTGCAATTCCCGTCGCCAGCGCAACACCTGCCACATCCAACCCGCATACGATCACGAAAAAGAGATTCAGGAGCACATTGAGCAGACCTGTGAAGATCAAAACCACAAAGGGTCGGCGGCTGTCTCCCTTGGCCCGGAGGATGGCCGCACCAAAGTCATAGAGCAGCAGACCGGGATACCCCAGAAAATACAGTTTCAGGTAGGTCACAGCCTGTTCCAACACCTGTTCCGGCGTGTCGATCAGCACCAGCAGCGGCCGTGCTATACACTGTCCCAGCACCAGCCCCGCAAGCCCTACGGCCACAGCCAGCATCAGAGCCGTATGCACCGCCCGCGAGATCCCGTTCCGCTCTCCCGCACCGATCAGCCGGGCCAGAAGCACATTGGCTCCGACCGCTAATCCCGCCGAGAGGCTTACCATCAGGGCCACGATCTCGCCGTTGGTTCCCACCGCCGCCAATGCGTTGGCGTCCGCAAAGCGGCCCACGATGGCCGTATCCGACGAATTGAACAGCTGCTGCAGCATACTGCTGGCCGCGATGGGGGCCGCAAACAGCAGCAGTTGGCTCGTCAATGGGCCATGAAGCATATCCACTGAATCCGATTTTGTTTTCATCTTGCACCTCGTTTTCCAAACTGCCTGCTCATTGTAGCACACTCCACCTGTTTTGAACAGCCTTTTCCGAATTCTTTGCCGCTTGCTTCCCGGCAGCCCAGATGCTATACTCAGCATAAAACACAAAGATCCCTCTTTCCGGTGCTGTCTCGGCACTTGGGAAAGAGGGATCTTTGTGTTATTGAGACGGTTGTACCAAATCAGAGATCCGATTTACTGCTGGTTCGGCTTCCAGTCCTTATAATTCTCATAGCGGCTCTCGCGGATCTTGGTGTGGGACCAGATCTCGTCGGCCTCCGGCTGCCAGTTTGCAGCATAGCTCTTACACTTGTCGCAGAGGTGATCGACGCTCTCCGGGCTCTGCAGGTCGGTGCTGTGTGCGCCGGTCTCGTGGACCATCTTGCGCAGCAGCTCGGGGTTCTCCAGCATCGGGCAGGGACGCAGATGGTTCTTGTTGAAGGGCTGGCCGTTGTGGTAAGCCATGAACAGCGGGCTCTGCAGGATCTCCAGAATGCTGCTGTCGTGGATGTTTGCGTTGGAGTAGTGGATAAAGACGCAAGGTTCTGCGTCACCGGCCGAGTTGATGTGGAAGTAGTTGCGGCCGCCGGCAATGCAGCCGCCCACAAACTCGCCGTCGTTCTGGAAGTCCATCGGGTAGAATGGGATATCGCACTTCTCCGAGCGCAGATAACGGATGCGGTCGATCATGTACTTGCGCTGTTCCGGGGTCGGCATCAGCTCGGGAGCCGCGTCGTTGCCGACGGGCATATAGTGGAAGTAGAAACCGAAGTGTGCGCCCTTGTCGCAGAGCATCCGCATGAAGTTGTCGTTGGTGACAGCCTCGATGTTGTCGCGGGTATAGCAGATGGAGGTGCCGAACAGGATGCCGTGCTTCTTCAGCAGATCCATGGCATTCATAACAGCGGCATAGTGGCCGTCACCGCGGCGGGCATCGTTGGTCTCCGGGGTGCCCTCGATGGACAGCATAAAGGCGATGTTGCCCAGACGGACGACCTCGTTGCAGAAGGCTTCGTCGATCAGGGTCGAGTTGGTGTAAATGGCAAACTGCACATCGTTGTGCTTCTCAGCCAGCTTGAGGATGTCAGCCTTGCGCACCAGCGGCTCACCGCCGGTCAGCATATACAGGTAAACGCCCAGCTCCTTGCCCTGCGTGATGATCTTATCCATATCGTCGAAGGACAGGTTGTTCTTGTGGCCGTACTCACCGGCCCAGCAGCCCACGCAGTGCATATTGCAAGCAGAAGTCGGGTCGAACAGGATCAGCCAAGGGATGTTGCACTGATATTTGACGCGGTTCTCGCGGATCATCTTGGTGCCCCGGAAGAACGCCTCATAGCCCAGATTCAGGGCCGTGGTGCGGGCCACATTGGGGTCGGTCTGGTCCAGCACGCAGTTGATGAGCTTGGACCATTTGCTGTCCGGGTTGGTCAGGGTCTGGCGTGCGTGCTCGTAAGTTTCCTCACTGAACGACTCCCCGTAGAACTGTTTGGCAACATCCACCAGCTGGCCCATAGCCTTCTGGCGGTCTTTATTCACATGGGAAAGGGTCATATCGACCATTTTGCCCACAGCAGCACGCTGCATTTTATGTGTCAACGAATCGAGTGTGGTGTTCATAACCTATTTCCTCCACGTTATTTTTCAAGATCTGTCAGGCTTTCCTCGCCGCGCTCTGGCCGGAGGCGTTCCTTGCATCTCTCTTTTTTCATTGTCATTATCTTACTCAAATCGGGCGAAATTTGCCATAAACAGAAAAAACGCCGTGATGGAAAACCCATCACGACGCCCCAGTTGTCTAAATTTCGCCGATTGAAACGCATCAATCGTCCGTGCCGAGCGAACCACTGCCCGCGCTGAAACGACGCAGTGCGCGGTGGAAATCCCCGTGCAGCATGGTGTTCAGCCGCTCGGTCATCACTTCCGGGTCGGTCTTCATGTCCTTGCGGATCCATTCCAGCACCATGCCGACCAGCGCGTACTTGTAAAAGTCGATAACGAACTGCTTGTCCGCATCCTGTACCGACATCGCCTGCGCTTCGCGGTCCATGAAGTCGTGCAGCATCGGGTCGAGCATTTTATAAAGGTACCATTCCACCTGTTCCCGGCTAACCGAACGGTAAACGTTCAGCACCAAGACCTTGTTTTCCTTGATCTCGTTCAGGATATCGAGGAAAGCCTCGCTCCACGTCTCAAAGCTCTGTTTGCCTTCCAGAGCTTTGGTCGCGTCCTCCACCATGATCCAGTCCACCAGATCGTAGATGTCCTTGAAGTGATAGTAGAAGGTCATGCGGTTCACGCCGCAGTCCTCAGTGATATCGTTGATCGTGATCTTATTCAGCGGCTTTTGCAGCAGGAGCTTTTTCAGCGATGCTTCCAGCGCGCGTTTTGTAGTCTGTGACACAAATCTCCATCCTTTCCCGGCGGAGACGCAAAACCGATACCGGACGGTTTTGACGCCCGCAGTAGCCGACCATTCCGGCCGGGGAAGAAATTCAACTTCCGCCCTTACTATACCGCAAACCGCGAACCTTTGGCAAGTGAAATTTGGATCATTTCGATGAACTTTCTGTTACGGTTTGCGCAGATATGCCGATTTTCTTTCACTCCTGCCCGCCGTGGAGCCGCCGAATAATTTTGAAGGCCACCTCGTGTTCAGTGGCCAGTGGCTTTTTCATGGCAAAAAAGACCACACCGCTGGTCGGGCAGAGGATCTCTGCCGCCACATCCGCCGTGAAGGGGTCCAGCATCACACCCAATTTCTGGCCGTATTCCACCTCTTCGCCCGGCTCGACGAACCGCCGGAAGATGCCGCCTGCCGGGGTCAGCACGTTGGCCAGTTCCCGCTCCTGCACGACCGTCGCCAGATACCCGCTGTGGCAGTTGTATTTCAGCACTCCCACCCGGCTCAGATACCGCAGCACGGCCGCCACTGCCTGCTGTGCGCTCCGTTCCTCGATCTCGTCCGTTTCTTTGGTGTAGATGCTGAAAGCGTTGCTCTCCCAGATCTGCCAGTTGTAGTTCAACGTGGTCGTGTCGATGGGCTGCGGGTCGCGCATGACCACATAGGGCAGGCCGAACAGATTGCCCAGACTGGGCGTCTGGTACCCGGTGTTCATGATCCGGACATGGGGCACGAAATCGCCCGGCAGATAGAACGAGGCAAAGTGGATGCCGTACCGGTATCCCTGCACCGCCGCGAACAAGGCCGCTGCGATCCGCTGGGTGGTCTCGCCCTGATCGTACCCCGGGAACATCCGGTTGATGTCGGTCTTATCCATCGCCCAGAAGCGGCTGCCGACGTTCATCGAAAAGTGGTTGACGCAGGGCACCACAAGGATTTCCTGATCTGCAGCAATGGCCCCCTGCTCTTCCAGCTGGCGCAGTTTCTGGACCAGCAGCGCACAGACGTACATCTGCTGTACTTCGTTGCCGCGGACGCCCGCAACCACGGCACAGGCCTTTTCGCCATGGCCAAAGCGGAAGCCCTCGATCTCGAATTTCTGGCGGTAGGGGGTCTCCAATGTATACAGAACTTCTCGTTTCATTTACCAAACCCTCCCGTCAGAATGCGTGCCAGCAGGCTGCCCGGATAGACCACCGGGTACTCCCGCAGGGTGAAGAGCAGACCGTCGGCCGGGGCCATCAGCGTCTGCCGCACTTCGCCGGTCAGCGGGTCGGCGATGACGGCCAGTTCCTGCCCCTTTTTCACCATGCCGTTGTGTTCGACGCTGGGGATGAAGATGCCCGCCTTATCCGCGTTGATGAAGGCCACCTCGTCCTTGCTGACGATGGGCTTGCGGGGGGCGATCGTCTCCCCGGCCCACATTCCCTGATCCCGCATCAGATTCAGGATGCCGTCGGCCAGCTGCTCACCATAGCTGGGGGTCAGGCGCATTCCCACGCCCATCTCCACGACCAGACAATGCGTGCCGATGACGTTCAGGCTGTGGGCCAGCGTACTTTCCAGCACCGTTGCCGCCGCATGGATCCAGACGAAATCCACGTTCAGCTGCTCGGCCAGCGGCACCAGCGCGGGCGCAGTCTCCTCCGAGATGCGCACCTGCGGCAGCTCCCGCAGATAGATGTTCGAGGCGTGGATGTCGATGGCGATGTCCGCCCCCTTCATGTCCTCCACGACCTCGTGGGCGTAGTACTCGGCCATCGGGCCGTCGGTATTGCCCGGGAAGATCCGGTTCATGTCCAGATCGAACAGCGGGATGCCGCGCTGGATGGTGTTGATGCCCAGCGGGTTGATGGCCGGGTAGATATCCACCGTACCGGTCAGCAGCTCCGGGTGCGCCTGAATTTTCCGGTTGAGCAGGTAGACCACATACTGGCCTTCCAGCTCGTCACCGTGGACGCCCGTCACCACACAGAGCCGCTTGCCCTTGTCGTTGCCGGGCAGCGGCGAAAGGCGGTTCTTTTTCAGTTCCAGCTTTTCGTGTACCGCAAGCGAGAGGCTTGCTACTGTTTGTTCCATATTTCTTACCCTTTTTACGTTTCGTTATTCTCTTTCCCAAAGCTTCATCTGAATGTTCATGTTCTGCGCCGGATTTCCCCGGAACACGCCTTTCTCGGTCCGGCAGTCCGCAGCATCCCGCCCGACGGCAAACCGCAGATAGGTCTCATCCGCCGCCCGGCGGTTGGTCGGGTCAAAGCCCTGCCAGCCCTCCGGCAGAGCCAGCTCCGCCCATGCGTGGGTCGCCCCCTCGCCGGGGATCAGGCCCATGCAGTACCGCGCCGCAAAGCCGGACAGCCTTGCCAGCGACAGCAGCAGATGCGTGTGATCCTGACAGACGCCTTTCCCGGCTTGCAGGGCCTCGGCCGCACTGGTTTCCGGCCCGGTGGTGCCGGTGCAGTAAGTCAGTGCTTCCGCCGCAGCCCGATTCAGGATCTCCGCCTGTTCCCGAGGCGGTTTCCCGGCCAGCGGCAGCGTCTGCCAGAAGGCGCGGATGGCGTCGTCCGGCATCGTCAGCGGCGTGGGATAGCGGAACACCGGGTCACCTCCGCCCGGTTCCAGCCGGGTATGATCCACCCGGACAATGCCGTGCGACCCGTAAACAAAGCGGCTGTGCGGCGGCAGGCAGGAGCCGCAGATCAGCCAGCTGCCAAAGCCGTCCCGCCGCAGTTCATAGCCCGCCGCCGGCTCCAGCGTGATCCCATAAGACTGGATCTGCTGGAACGCATCCTCCCGCGGGAGGCAGTGAAGCGAAAACACATGATCCCGGACCGGCTCTGAAAAAACAAGCTCGGTCCGGAATTGAAATTCCAGTTCGGTCATACATTCCCTCGCACATTGGTTTTTCCTTATTGTACCACATCTGCAAGGCGTTGTGCAGAGCCTTTGTTCCCGTTACAAATCGAGAAACAGCCCCTCCAGTGCCCCGACCAGCTCGTAGGGCGTTGCGTCAGGCTTGGAGCTGTCCAGAATGGCATCCACCAAGAATTCCAGCCGCTTTTTATCGGGTTCCAGCTGGGTCTTATAGAGGCGGTTGAACAGCCTCTCGAACTCCCGGCGGGTCTTTTCCGGCTCTTCGCCAATGCGGAGGTAGAGATCGACCCGCTCCACGCTGACGCCCAGCTTGATCATGCTGCGGATCTCTTCGTCGTAGATGGTCTCCTCGCAGCTGCCCCGGAACGCCAGAATGTCGTCCAGCACCCATTGGAGCTGCACGCCCGGCGTATCGCTCTGCGAAGCTTTTTCCATCGCGCTGAGGGCCATAAAGATGTAAGACAGCGTCTCAGTGGTCAGGGTATCCCGCAGGACAATGGCGTTGTCGTAGGCATAGACGAGGCTGGC
This sequence comes from Eubacterium sp. CAG:38, assembly GCA_963660925.1. Taxonomy (GTDB): domain Bacteria; phylum Bacillota; class Clostridia; order Oscillospirales; family Ruminococcaceae; genus Faecalibacterium. Next base: position 6,539 of record CAVKZS010000034.1, on the reverse strand, counting down.
CGAAAGGGAATTGGGGTTGTTCCGGTCGAAGAAATACTGCTTGCAGAATGCGGCTGTATCCGGATAATCGCACGGGATGCCGAGCTTGCGGCAGTAGGATGCAAAATCGGCCTCACCGCCGTCCACGCTGGCGTCGTAGATGGGTTTGGCTTTTTTCAGGCCTGTATAGACCCGCTCGGAATAGCGGCCCAGCCAGTACAGGCGGCTGGCTTTGTTCAGCGAGATAATACCCATGTGTCTTTAAAACCTCCTCCTTGCGAGCTGTTGACCACAAAGCTGTCCGGGTTGCGGGAAAACCGGGTCAGACCGCTGGCCCACACCTCGGTATCATCGCCGCGGCTCAGCACGAACGCGCGCAGATCCGCCTTGCGCAGGACTTTTTCGCCCTGCTCCATGATCGGCAGATCGAGAAAGTCGATGACTTCCTGTGCGATGAACCGCCGGGGTTCGTTCCGGATGGTGGTGCGGAAATCTTCCAGCTGCTTTTTCGTCAGATCGCGGCCGAATACCACGCCGTAGCCGCCGGCCTCGGCAACGTCCTTCACCACCAGCGTCTCGAGGTGATCCAGCACATACTTCCGGTCTTCCTCGTAGAACGGCAGATAGGTCGGCGCGTTCTGCAGGATGGGTTCCTCGCCGAGGTAATATTTTATCATCTTCGGGACGAAGTAGTAGATGCCCTTGTCATCGGCCACGCCGTTGCCCGGCGCGTTGAGCAGGGCAACGTTGCCCGCGCGGTAAGCGTCCATCACGCCGGGAATGCCGATGAGACTCTCAGGCTTGAAGCTGAGCGGGTCGAGGTATTCGTCGCTGATGCGGCGGTAGATCGCACCGACCTGCTCCCTGCCGTGGACGGTCCGGAGATAGACGTGGTTGTTCTCCACAAACAGATCGCCGCACTCGGCCAGCACCGCGCCGGTCTTTTCGGCCAGATAACTGTGCTCAAAGTAGGCTGCATTGTACCGCCCCGGCGTGAACACCACATTGATGCCGCCCGTGTTGACGGCATCCATCGTCTTTTTCAGCAGCTGCGCGTAGTTGCGGTTGTCCACGATGGCATTGTCGCTGAAGGTCTCCGGGCTGCACCGGCGGCAGAGTTCCCGGGCGATCAGCGGATAGGACGCGCCACTCGGGATCCGCAGGTTGTCCTCAAGGATGAACCAGCTTCCGTCCTTCGCCTGCACGAGGTCAATGCCCGAAATATGGCTGTATACCCCTTTGGGCGGCACAAAGCCTTCGCACTGCGGCAGATAGCCGCTGCCGGCAAAGACAAAGTCTTCCGGCACGATCCCCTCCCGGATGATCTTCTTGTCCCCGTACACATCCTTCAGGAACAAGTTCAGCGCGTTGACACGCTGGATCAGTCCCTTGTTCAGCTTTTCAAACTCCTGTGCCGTGATCACACGGGGCAGCGGGTCGAACGGGAACAGCCGCTCCTGAAAGACGCCGTTTTTGTACAGGCCGAACTTGACGCCGTACCGTGCCAGCTGATCGTTGATGGTCTGCTGATGTTTTACCAATTGATCCATGGATCTCCCCTCTTTTATTCTGGATTTGCGATTTACGCTGTATCCGGTTTCTCCGTCCGCCAGCCTTTCCCCTGCTGGCCTCCATTGCCGGAGTCCGGATAAAACAAAAAAGGCCGCAGAACCCCCGCCGGGAGCTCCGTTGCCTTTTCCTGTTTTCATTATAGAAATTCTGCCGACCCTTGTCAATAGGGACTTTATTTTAATAAAGTTTTCAAATTTTCCAGCGGGCACTTGATTTTCCCGCCCGGTGTGCTTAGAATGGAATTGGAGTCATCCCACAAAGGCCTTCCCCTTGAGGGGAAGGTGGCATGAAATGCCGGATGAGGTGGAAAGTCACTGGAAAATAGATTTTATCTTTACGCTTACACCTCATCAGTCTCACTCCGTTCGACAGCTTCCCCTCGAGGGGAAGCCTATGAAAGAAGGTATTTGTATGATAAAAACCATCGGATTTTTAGGCTGCGGCAACATGGGCGGTGCCATCGCACGGGCGGTCTGCAAGGCCGCCGACCCGCAGAACGTCTATCTCGCCAACCGCACTGCCGCCAAAGCAGAAGCTCTGGCCGCGGAGCTGGGCTGCAACACCACCATCAACGACGAAGTGGCAGGCCGCTGCGACCTCATCTTCCTCGCGGTCAAGCCCCAGATGATGGAGGCCATGCTCGCACCGCTCAAATTCACGCTGGCAGAACGGCCGAACCGCTTTATCCTCTGCAGCATGGCGGCTGGCCTGCCGATCTCCCGCATTCAGGAGATGGCCGGCGAGGATTACCCCGTCATCCGCATCATGCCGAACACCCCCGCCTCGGTGGGGGCCGGTATGATCCAGTACTGTTCCAGCAATGTGACCGCCGAAGAGGAAGCAGAATTTTTGAAACTGATGGCTCCGGCCGGCCGTCTGGACGCGGTGGCTGAGAATATGATCGACGCGGCCAGCTGCGTTTCCGGCTGCGGCCCGGCGTGGGTGTATCAGTTCATCGAAGCTCTGGCCGACGGCGGCGTGGCCTGCGGCCTGCCCCGTGCCAAGGCGCAGGAGTATGCCGCCCAGATGGTTCTCGGCAGTGCCAAACTGGTTCTTGAGAGCGGCAAACACCCCGGCGAGCTGAAAGACGCCGTGTGCAGTCCCTCGGGCAGCACCATTCAGGGCGTGCGCGTTCTCGAGGAGAACGGCTTCCGGGGTGCCGTGATGGACGCCGTCCTCGCCGCCTACAACAAAACAAAGGAAATGGGAAAGGGCTAATTCATGCGCATCGTCATCAAAGTCGGCACTTCTACGCTGGCGCATTCCACCGGGCGGCTGAACATCCGCCACACCGAAGAACTGGTCAAGGTCCTCAGCGACCTGAAAAATGCCGGCCACGAGGTCATTCTGGTCTCCTCGGGTGCCATCGGCATGGGCGTAGGAAAGCTTTCGCTCCCGGCCCGGCCAAAAGATATGTCCACCAAACAGGCCTGCGCCGCAGTCGGCCAGTGCGAGCTGATGTACACCTACGACCGGCTGTTCACGGCCTATAATCACACTGTGGCGCAAATTTTGCTGACCGGCGTGGACATCGAGCACGCCAGCCGCCGGAAGAACATCCAGAACACCCTTTCCCGCCTGCTGGAACTGGGTGCCTTGCCGATCATCAACGAAAACGACACCGTCGCCACCGATGAGATCACCTCCATCGGTGACAACGACACGCTGGCCGCCATCGTCACCTGCTGCGTCCGGGCCGATCTGCTGGTGCTGCTGAGCGACATCGACGGCCTCTACACCGCCAACCCCCACACTCATCCGGATGCCACCCTGATCCCGCTGGTGGAAGAGATCACCCCCGAGGTTATGGCTCTGGCCGACGGTGCAGGCTCTGCCCTTGGCACCGGCGGAATGTCCACCAAACTCCGCGCCGCCCGGATGGTCACCGCACAGGGGGCCGACATGGTGATCGTCAACGGTTCCCACCCGGAACTGCTCTACGACATTGCCGCCGGCAAGCCTGCCGGAACCCGCTTTGCGGGCCATAAGGAGGGTTAAGATGACCACACAGGAAATTCTCGAAGCCGCCCGCAGTGCGAAAAAGACGCTGGCTCTGGCCGATTCCGCCGCCCGGGAAAAAGCCTTGCTGGGGATGGCCGATTCGCTCTCTTCTCCGGAGGCGCAGGCATCCATCCTCGCCGCCAACGCCGCCGATCTGGACGCCGCGCGGGGCCATATCTCCGAAGTCATGCTGGACCGGCTGGCCCTGAACGCCGACCGGATCAACGCCATGGCCAAGGGCATCCGGGAGGTCGCCGCCCTGCCCGACCCGGTAGGACAGGTGCTTCGCCGGGTCGAGCGGCCCAACGGTCTGGTCATCGAAAAGACCGCCGTACCCATGGGTGTCGTTGCCATCATCTACGAGAGCCGCCCCAACGTCACCAGTGATGCCGCTGCCCTCGCCCTCAAGAGCGGCAACGCCTGCATTCTGCGGTGCGGCAAAGAGGCGTGGCGGTCCAGCCATGCCATCGTCGAAGTTCTGCGGCAGGGCATCCGCACTGCCGGCCTGCCCGAGACCGCCGTCTGCCTCATCGAAGACACCACCCATGCCTCAGCCAACGCCCTGATGACGGCCGTGGGCTATGTCGATCTGCTGATCCCCCGCGGCGGTGCCGGGCTGATCCGTGCCTGCGTTGAAAACGCCAAGGTCCCCTGCATCCAGACCGGCACCGGCATCTGCCACGTCTTTGTGGATGACACCGCCGATCAGGAGAAGGCACTGAACATCATCGAGAATGCCAAAGCCAGCCGCCCCAGCGTCTGCAACGCCGAAGAAGTCTGTCTGGTGCATTCGGCCATCGCCGCCGAATTTCTCCCCAAGCTGGCCCGGCGTCTCGGCCCTGACCGCGCCGCCAAGGGCCTGCACCCGGTGGAACTGCGGCTGGACTCCCGCGCCGCAGCGATCATCGACGGCACCCCTGCCGGGGAAAAGGACTTTGACACCGAGTTCCTCGATTACATTCTGGCCGTCAAGGTCGTGGACAGCGTAGAGGAAGCCATCGGCCACATTGCCGAGCACTCCACCGGCCACAGCGAAGCGATCCTCACCGAGACGCCCGCCCATGCCGACCTCTTTACGGCGGCTGTGGACAGTGCTGCAGTCTACGTCAACTGCTCCACCCGCTTCACCGACGGCGGCGAGTTCGGTCTGGGCTGCGAGATGGGCATCTCGACCCAGAAACTCCATGCCCGCGGCCCCATGGGGCTGGGCGAGCTGTGCAGCTACAAGTACATCATCCACGGCTCCGGGCAGATCCGCTGATCCTTTTCCCTCAAACGCCGATACAGGCCGGTTCTGCGCCGGCCTGTATTTTTGTTTTACCCGCATGGACTGTTTTTGCTGTGGCCACAAATTGTTCTTGTGATTTGTCAAGCTTTTATTTGTGAAAAATCGTTGTATCCAAATTTTCCCTGTTCTCCACAAGGATAAAGTCTTACTTTTGGCGATTATTTTCGCAAAAATCACAAGAAATCTCTTGACAGACCCCCTTTGTCTGCGGTAAAACTAGGATGGAAACAGTTGATAACGATTTCATAAGAAAGACAACCTTTTCCGCAAACTGTCTTTCCATGAGCACCAGTTTGCATGATCCGCCGCCCACAACACTATACTGAGAACAAAGGAGAGAGCGATATGACGATTGCCATTCTTGCACATGATTCCCGCAAGGAGCTTGCGCTCCAGTTCTGCACCGCTTACAGCGCGATTTTGTCGCGCAATACGGTCATTGCCACCGGTACCACCGGACGAATGCTGGCACAGGCCACCGGCCTGCCCGTCCACTGTTACCTCTCCGGTCGGCTGGGCGGCATCCAGCAGATCTCGGCCCGGGTCGCCTGCGACGAGATCGACTTGGTGCTCTTCTTCCGGGATCCGCTCAAGGCGGATACCGGCAACTCCAACGAGCAGAATCTGCTCCGCCTGTGTGATATGCACAGCGTACCCATCGCCACCAACATTGCCACGGCCGAAGTCCTGCTGCGCGGCATGGATCAGGGTGATCTGGACTACCGTGAGGGAATGCACCCGCCGGTGACCGCCCCGCTGGAGATGCGCCGCGCCGTGTGCTGAGATCTTTGATCTCTGCCCCGCTTGTGGGAGCAGCTTGCGTTTCAGACTTGTGTATAGAGGGAAAAACAACACCGCGGAAGATCCCGTTTGCGAGATCTTCCGCGGTGTTGCTGTTTTCTATAAAATTCTGAAGAAGAAAGAAAAACTTATTCCAGACCAGCCATCTGCTTAATGGCCTTCATTGCGAAGGTCAGGGTGCGGCCCATAGCCACGCCCGCCATCAGGCAGGGATAGTTGTTGGCGAAGAAGCTGCCGGACATATCGCCGGTAACATACAGGCCTTCCATGGGCTGGTTGTTGGTATCCAGAGCCTGACCCTTCTCGTTGATGGCAATGCCCTGCTCGGTGGTCAGCAGAGAAGCACCCAGCCAGCAGCCATAGAACGGAGCCTGACGGATCGCGCTCAGACGGTAAGCGGGCTTGCCAAAATCGGTGTCTTCCTGTGCGTCGTACAGCTCGTTGTAACGATCGACGGTAGCGAGGAAGGTCTCCTTTGCCTCACCGGTGAAGCCCAGCTTGTCAGCCAGCTCATCGAGGGTATCGCACTTGAACATCAGGCCATTTGCAATGTGCTGCTCCATCGCGCTATCGACCATCTGGGGCATATTGCGGGACATGGCAGAGCAGCCGATGGTGTGGAAGCGGGCAATATCGTCGTGGAAGTTTGCGTCATGGATCTGTGCATAGACGCGGCCCGGCTGGTGAGATGCTGCATACACGATGTCGTTGTAGGGGCAGCTCTCGTTGGCGAAACGCTCACCGTTGCGGTTGACCTTCAGGAACGGCTGGGTGCCGGTGTTGTACTGGCTGACGGTGCCGGGGAATGCCTTGCCGCCGAAGGAGCTTGCGCTGTCCACATAACCAGCGTCCACGCCGGGAGCCACGATGCCGCGGTCAAACAGCATGGGAGCAGCTT
>CAVKZS010000033.1:0-19358 GCA_963660925.1 Eubacterium sp. CAG:38 | reverse complement strand
CGCAGGTGCTGGTCGTTCTTCATGTCCCGCTCCATGGTTTTCAGGGAGTAGACGATGGTGGAATGATCGCGGCCCGAGAACTCCCGGCCGATCTCTTCCATGCTCATGCCGGTCACTTCCCGCAGGATATAGATGGCGACGCGGCGGGCGGAAGCGACGTTGGCGTTCCGCTTGGTGCCGCGAATGTCGGCGGGGGAGACGTTGAAGGTGCGGGACACTTCGCCCACGATCTTCTCGATGGTCACCGGCACAGGCTGGGTCTCGTTCAGGATGTCCTTGATGGCATTCTGGGCGACGCTGATGACCGGCTGGATGCCCTCGAGCATATAGTAGGCATTCAGCTTCTTGACGGCACCCTCCAGCTGGCGGATGTTGTTTTTCAGGTGGTTGGCGATGAACTCGGCCACATCCTCGGGCAGATCGAGGTGGAGCAGCTCGGCCTTGCGCTTGACGATGGCCACGCGGGTCTCAAAATCCGGCGGCTGGACATCGGCGGTCAGGCCCCACTCGAAGCGGGTGCGCAGACGCTCTTCGAGGCTCTTGATCTCCTTGGCCGGGCGGTCCGACGCGATGACGATCTGCTTGTGGGCATCGTGCAGGGAGTTGAAGGTGTGGAAGAACTCTTCCTGCGTGGATTCCTTGCCGGCGATGAACTGGATATCGTCCACCAGCAGCAGGTCGGCGACCCGGTACTTCATCCGGAAGTCCTCGGTGCTGCCGGCGCGGATGGCGGCGATCAGCTCGTTGGTGAACTGCTCGCAGGTGACATACATGATGACGAAATCGGGGTGGGTGCGCTTGATCTCGGTCTGGATGGCCGTCAGCAGATGGGTCTTGCCGAGGCCCGAGCCGCCGTAGATGAACAGCGGGTTATAGGCTCCCGAAGGATTGGCCGCAACCGCCTGCGCCGCAGCAAACGCAAACTGGTTGGAGGGGCCTTTGATGAAGTTCTCGAAGGTGAACTCGTAGTTGCCCTGCGGGGAAGCGGGGTTCGCCTCATACTGCTGGGCCAGCACCACTTCGTGCGGCGGGGTGCTGGGCACAACGAGGGTGATATCCACGTCGAAGCCCAGCACCGTCTTGAACGCCTCCTTGAGCAGGCCAAGATACCGGTCGGTGACGATCTTGCAGATGAAGTCGTTCCGCACCGAGAGGGTGATGTGGCTCGAGTCCTCGAAGCTGATGGGCTCGAGGCCGTCGATATAGAGATTATAGGTCGGCTCGGCCATCTGCGTTTTGCAGTAGCTCTGGGCGGCCTCTAAAACGTCCTTGAAAGAATCCATAAAACATCCACTCCATTGAAGTTTTCAACAATGCTGCTGATACTAGGTTAGTATACCACAAAAATCCCCCTGCGTCTATATTATTATAAGTAATTTATAATACATAAGAAAGGACGTATCTGCGTGGAGGCAAAGGTCTTGTGTCCAAGGCGGAAACCGGCCACCATATCTTGTGGCTGACGGGTTTTCCACCGGAGAACGGTGAAAAAGTTGAAAATCTTTTCACAGAAAAAATTGCAAAAAGTCTGCAGGAAAGCGAAAAAAATGCTTGACAGAAGGGGATAGTGTGCGATATACTGTTGAATTGCAAGCCTGTCCCCATCTGGGACTCACGAAAGACCCCATTCAGGGGACAAGTTTTTACGGAGGATACAACCATGAAGAGAACTTTTCAGCCCAAGAAGCGTCAGCGCAAGGAAGTTCATGGCTTTCTGACCCGCATGAGCACCAAGAACGGCCGTAAGGTCATCAATGCTCGCCGTGCAAAGGGCCGCAAGAGCCTGACTGTCTGATCCCGCTGCTTTGCGATGGGTCGGGCGCAGAATTGAAGATGCGCACAAAAGGCCGCTGATATGGAATTGGCGGTCTTTTTTATTTTCCCAAACGGCCCGGTTAGACATTTTCACTAAAAAAATCGCAAAGAATTGTAACAGAAAACGCCCGGACCTACTTTCAAAGTCGGCGTTTTTTTGTTATACTGAATCTTGAGCACTGTCTTTTGGCAGGAGGGTGCTCCGAACAACCGATTTTTCCGAAAAGGAGGTGCCGGAAATGCGCTATCGTCCGATCCGGCGCAACAATGAGTTCGGCCGGGTGTATGCCAAAGGCAAGTCCTATGTCAACCCGGCACTGGTGCTCTATGTCCTCAAGACCCGGGGCAAAAAGACCCGCGTGGGCCTGACTGCCACCAAGAAGATCGGCCACGCCGTCCAGCGCAACCGCGCCCGGCGGGTGATGAAGGCCGCCATCGACGAGCATCTGGACTACAACATCGGCGGCTATGATCTGGTCTTTGTCGCCCGCGGCATCACGCCGCACCTCAAAAGCTGGCAGCTGAGCAGCGTCGTGGCCAAGCTCTTCGCACAGGCCGGCCTGCCCGATAAGGCCAAGCGGCCGGATGCGCCGCCCCCGGCCACCGTTCCCCCCGCGAAAAAGCGGGATGCCGCCCAGTGAGCTGGGCCGATCCGATCCGGCGCAGTTGCCGGAAGGCCCTCTGCGCGCCGATCCGCTTCTACCAGCGGTTCATCAGCCCGGCACTGGGCCGGAACTGCCGGTTCAGCCCCTCCTGCAGCAACTACGCGCTGCAGGCCATCGAGATCCACGGCTGTATCAAGGGTCTGCTGCTCACGGCGGTGCGGATCGCCCGGTGCAACCCGCTGGGACGCTGGGGCTTTGACCCTGTGCCGCCCAAAGGCCGCTGGGTCAGCCCGGAGCGGGAGCTTTCTCCCGCAAAGCTGTTTTCCACCCGTCACGATGGAAAACGTTGAAAACCATGCTTCTTGTGACGCGCCGCACTGTGGGCGGGGTGTCCTTCGATAAAAATAAGACGTCCCGTGCCACAGGCGGGGCAGAATGGACGAAGATATGAATCCTTTATACATCCTCGGCTGGCCTCTCGGCTATGTAATGGAGTGGATCTACAAGCTGATCCCGAACTACGGCTGGGACATCATCCTGTTCACCCTGCTGATCACGCTGGTCAAGATCCCGCTCCAGCTCAACCAGCAGAAGAGCATGGCCCGGATGTCCGCATTCCAGCCCATGCTGATGGACATCCAGAAAAAGTACAAGGATAAGCCCGAAAAGCAGCAGGAGGAGATGCTCAAGCTGCAGCAGTACGGCTACAAGCCTTCGGCTGGCTGCCTGCCGATGCTGGTCAACTTCCTTGTCATGTTCGGCGTCATCGAGGTCGTGTACCGGCCCCTGCAGCGCATCTTCCACATCGGCACCGATGCCATCACCGCCGCCGGCGAAGCTTTGACCGCACTGGGCGTCAGCTTCACCACTGTCACCCGCGATACCAACATCATCGCGCAGGTGCTGGCAGGCGAGTCCACCGTGACCAGCTGCTTTACCCCGGAGCAGGTCAGCACCATCACCGAGTTCGGCCAGCACATGGACTTCTTCGGCATTGATCTGACCCGTGTGCCCCAGTACAGTCTGGCTGCGGAGAACCTGCCGCTGCTGATCTTCCCCGTTCTGGCCATTGTGACCATGTTCCTGTCCACCCACATCAGCATGAAGGCCTCCGGTCAGGAGATGCAGGGCAGCATGAAGCTGACCATGTATATGATGCCGCTGATGTACCTGTTCTTCTGCTTCACCGTTCCCTGCGCATTCTCGCTGTACTACGTCGTTTCCAACATCCTCATGACCGTGCAGAGCATTGTCATGAAGAAGGTCTACGACCCCGAGAAGATGAAGCAGGAAGTGCTGGATCAGATGGCCGCCCGCAAGAAAGAAGAAAAGCGGGGCGTGAAGAACACTACCATCAAGGTCACCGACGAAAAGACCGGCAAGACCGTGGAGAAGAACATCTCCGCAAGCGAGATGAATAAGCGTCGTTTGGAGTATGCCCGTCAGCTGGATGCCGAACGCTACAAGGACGAGCGCACCGTGCCGCTGAGCGAGCTGGAACACAAAAAGGAGGACTAACGGTATGATTCGTACTCAGGAAGCAACCGGCAAGACGGTTGACGAAGCCCGCGCCAAAGCCTGCGCCCTGCTGGGTGTGCAGGCAGACGATCTCAACGTGAGCTATGAAGTGCTGGAAATGCCCCAAAAGACTGGTTTTCTGGGCCTGAAGCTGACCCCGGCCAAGGTTCTGGTCAAGGTGGAGGAGCCGGATGCTCCGGCTGCTGCCCCGGTCGAAGAGCCGGCCGCACCCGTCGAGGCAGTGGAGGAAAAGGCTGCCCCCGCGGAGGAGAAGGCCGAAGAGCCGGCTCCCGCTGTGGAAGCTGCCTCGGTCGAAGAGCCTGCTGCCGAGCAGCCCGCTCCGGAAGCCGCTGCTCCGGCAGAAAAGGCCGAAGAGGGCGAGGAGCCGGAAGTTCCCATCAACATCGAAGAAAACAACAAGGTCAAGGCTGTGGTCGAGTACCTGCGCGAAGTCATCGGTCTGATGGGCGTGCAGGACGTCGCCTTCAGTGCCGTGCAGAAGGGCGAGGCCACCATCATCCGTCTGGATGGTGAGAAGCTGGGTGCCCTGATCGGCCGCCGCGGTGAGACCATGGAAAGCCTGTCCTATCTGGCAAGTCTTGTCGCCAACCGTCTGGAAGGCGATTACATCAAGCTGGGCCTCGACGTGGCCGGCTACCGCGGCAAGCGGGAGAGCGACCTGACCGCACTGGCCCAGCGCATCGGTGCCAAGGTCCGCAAGACCGGCCGCAGCTTTGCGATGGAGCCGATGAACCCCTACGAACGCCGCATCATCCATTCCGCCATCGGCAAGATGGAGGGCGTGCGCAGTGAGAGCAAAGGGGAGGGCCGTGACCGCCGTGTGGTGATCTATTCTACCGACCCCAACGCCCAGACCGAGAACACCTACGGTGAGCGTCGTCCCCGCGGCGGACGCGGCGGCAATGGCCGTCGGCCCAACGGAAACCGCGGCGGTTATCGCGGCGGCGACCGGAATGAGCGCGGCGGACGGAATGGCGGCGGCTACCGCGGCAGCCGTCCTTCCCGCGGGCCTCGTCCGAGCAGCGTGCCCGAGCGCACCTATGCTCCCCGCGACGCAGAGAATGCGGCTCCCGTAGCACCCAAGCGCACCGAGCGTGTGGACGATTTTGCCGATTTCAGCTTCGGCAAGATCGAGATCTGATCTTTGAACAGGAGGAACTGCTGCGCAGAAGGTGTACAGCAGTTCCTTTTTTGCTATGGGGAATATTCACTCTTGAGGAGCAGGGTAAGGAAACTACGATGAGTCTGACCATAACGCAAGTGCTGAACGGGGCACTTCTGCTGAGCGAAGGCGTGTTCTGTCTGGTGGCAGCCCTTTGCTTCTTTCTGGGAAAGAACTATGAGCCGAGAACCCGCAGATGGATGATCTGGATGCAGCTTTCGGCGGCAGTGCTTCTGTTCGGGGATGCAAATGCCTATTTTGTCCGGGGGATGCCGGGGTCAGGGGATACTGGATGGTGCGCATCAGCAATTTTCTGGTGTTTTTTGCACTGGATGTGACCCTGCTGTTTTTTGAACGGTATGTCAACAGCTGCCTGCTCAGCGTCGAAGAATGCCACCGCATGAAGCGCACCCGGCTGATCGAGGCCAGCTGCTTTGTGGGGATGGCTCTGGTCGTTCTGTCGCAGTTTACCGGGCTGTATTATTATTTTGATTCCGAAAATTTCTATCACCGTGCCGCAGGCTATCCGGTCAGTATGCTGATCCCGGTGTTTGCGATGCTGACCGAGGCGGGCCTTCTGCTGCAGTACCGGAGGCGGATCAGCCGGAATCTGTTTCTGGCGACCGGCTCCTACATCGTTCTGCCGCTGATCGGTGCTTCGATCCAGTTTTTGTTTTACGGCCCGGCTCTCATCAATCTGATGATCGGGGTTTCCATGATCCTGATGTTTGTGGTGTCCGTTCAGGAGCAGAACGCAAAGTTGCACCGGCTGGAAGCAAACCAAGCACAGATCACCGAGAAGCTGGAGATCGCGACCATGCTCAACCGCTGTGTGGCAAAGCTCTCCGAAGGCCCGGACCGGAACGCAGCCCTGAACAGCCTGATGGAAGTTGTGCGGGATTATTTTCAGGCCGACCGCAGCTATCTGTTTGAGATCCGGCCCAAGGATGTGCTGGTCAACACCTATGAGGCAGTCAACGCGGGGATCGTGCCGCAGATCAACAATCTGCAGGAAGTGCCGGTGGAGGTGATCGACCACTGGATGGAGAAATTCCGGCAGGAGCAGGTCTACTATATGGACGATCTGGAACAGGAAAAGAACTTTGAAAGCTACGAGATGCTCCGGGAGCAGCACGTCTGGCGTCTGCTGGCGGTGCCGCTCTGCCGTGGAAAACAGATCATCGGCTTTCTGGGTCTGGACAATCCGCGCAAGCACGCGCAGGATCCCACGCTGTTGTCGTCCATCCAGTTCTTCATCACCAACAGTCTGGAACAGCGCGACCAGCAGCAGTATCTGCAGCAGCTGAGCTATTACGATATGCTGACCCGTCTGCAGAACCGCAACGGCTACATCGAAAATCTGAACGCATTGAAGCGGAACAAGCCGGAACGGGTGGGCTGCATCTACATCGACCTGAACGGACTGAAGCAGACCAACGATGTGCTGGGACATGAAGCGGGCGACCGGTTGATCTGTCACATGGCGGACATCCTCAAAGCGGTGTTCCCGCAGCAGGCATACCGGATCGGCGGCGACGAATTTGTGGTGATCCTGCATGGGATCGCCGAGGAAGCGTTCGGGGCCAAAGTGCAGCAGCTCCGGGAGGAACTGCGCCGGCAGAAGGTGAGTGTCGCCGTGGGTTCTGTCTGGGAGCGCAGCCCGGAGGATCTGGAAAAGATGATGCGCCGGGCAGATGACCTCATGTACGGCGAAAAAGAAAAAATGAAACAGGGGTAATGCAAAGCCTGCTGTACCGGAACGGTGCGGCGGGCTTTTTTGCCCTCTCCGTCAATGCTTCGCATTGCCACCTCTCCCGAAGTGAGAGGCAAGTCTTGGCTCCCACTCTGGGGGAGCTGGCATCGCGGAGCGATGACTGAGAGGGTAAACCTGATGCAATTTTACAGCAAGATAAAAGTCATACTTTCAGAAATATAGAGAATTTGTCTAAAATTCGGAGAGATTTTTCTCTGTAACAGCCATTGCCAAAAAGACAAAGCCGGACGTATACTTAAAATCAGGAAGTACCAATGGAAAGTGGAGGTTACTATGCAAAACAAAATGATTTCCCGGCGTAATTTTCTGAAGGTTGCAACCGCTTCGGCTACGGTCGCCGCAGCGGGCTGCCTGACCCCGGCGGCTTCGGCCTGCGATGTGAAGAATCTGTGGAAGATGGATCTGCAGATCCTCGCTACCAGCGACACCCACGGAAAGTTTGATCCGTGGGACTATGCGGCCAATAAAGCCGATGCCTCGGGCAGTGTGGCACAGCAGGCGACCGCCATCAAGGAAAACCGCACGGATACCACACTGGTGGTCGATGCAGGCGACACCATTCAGGCAAACTCGGCGGAACTGTTCCTGAACGACGATGTACATCCCATGATCGCGGCCATGAATGCCATCGGCTACGACGTCTGGACCACCGGCAACCACGAGTATAACTACGGCATGGATGTGCTGGAAAAGGTCATGGCGGAGCAGAAGGCCAAGGTCCTGACCGGCAATGTGTACAGCCCGGAGGGGAAGCCGCTGGCCGATGGCTACACCATCATCAACAAGAAGGGAGTCAAGATCGGTCTGATCGGCATGGTCACCCCCAACATCAGCCGCTGGGATGCCAAGAACCTGACCGGCTGGACCGTCACCAACCCGGTGGACGAGTCCCGCAAGATCATCGACAAGATCAAGGATAAGGTCGATGTCCTTGTGGGCGTGATGCACATGGACATTGACAATGAGTACGGTGTGTACGGCTCCGGCGTTACCGATCTGGCAAATGCCTGCCCGGAGTTCGATGTCATCGTTGCCGCCCACGGCCACAAGAGCATCCCCAACAAGATGATCAACGGCGTGCTGGTGGTCGAGAACAAGAACGCCGGTGCCACGGTGTCCGAGATCCATGTTTACCTCGAGCGGCAGTGGAACGGCAAATGGAAGGTGGTCAACCGTACCTCCGAGAATCTGCTCATCAAGGATTATGAGCCGGATCCGGCCCTGACCGAGCTGCTGGCCTCCTACGATACCCGCGCCAAGGAAGACGCCGTGACCCCCATCGGCGAACTGCGCGGCGGCGATCTGGCCCCCCAGAACGAGATCCCCGAGATCCCGCAGCCGATGATCGAAGACACCGCGATGCTGGATTTCGTCAACGAAGTGCAGATGTACTACACCGAGGCAAAGGTCTCGGCCTGCTCCATGACCGCCATGACCTCTATGGTCAAGGAAGGCGTTCTCCGCAAGTGCGATATGGCCAACATCTACACCTACCAGAACACGCTGTACAAACTGCAGATGCAGGGCTGGCAGCTCCGCCGCTTTATGGAATGGTCGGCAAGCTTCTTCAAGACCTATCAGCCCGGTGATCTGACCATCGCCTTTGATCCGTCCACCCGTTTCTACCTGTACGATGCCTTTGAGGGCGTGAATTACGACATCGACATTTCGCAGGAGCCGGGCGACCGCATCCGCAATCTGACATGGCCCAACGGAACCCCGGTGGACGATGCAGAGAGCTTTGTGGTGGCAGTCAACAACTACCGTGCCACCACCCAGCTGCTGACCTACGCCGACATTTTCACCGCCGGCGAAGAGCTGCCGCAGCTGCTGGAGATCGACGTCCGCGGCGACATCGGCGGCGTCCGCGAACTGCTGGGCGAGTACATCAAGACCGTCAAGGGTGGCGTCATCGAGCCGAATGTGGACTACAACTGGAAGATCGTCGGCAACAACTGGGATGCCGCCAAGCACCAGAAAGCCGTCCAGCTGCTGAACGAGGGCAAGCTGTCGCTGTCCGAGAACGCCGACAGCCGCACACTGGCAGGCAAGGCCATCACCGAGGCCGACATCGCCGCGTTCTGAGCAAACTGAAATTCATTTCCAACCAAACGCCAAGACCCGCTGCGCCCGTGAGGGACCCGCAGCGGGTCTTTTTTTTTCGGCCGCTTCGTGGTACAATAACACTGAATCTCTCTGCCCCGACGCAGAGAACGGCAGGAGGAAAGCAATGCAGAATTCGACCATCGCGGCCATTGCCACCGCACCGGGTGCGGGCGGCATCGCGGTCGTCCGGCTGTCCGGCCCGGAGAGCTATCCGGTGGCGGCGCGGGTGTTCCGCCCGGCCAACCCGAACAAACGGGTGTTGGACGCCAAAGGATATACGGCCCTGTTCGGCCATTTTGTGGAAGGGGAGGACGTCTTCGACGAGGGGGTTGCCCTCTTTTTCCGGGCACCCCACAGCTATACCGGCGAGGATGTGGTGGAGCTGTCCTGTCACGGCGGCAGTGCCGTGGCCCGGCGGCTGGTCGAAGCCTGCATTGCGGCAGGGGCGGCACCGGCAGCCCCCGGCGAGTACACCCGCCGCGCTTATCTGAACGGCAAGCTGGGCCTGACGCAGGCCGAAGCCGTGATGGATCTGATCTCGGCCGATGGCCGGCAGGGGGCAGCACTGGCGAATGCGTCGCTTTCGGGCGCACTGGCCAAGAAGATCGCTGCCGAAAAAGAGGCCCTGACCGGCCTGCAGGCACATCTGGCCGCGTGGGTGGATTTCCCCGAGGAAGATGTGCCGGAGCTGGACGACGCCCACCTGAAAACCGTGCTGGGCTCTGTCCGGGAGGAACTGGACGGCCTGATCCGGAACTACGGTGCAGGGGCGGTCCTGCGCGAGGGCGTGGACTGCGCCATCGTGGGCCGGCCCAACGCGGGCAAATCGACCCTGCTCAACCTGCTGGCCGGGTTCGACCGAGCCATTGTGACGCCCGTTGCCGGAACGACCCGGGATGTGGTGGAGCAGGCGGTGCGGCTGGGCGATGTCCGGCTGAACCTGTTTGACACGGCCGGTCTCCGGGAGACCGAGGATGCCATCGAAGCCGAGGGCATCCGCCGCAGCTGGAAGAAGCTGGACGAGGCCGGGCTGATCCTCGCCGTCTTTGACGGCTCGGAGCCGCTGACAAAAGAAGATTTCCAACTGGCACAGCGGTGCGCCGGACGCCCGGCCATCGCGCTGGTGAACAAAGAGGACAAGCCGACCCAGTTCGATGCCGAGGTCATCGCGCCCTATTTTGCGATGGTGATCCCGGTCTGCTGTCAGGAGGAGGGCGCACGGAAGGTCATCGCCGCAGCAGTGGCCCGCCTGCTGGGAACCAACCAGATCGACCCCCATGCCGCCAGCCTTTCGGGGCAGCGGCAGCTGGCCGCCGCCACCCGTGCCCGGGATGCCGTGGCCGGTGCGCTGGACGCCAGTGCAGGCGGGTTCGGGCTGGACGCCGTGTCGGTCTGTGTGGACGACGCGCTGGACGCCCTCTGCGACCTGACCGGCGAGAATGCGTCCGAAGCCGTCATCAACGAAGTATTTGAACGTTTTTGTGTGGGAAAATAAACTTGGCTCCCACTCTGGGGGAGCTGGCGAACAACGTGAGCCTGAGAGGGCAATGGGATTTTAGGGGAAGTAGCAAGAATGAATCATCTGGGAGACTATGATGTCATTGTAATCGGTGCGGGCCATGCCGGGATCGAAGCGGCCCATGCCGCCGCGACACTGGGGGCCAAGACCGCCGTGTTTACCATGAGTCTGGACGCCATCGGCAATATGCCCTGCAACCCCAGTATCGGCGGCACCGCCAAGGGTACACTGGTGCGGGAGCTGGATGCACTGGGCGGTGTGATGGGTCTGGCGGCAGACGCGACCTACCTGCAGAGCCGGATGCTCAACAAGGGCAAAGGCCCGGCGGTCCACGCGCTGCGGGTCCAGACCGACCGCAAACGCTATCACGAATACATGAAGCACGCGCTGGAACTGACGCCCGGCCTTGCCATCCATCAGGCAGAAGTCGTCTCCATTGAGGTGGAGGACGGCAGGGTAAAGGGCGTTGTGACCCAGCTGAACGGGGAATACGGGGCCAAGTGCGTGGTCATCGCCACCGGCACCAACCTCGGCGGTAAGATCTTTGTGGGCGATGCGTGGTATGCCTCCGGCCCGGATGGGATGCACGCGGCCAACGCCCTGACCGAGAGCCTGAAAGCCGCCGGTCTGCCGCTCCGCCGGTTCAAGACCGGCACGCCCGCCCGGGTCCACCGCCGGAGCATCGACTTCTCGAAACTCGAGTGTCAGCCCGGCGACCCGGACAGTGAACTGCAGCCGTTCAGCTTCATGACCGACGCGCCCATGCACAACAAAGTCGAGTGCTGGATCGCCTACACCAACCCCGAGACCCACAAGATCATCCTCGACAACATCCAACGCAGCCCGCTGTATGGCGGCATGATCGAGGGCGTCGGCCCCCGGTACTGCCCGTCCATCGAGGATAAGGTGGTCCGCTTTGCGGGCAAGGACCGGCACCCGATCTTTGTGGAACCCTGCGGGGAGAACACCGAAGAAATGTATCTGCAGGGCGCGTCCAGCAGCCTGCCGGAAGATGTGCAGAACGCTTTCTACCGGAGCATCAAGGGCTTTGAGAACATCGAGATCATGCGCCCGGCCTATGCCATTGAGTACGACTGTGTAGACCCCACCAGCCTCGAGGCCACGCTGGAAAGCAAGGTGGTGCGGGGCCTGTATGGTGCGGGCCAGTTCAACGGCACTTCCGGCTACGAGGAAGCCGCCGCGCAGGGCCTGCTGGCGGGCCTGAACGCCGCCCGCAATGCCCTCGGCAAGGAACAGTTGATCCTGCCGCGGCAGTCCAGCTATCTGGGCACGCTGGTGGACGATCTGGTGACCAAGGGCGTCATGGACCCCTACCGGATGATGACCAGCCGCAGCGAATACCGCCTGACCCTCCGGCAGGACAACGCCGACCAGAGGTTGACCCCCATCGGCCGGGAGTACGGTCTGGTGCAGGACAATCGCTGGAAAAAATACGAACATACGCAGGAAATCTTGGTAAAGGAGCGCAAGCGGCTCCACGAGACGCACCTGCGCACCGCAGAGCTGCAGGCAGCCATGACCGCGGCCGGGCTGACCCCGGCGGCAGAGGGCGGCATTGCGGAAGAGCTGCTCCGCCGCCCGGAGATCTCCTATCCGCTGCTGGCCGGCGTCATCGGCTGGGGCGAGGAGATCACCCCCATGCTGGCAGAGCGGCTGGAAACCGAGATCAAATATGCGGGCTACATTGCCCGGCAGGACCGGATGATCCGCGAGGTGGCGCGCCATGAAAAAACGCTGATCCCCGCTGATTTTTCCTATGAGAACCTGACCGGCCTGACGCTGGAAGCCCGTGAGAAGCTGGCGCGCATCCGCCCGAAGAACCTCGGGCAGGCCGGGCGTATCCCGGGCGTTTCGCCCTCGGACGTGGCCCAGCTGAGCGTTGCACTGGCCGGCAGAAAATGAGAGGGAACAAAATGGAATCTTTGACACTGTATGAGGGCCGCCCGGCCGACTGCACGGGCCGACTTGCAAAAGAAATACGCACCTACGACTATCTGGACAAGCTGGGAATGCAGTACTGGCGCACCGACCATGCGTGGATGAAAGCAGACACCATGGAGGACTGCCGGATCATTGACGACTGCCTCGGCGCAACGGTCTGTAAGAACCTTTTCCTCTGCAACCGGCAGAAAACAAATTTTTATCTGCTGATGATGCCGGGCGACAAGCCGTTCAAGACGAAAGAACTTTCCGGCCAGCTGGGGATCGCCCGGCTGAGCTTTGCCTCGCCGGAGGATATGGAAAAATACCTCGACTGCACACCCGGCTCGTCCTCCATCATGGGCCTGATGAACGACCCGGAGAACCACGTCCAGCTTCTGATGGACGAGGACGTGATCAAAGGGGAGTATCTGGGCTGCCATCCCTGCATCAACACCTCTTCGCTGAAACTCCGGACGGCGGAGGTTCTGGAAAAATTCCTGCCGGCGGTCCATCACACGCCGGTGTATGTCCACCTGACCGGGGAATGAGAGAAAGGAATACGGATGATCGACAAAAACAGACTGGAACAGAAATGTTCCACATGGAACATCGCCCTTACCGGCATCCAGCTCGACCAGCTGGACGCCTTTGCAGAAATTCTGGTGGAGTACAACCAGAAAGTCAACCTGACCGCCATCACCGACCCCGAGGGCATTGAGGACAAACACTTCCTCGATAGTTTGCTCTTTGCATCCCAGCCGGAAGTGGCGCGGAAGATGGTGGATGTGGGCGCGGGCGCGGGCTTCCCGGGCATCGTGACCAAGATCTACAAGCCGGAATTGGAGCTGACCCTGATGGAGCCGACCGGCAAGCGGGTGGATTTCCTGAAATACGCCTGCGCTCAGCTGGGCCTGACCGGGGTGGAGTTCGCCAAGGAGCGCGCCGAGGAAGCCGCCCGCAAGGTCTGGCGGGAACAGTTTGATCTGGCATCGGCCCGCGCCGTGGCCGCGCTGCCTATGTTGGCGGAGTACTGCCTGCCGCTGGTCAAGGTGGGGGGCACCTTCCTTGCCATGAAGGGCTCTTCCGGCGAAGAGGAACTGACCGCCGCACAGGGGGCCATCAAAAAGCTGGGCGGCAAGTACGAAGAGACCCGCACCTTCCACCTGCCGGGCGGTGACACCCGCACCCTGATCCTCTGCAAAAAGATTTCGCAAACTCCGACAGCCTACCCCAGAAACGGCGGAAAAATTGCGAAAAGCCCGCTGAAATAACGCAAAACCGCATAAAATATAGCAAACCCTGCCGAACGAAACTTCTGGCAGGGTTTTCCATTTTCTGGTACACTGAGGATGCAACGAGCTGAACTTTCCACGTTTTCCCGGGAAAATGTGGAAAACAAAGGCGAACCACCTCGAAAAACCAGAAAAGGAGCGGGAATCATGTTTGAACGCAAGAAATCAGTCGGGAAGATCTATCTGCTGCCGGTGGAAGCAATCCGGCCCTCGCCGTTTCAGGCGCGGACGAATTTTGACGAGCGGGAGTTGGCAGGGCTGGCCCAGAGCATCCGGGAAAACGGCCTGCTCCAGCCCATCTCGGTGCGCAGGACGGCCGACGGCTACGAGTTGGTGGCAGGGGAGCGGCGGCTCCGCGCCTGCAAAATGGCGAAGATGGAGCAGATCCCTGCCGTCCTCTGCGAATATTCCGACCAGCGGACGGCGGCCATGGGCCTGTTGGAAAACATCCAGCGGGAGGATCTGAACCCCTTCGAGCAGGCGCAGGGCCTGCGGGATGTGATGGTCCTCTGGGACTGCACGCAGGCGGAAGCGGCCAAGCGGCTTGGTATGGCCCAGCCGACCTTCGCCAACAAACTGCGGCTTTTGCAGCTGACGGCCGACCAGCGGCAGTTCATCCTCGACAACGGCCTCACCGAACGCCACGCCCGCGCGGTCCTCCGCCTGCCCGAGAACCGCCGCAGCGAGGCCCTCATCACCATCGCCAAACGCCGGATGAACGCCCGGGCCACCGACCTCTACATCGAGCAGCTGCTCAGTGAGACGGCCAAGGGCAAACGCCGGATCTCGATGGTCAAAGATGTGCGGATCTTCGTCAATACCATCGACCATGCCATCCGCCTGATGACCGACAACGGCGTGCCCGCCACCGCCCACCGGGAAGAGCGGGACGGCTATATCGAGTATACTGTCCGCATCCCCACCGCTGCGGCGCAGAGGTGAGGTGTTCCACATGGAACAAAGGATGGTGCAGCATAGTGGCTAAAATAAATGTGACAAATTACACATATTGACGAAAGTTTAAAACCCAATTGACAAAATATGGTGGGGGGGGGGTAGAATGGTAAAAAATGCAGAAAAATAATTTTCTGTACAAAATGGGAGGAATTGTCATGAGATTATCAAGACGTCTGGCGATTGGGATGCTGGCCGCGGTGATGGCTTTATCCATGACAGCGTGCGGCGGCGGAAACGCGAATGAAAATTCGAGCAGCAGTGGAAGCAATGCACCGAGCAACAGCAGTTCGTCTGCATCCAGCGGAAGCAACAGCAGCAGTAGTAGCAGTTCGTCTGCATCGAGTGACAGCAACAGTCAGAATCAGGTCACAGCCGTAAGCCGAACGGATAAGTATTTCAAGCGGCTGGGTGTTGACCCGGAAAAATCGTATTACTATGAGTTGGAAACGCTGAATGGTGCGGACGGAGGAGCAGTGACAACACAGACATCGGATGGAGTTCGTGTAGGAAGAATATGGAAACTGAAAGGTATAAATAGTGCGGATTTAAGAATTTATGATAGACGTACGAAAGAAGAATGGAGTGTCTACAATAATTATCCGTGGGGCTCTGGCGAAGATAAGGAACGAGTAGTATGGGAAATGAATGGCACATATTTTAAAGGATGGCCGCTGATTGAGATTGGAACCCCTGTTAAAGCAACTACACACAAAGTGAATGGGGTAGAGTATTATGCAGAAGAGATTACGCTAATAAATGTGAAAAATCAGCCGACATACTATTATTGCTTTGATTTAGATGATACAGAAGGCATGAATTTAAGATATATTGTAGAGCCAGAAGATTATGGCAAGAACAGTGATAAAGTGCTGGATGTCATCTATAAATTCAACGCCATTAGCGGTAAGGCAAATATGAATATGCTCCGAGTGCCGGAAGGATACAAGCTTTATAAAGACCGCAAATGCGTTGGTACAACCTCCAAAGACACCTACCCGAACTAAATAAATGAGCAACGCTCCCCGGAAGGCTGGAAAAAAGGCTTGCCGGGGAGCTTTTTGTGTGCGATCGGCAGGAAAAACAATAAAATTCGCCCAAACCGGCGTAAAATCCATAAAGAAGCGGTTCAAAAACCCGCGCTGATGTGCTATACTAGGCAGTACAGGGAACCTGCGGACGGGAAAACGCCGGGTTCTGACCTCAGAATGTTCCATGTGGAACAAGAATTTTCCCGGGGAGGAAGCAAAAGCGCGTGGCAAAAATTGTTGCAATCGCAAACCAGAAGGGCGGCGTGGGCAAAACAACGACCGCTGTGAACCTTTCGTCCTGCGTGGCGGCACTGGGCAAAAAAGTGCTGATCGTCGATCTTGACCCGCAGGGCAACACGACAACGGGCTATGGCATCCCGAAACGAAGCGTGGATGTGGGTACTTATGAGGTGTTGATCGGCGAGGCCGACGCCAAGGAAGCCATCCGGAAAACCGAATTCCGCACCGATGTCATCGGCTCCAACACCCGTCTTGCGGGTGCAAGCCTTGAAATGATCGACCTGTCCAGCCGCGAGAGCCGCCTGCGGAAAGCACTGGCGAGTGTCCAGCAGGACTATGATTTTATCTTCATCGACTGCCCGCCCAGCCTCGATCTGCTCACGCTGAACGGCCTGTGTGCCTGCGACAGCGTGCTGATCCCGACCCAGTGCGAGTATTACGCGCTGGAAGGCTTGTCGGAGCTCATCAGCACCCTGAAAACCGTCCGGAAAAAGTACAACCCGTACCTCGACATCGAGGGTGTCGTCTTTACCATGTTCTCGGCCCGGTTCAACCTGACGGTGCAGGTGGTGGAGCAGGTCAAGAAATATTTCGGCTCCAAGGTCTATAAAACAACGATCCCGCGTTCCATTCGCATCTCGGAGGCACCGAGCTACGGCCAGCCGATCAATTTCTATGAGCCGCACGGCAAGGGCAGCGAGGCGTACATGGATCTGGCCATTGAGTTCGTGAAGAACAACCGGCCCCATGACGCCGCTCCGAAACGCCGCCGTGCAAAAACGGCAGCCGCCGAGCCGGAAACGCCGAAAAACGCACTCGAAGAAGCATAAACAGGGGGAATTTCGTTCATGGCAAAAGGAAGAGGAGGACTGGGCCGGGGGCTGGAAAGTCTGTTTGAGGACGCCTCGCCCAGCTTTGAGTCCGAAGCTCGGATCGAGACTATCCCTCTGCGGGAGATCGAGCCGGACCCGGACCAGCCGCGCAAGACCTTCGACAATGAGACACTGGGCGAACTTTCGGCCAGCATTGCCGAGCACGGTCTGCTCCAGCCCATCGCGGTGCGCCACCGTGCCGCCGGCGGGTATCTGATCGTGGCAGGCGAACGCCGCTGGCGCGCCTGCCGGATGGCGGGCCTGACCGAGGTGCCGGTCATCGTCAAGGATGTGACCGACGAGCAGGCGATGGAGCTGGCTCTCGTTGAGAACCTGCAGCGGGAAGATCTCGACCCAGTGGAAGAAGCCGCCGGCATCCGGGAACTGATGACCCGCTGCAATCTGACGCAGGAGCAGGCGGCACAGAAACTTGGCAAAAGCCGCAGCGCGCTGGCCAATACCCTGCGCCTGCTCAATCTGCCGGAAACGGTGCTCGCTCTGCTGAAAAGCGGGGAGATCAACATCGGCCACGCAAAAGTCATTCTGGGCTTGCCGACTGCCGATTTACAGGAGAAAGCCGCGCAGCTCATTGCAGACAATCAGCTCAACGTCCGGCAGGCCGAAGCCCTCTGCAAAAAGCTGATGAAGCCGGAGCAGGAACCTGCCGAGCCGACACCCCGCAGCACCCTGCCAGTGGAAGTGGAAGAGAGCCTGAAACAGGTGCTCGGCAACGAGGTCAATGTGGCCTACCACGACGGCAAGGGCAAGCTGACCGTCCATTTCTATTCGGATGACCAGCTCAGGGCCTTTGCCAACCTGCTGGGACAGTACCAGACGGAACCGAACAAAGCGATCTGAGGCGGCCTACCGCCTTTGAACGGCATGGGAGAGGCCGCTTTCCTGTGCGAACAATAGAGTAAGGAGAGTTATCATGCTTGATATCAAATTTGTCCGCGACAACCCGGACGCTGTGAAAGAGAACATCAAGAAGAAGTTTCAGGATGCAAAGCTTCCCCTCGTCGATGAAGTCATCGAGAAGGACGCCAAGTATCGTGAATGCCTGAAAGAGGTCGAGTCCCTCAAGGCTGCCCGCAACAAGCTGAGCAAGGCCAACGGCCCTCTGTTCGGTCAGTTGAAGAAGTGCACCGACGAGGCACAGAAGGCCGAGATCCAGAAGCAGATCGACGCCAACAACGCCGCGGTCAAGGCCGACGCCGACAAGATGGCCGAGCTGGAAGCAGAGGAGGCCACCCTGTCTGCCCGCATTCAGGAGATCATGTACACCATCCCCCAGATGATCGACCCCAGCGTGCCCATCGGCCCCGACGACAGCTACAACGTCGAGGCACAGCGTTTCGGCGAGCCGGTCGTGCCTGATTTCCCGATCCCGTACCACACCGAGATCATGGAGAGCTTCGACGGCATTGATATGGACGCTGCCGGCCGCGTCGCCGGCAACGGCTTCTACTATCTGCTGGGCAACATTGCCCGCCTGCACGAGGCTGTGCTGGCCTATGCCCGCGATTTCATGATCAACAAGGGCTTCACCTATGTGATCCCACCCTTCATGATGCACGGCAACGTGGTGCAGGGCGTCATGTCCTTCCCCGAGATGGACGCCATGATGTACAAGATCGAGGGTGAGGATCTGTACCTGATCGGCACCAGTGAGCACACCATGATCGGCCGCTTCATCGACCAGACCATCGACGAGAGCAAGATGCCCCTGACCCTGACCTCTTACAGTCCCTGCTTCCGCAAGGAGAAGGGCGCACACGGCATCGAGGAGCGCGGCATCTACCGCATCCACCAGTTCGAGAAGCAGGAGATGATCGTCGTCTGCCGCCCCGAAGAGAGTGCCGACTGGTACGAGAAGCTGTGGCAGATGTCGGTCGAGCTGTTCCGCAGCATGGAGATCCCTGTCCGTCAGCTGAACTGCTGCTCCGGCGATCTGGCCGATCTGAAGGTCAAGAGCTGCGATATTGAGGCTTGGAGCCCCCGCCAGCAGAAGTACTTCGAGGTCTGCTCCTGCTCCAATCTGGGCGATGCACAGGCACGCCGCCTGCACATCCGCATCAAGGGCAAGGACGGCAAGACCTATCTGGCCCACACCCTGAACAACACCTGCGTAGCTCCTCCGCGTATGCTGATCGCCTTCCTCGAGAACCACCTGCAGGCCGACGGCAGCGTGACCATCCCCAAGGTGCTGCA
Source organism: Eubacterium sp. CAG:38 (assembly GCA_963660925.1). GTDB lineage: Bacteria > Bacillota > Clostridia > Oscillospirales > Ruminococcaceae > Faecalibacterium. The sequence goes on along the minus strand of CAVKZS010000033.1, from coordinate 294 downwards.
GCCCTACATGGGCGGCCTTGAGGTCATGGTGCCTACCCACAAGAAGAATGGCTGAGTTTTAAACAATAAACTGAAAGAAAGTTGAAAACCGCCGCCTGTGCAATTGCTGCATGGGCGGCGGTTTTTGCTGTGTGGGGGAACTGAACCGAAAAAAGTGAATTTTTTTGAAAAAAGATGTTGACAAAATCCCCGTATCTGGATATAATAATAAAGCACCGTTCAAGTGCGGAAAATAAATATGGCGGTATAGCTCAGTTGGCTAGAGCATTCGGTTCATACCCGAAGTGTCACCGG
>CAVKZS010000032.1:525-31008 GCA_963660925.1 Eubacterium sp. CAG:38 | reverse complement strand
TGACGGCAAAAAAATAACGGGTATCCGGCTTTCACCAGATACCCGTTATTTCGTTGCCAACCCTGCCTGACAGATGCCATAATCGTAATTTTTAGAATTACTGTCTTATGAGCACCCATGTAATGGTCTGGGGATTTTTGTGGTTCTTCAACTCTATCGAGCTTCCGAAGTGTTCTTGTTGGGGCGTGCCTGCCCCAAACCCTGCTTAGCGTTCTAGCGGTTCTTGGCCACAACCTGAACAACTTGTGCAAAATCTGCGAAAGAATCGCCAGTCCGATTTTCGCTTCCATCCACTTTATTAAAGAAGCAGTTTGGAAGCTCACGCAGTTTCAAATTTTTGCTGATGCAAGGCGCACAGCCTTTGTTATGCTTTGTCGGATGGAGCGGACAGTCGAAATTTTTACAGGTACAAAATGAACTCAAGTTCGGCATCTTACTTGGTCAGCTCCTCAAAAACGGAAACAACATATTCCGCAATCGTGCAGTCCTGTTCTTCCGTGCCGCCGCCCACGCCGATACCGCCAGCAATTTTGCCGTTTACGAACAGCGGATAACCGCCAGCCACCAGAGTGATGCGAGGGTCATTGGTCTGAATCGCCATCAGTGCCTGTCCCTCTGCTGCTGCGGCGGCTACGTCCTTCGTCTTGCACTGGGTCACGGCTGCGGTATAGGCTTTACCGGGAACCAGTGTAATGCTAAGTACCAGTGCATCACCGTAACGACGGTATACACGAGGCAGGCCGTTCTCGTCATACACGGCAAAGCTGATGTCAACGCCGACTTCCTTGCTCTTTTCCAGCGCAGCAGCGCACAGTTTGTCACACAGTTCATTCGTAAGTACCATTTGAAAGTCCTCCGTATCATTGGTTGATTTGTACCTTCATTGTATCAGAGAATCCAATTGGCTGCTTGCCTGTTTCTTTCGGATTTTTGCCTATTTCTGTTGAGCGTCCCTCAAAAACTGCACATCTTCTGTTGGCGGATTCCCAAACATCTTTCGATATTCTCTAGTGAACTGGGACACACTCTCGTACCCGACATCCAGAGCCGCTTCCGTTGCATTTTTTCCTTCGTCCAGCATCAACCGTCTGGCTTCGGTCAGGCGCAGCCGCTTCTGACATTGCAGCGGCCCCATCCCCACGGCATTCTTGAACTTCTGATGAAACTGTGAAACGCTCATGTTCCACTGTTCTGCAAGCTCCTCGATTTTGAAATTCTGGCGGTAGTTTTTCTTGATCCAGCTGTTGGCCTCGTAAATTTCTCCGGCAGATTTCATCTTGGTAACGCTCTGAATAAATGCCTTTCCGCAGGAGCCGCAGAGAACATGAAACAGCATTTCCGTCCGCAGTTGATCACACAGGAAGCCAACAGAAAGCGGTTCTTCCAGCGCATCCAGCATTCGTTCCAAGCAGGAAAACACCTCTGCGTCCTGCCGAGCTTTGAAATTTTCCCCTAGGGTATCTTCAAGGATTCCAGAAACGAGCGAATCTTCCAGTTTTATAATAACCGACATAACATCGTTCGCCGTGAAATCCACAGATACCGCCAGAAAATCCTGCTGTTCCGAAAAGGCTAGAACATAGCCCTGTTCCGGCGTGTCGATGGCGGATACAGAATATTGACCCTTTACATAATCCATTTTCCCGGAAGGTGTATATAGCCGGAACTCTCCATCCAGAACAAAGTAAAGATAGGGGGTATCTGTTTGTGGCATATTTATGATTTTATTGGTGTATCGGAACAAATGCAGAAAAGGCAAAGCGATTTTACACTTTGTGTTCAACTGCTCTCGCACTTTCTCATTCAAGTTCAAGCTGCTCACCTCTAATCGCTCAGTTCATTGAACCGAGTATACCATACCATGTAGGAAATGGCAAAAGGCAGGATACCACCGCCACGGTGATACCCTGCCTTTTAAGTTTGCGTAAAATAAACCTGCCGCCAACGAACGCAGTGCAGGAGGGGAGAGCGAAACGGCAGTCATCCCGGTAGACGTTCCTACACTCCACCAACCACGCACTAAAAAACAGTCCACTGGACTGTTTTTTGCCCTGCCTGCGGCAGTGCCGTGCTTTCGAGTCCCGTACCGTCCACTTGCTCAGACGCAGGTCAGAGGCACAAACGAAAAGAGAGCCGCCAACTTACGTTGGAGACTCTCTCTACAAAGTGGACGGTACAGGACTCGAACCTGTGACCTCCTGCACGTCAAGCAGATGCTCTACCAGCTGAGCTAACCGTCCATGTGTCGTATCGACTTGGATATATTACCACAGATTCGGCGCAATTGCAAGTGCTTTTTTGAAAAAAGTTGAAATTTGTTATAATGCCTTCCGGATGATATCATACAGCACCGGTTTCATGTTCTCGATATCGTCGGGCTTGCCTTCGAGGATGCTGGAATAGCACACCGACATACACATACTGCCGAGGGCGGTGATCCGCTGATAGATCTCCCGCTCGGTGCGGCCGGCCATTTCGGGGCTGGTGAGGATCGCATCCAGCAGCTTGCGCATCAGGGGTTCGGCCTCGGTGCTGGCTTCCAGTTGGTCGAGGCCGGGCCAGACAAAGCTCCGCTCAAGGAACTTGAGCATCAGCACATCCTTGCGGAAGGCCTCGATGATGTGGTCGATGACGAAGATCATCTTGTCCGGAAAGGTCACGGCGTCGCTTTGGTGCTCCACGGCGTCGCAGGCATCGTTCAGCAGCTGGTAGCTCACCTTGCCAAGCAGGGCCTGCGTCACGGCGTTCTTGTCCGGGAAGTAAAGATAGAATGTCCCCTTGGCGACCTTGGCGAGAGAGGTGATGTCCGCCACGCTGGTCTTGGCAGGGCCGCGCTCAAGAAACAGCTCGTAGGCTGCGTCCAACAAGGCTCTGCGCTTTTCCTGCTTCTTTCCTTCCACGATACCCATTCTGGTTCCTGAATCCTCTTTTCTGCGATGTCCGGTATTGTCTCAATTAGTTTAACAGTCCTTCCGCCGGAGTGCAAGCCCAAAATGCGGGGGAAGGGTTAGACAATTTTCGGGCTTTGATAAGAAAACTGACTTTTGGTCATTTTCCGCCTTGACACCCCCGCCGGATTGGTTATAATAGTGCTTGCTCAGAAATGACTGCGAGTCATTTTTGGACGACGTAATAATTTCAACTTTCTATGGAGGGTTCTCATGAAAAAGATCGCACAGGGCATTGTGCGGCTGCGTAAGTTGATTTTAACAGTGGCGATCCTGCTGTTGATCCCTTCCGCAATCGGCGCAGTTGCCACCCGCATCAACTATGACATCCTCACCTACCTGCCCCACGATCTGGATTCCATGATCGGTGAGACAGCATTGGAGGATGACTTCCATCTGGCCGCCACCGGTATGATCACCGTAGAAGGCCTGCCAAGCAATGAACTGATCGCCATGAAGAAGGATATCGACGCAGTTCCCGGCGTCACCCAGACCTTCTGGCTCAGCGATGTCATCGACCCGAGCATCCCCACCGAGATGCTCCCGGCGGACGTTCAGCAGTTTATGTTCGGCAAAAACGATTCGACTATGCTGATCGTCCGGTTCGATGGAGCAAGTGCCAGCGACGAGACGATGGAAGCGGTCAAGCAAATCAAGAAAGTTCTGCGCAAGGATTGCTTCTTCGGCGGCATGAGCGTCATTCTGGAGGATACCAAGGACCTGATCAATCAGGAAATGCCGTTCTACATCCTCTGCGCCGTCGGTGCCAGCCTGCTGGTCCTGTTCCTCTCGCTGGAAAGCACCATCACCCCGCTGCTGTTCATGCTGGGTCTGCTGTTCCCCATTGCTTACAACTTCGGCACCAATATCTTCCTCGGCCAGATCAGCTACATCACCGAAGCTCTGGCCACGGTCCTGCAGCTGGGCGTCACGATGGACTTCTCCATCTTCCTGCTGCATCGGTATCAGGAGGAAAAGGAGCTGCGCTCCAACAATGAGGAAGCCATGGTCTCCGCCATCTGCAAGACCATGACCTCCATCTCCGCTTCCAGCCTGACCACCATCGCAGGCTTCCTTGCTCTGTGCGCCATGCGCCTGACGCTGGGCCGCGATATCGGCATCGTCATGGCAAAGGGCGTTGCGCTGGGCGTCGTCTGCACGGTCGTTATCCTGCCCGCGCTGATCCTGACCTTCGACCGTCAGGTGGAGAAGTACAAGCACCGCACCGTCATTCCCAAGCTGACCAAGCTGAGCTATTTCGTCTCCAACCACTCCAAGGCCATCGTCGCCATCTTCATCGTGCTGCTGGTGCCGTTTGCCATTGCACAGCAGAAGACGGAAGTCTACTACACCCTGTTCGATTCGCTGCCCCAAGACCTGACCGGCATCGTCGGCACCAACAAGCTGGGAGAGGATTTCGGCATGACCACCTCTCACTTCATTCTGGTGCATGACGACCTGACCGCCTCGCAGGTGTCGGACCTCTGCGATGAACTGGACGAGGTCGACGGCATCACGCAGGTCGTCAGCCTCGATTCCATCACCGGCCCGGGTTTTGACACGGAGCTGCTGCCTGACAGCGTGATGGAGATCCTGCAGTCCGGCGGCTACAAGCTGATCCTTGCCAACAGCTCCTATAAGACCGGCACGGACGCCATCAACAACCAGCTGAGCGAGATGAACGACCTGATCAAGGCTGTTGACCCCGAGGGCGTCATCACCGGCGAGGGTGCCATGACCAAAGACCTGATCGAGGTCGCCGATGTGGACTTCGCAAACGTCAACGTCTGGTCCATCATGGCCGTTCTGGTCATCATTGCCCTCTCCTTTAAGAGCATTTCCATCCCCATCCTGCTGGTCGCCAGCATCGAGGCGGCTATTGCCATCAACATGGGCATCCCGTATTTCACCGGAACGCAGCTGCCCTTCATCGCCAGCATCGTCATCGGCACCATCCAGCTGGGCGCGACCGTTGACTACTCCATCCTGATGACCACCCGTTATCACGAGGAGCGTTCCTTCGGACGCACCCCCAAGGAAGCCGCCCAGCAGTCGCTGGAGCACTGCAGCCAGAGCATTCTGACCAGCGGCCTGACCTTCTTCGCTGCGACCGTCGGCGTGGCTGCCATCAGCCGGATGGAGCTGCTCCAGAGCATCTGCCTGCTGATCTCCCGCGGTGCTTTGATCTCCATGGCCGTTATTCTGGTCGTTCTGCCCGCAGCTCTGATGCTGACCGACAAACTCATCCGCCGCACTACCCTCCATTGGCTGGTGCCTGAAACCACCGAGAAGTCTGAAAAGGAGTAATCACTATGAAGAAATCGCTTCGTTTTGCAAGTGCGGCACTGGCTCTGACTCTCGCCGCCGGCATGACCATGCCTGCCTTTGCCGCAACCAAGGCGTCCTTTGAAAAATCGGAAACCGTCTATACCGTGATGAACGCCGATGGTTCGGTCAAGAGCACCACCGTCAGCGAGCACTTGTACAATGCAAACGGCCTGTCCAGCGTGACCGACCGCAGCACCCTGACCAACATCCAGAACACCGAGAGCAGCGCGGAGTTCACGCAGGACGGCGAGAAGCTGGTCTGGAACACCGACGATACGGACGTGTACTACAAGGGTGAGACTACTCGTCAGCTGCCCATCACCGCAAAAGTTACCTATAAAATGGACGGCGTGGAGACCCCGCTGGAAAACCTGATCGGCAAGAGCGGCCACCTGACCGTGACCGTGGATCTGACCAACAACGAGACCGGCACCGTAGATGTGGACGGAAAGACCCGCACCGTCGTTACCCCGCTGATCACTGCTGTGGGCGTGATCTTCGGCGAGGATGCCTCGAACGTCAACGCAGAGCATGGCGTGCTTGAGAGTGCTGCCAAGAGTTCTGTGGCTGCCTTTGTCACCCTGCCGGGCGTCAAGGATTCGCTGGACGGTCTGCTGCCCAGCGACCTGTCCGGCATCGAGGATTACCTACAGGACAGCGTGACCGTTGAGGCCGATGTCACCGAGCTGACCGCTCCTCAGATCATGCTGGCCTGCGCCACCAGTGCAGACGCACTGAATCAGGACAATGTGTTTGACCTGAGCAGCATCAACGAGCTGACCGACGGCATCAAGCAGCTGAACGACGCCATGAGCCAGCTCATGGACGGTGCATCCCAGCTGGTGGACGGTGCGTCGCAGCTGGCTACCGGCGGTCTGGCTCTGCTGGACGGCGCAAGCCAGCTCAAGACCGGTGCCAATGCACTGGATGACGGCCTCGGCCAGCTGACCGACGGTCTGGATACCCTGACCTCCAACAACGCCGCCCTGAATGCCGGTGCCCAGCAGGTGGCCGACGGCGTTCTGGCTTCTGCAAACAGCACTCTGATGGAGGGCGGTCTGATCGACGAGCCCATGACTTGGGACAACTACGCTTCCGTCATCGACAACATCCTGCAGCTGGGCGACAAGACGCTGGAGGCCGGCCGCAAGAAGATGGTCCGCACCATCTGGGAGCAGGCCCCGAACTTCAAGGCCAGCCAGCTGGACATCGCCCTGTATCTGGCCGCTACCAAGACCAACGATGACCTCGAGGCTGCCCTGAAGCTGATGCAGAACCTTGATCCGTCCTTCCTGAGCGGCCTTGTCGAGAAGATGACCGACGCCGACGCCCAGCAGAAGATCCACGATGAGCTGTATCTGCAGGTCAAAAACAGCGATGATATGGCCAGTGTTGCGGCCCTCAAGACCAGCCTGAGCCAGATCCAGTACTTTGTCTCCAGCGTCAACCAGTACACCAACGGTGTGGCCTCTGCCGCCGACGGCGCACACTCCGCCAAGGACGGCAGCGCACAGCTGGCCGCCGGCACCAAGACCCTCTTTGATGGCGTGAACACCCTGAACAACGGTGTGGGCCAGCTCTCCGATGGCACCGTCCAGCTGAACGACGGCCTGAACCAGTTCAACGACGAGGGCATCTCTAAGCTGACCGGCTCGCTGGACACCGACCAGATCCACGCCCTCAAGACCGTTCTGGACGAGATGACCGACCGCCTCGACGACTACACCAGCTTTGCCGGTGCCCCCGAGGAGGCTTCCGGCAGCGTGAAGTTCATCTATAAGACTGGCGAGACCGTCGCCGCTGTGGACAATGCGGTCCAGACCACTACGACGGTCAAGGAAGGCAACATCTTCACCCGCCTGTGGCAGCGGATCGTGAACCTGTTCAAGTTCTGATTCCAATAAGATTCCTCTCATAGAAGTCAAAGAGCGTCAGCCCGTAACAAGGCTGACGCTCTTTTGTATAATACGTTTTTTCTTACTCCTGCCGGTCTTTCAGCCCCTGCATATAGGCCATGGCAAGGCTCTGGCTGGTCTCGTCCAGCGTGTCCCAGAGATTCAGAAGGCTTTGCTCCGCGGAGGTCAGCTGCGCGGAAGGATCGTCCAACGCGAAAAACTGTTCCAATGTAATGCCGAAGCCGTTGCAGAGCTTCTGCAGAGTATGAACGGTCGGGGCATTGGTTTTCCGCAGCATCGTACTCAAGGTAGAATAGGGGATCCCCGAGGCTTTCGCCAGACGGTAATACGTCCAGTCGCGGGAACGGCATAATTCCTGAATCCGTCCGAGAACATCAAATTCTTCCAAGATACGTCCCTCCCGCGTGCAGAAATAATCCTTATAGTGTTATTCTACCCGCAGGGAATGCGAGAACGTAGATGATAAAAGACGCTATATTTCAGTTGACTACATGACGGAAAACAGCTATAATCAAAATAAGCTCCATCGGTTTTCCGTTATAGTTTCATGAAATTGTCTGAAAATGAAAGGAAGAGGAAAAATGAAATCATGTTTCGAGCATATATCGGAACGGAAATGGTACTCGGCGACCCGTCTGCATCGGGCGTCTGGGAAGTTCCGGAAGGAACGACCCGGATTGGAAACTACGCAATGGCAGCTTCCGGGATGGAAGGCGTGATCTTGCCGGATACCGTTACGTCGGTTGCATCTGGGGCTTTTGCATGGTGCAACAACCTGAAAGGAATCTATATTCCCACCAGTGTGACCTCGATGGGCGGCGATATTATTCCGGATGAGATCAGCGGCTCTCCGATCCGGGAAAATAAAACAGGTGTGTTCTATGCGGGCAGCGCGGAGCAGTGGAATGCCATCAACGGCGGCGTTCCCCTGACGCTGGTCAATGGCATTTTGCAGTATAACAGCAAACCGCGTGATGTCGCATCGCTGGTGCAGGCCTATGCGGTCCGGGATGGAAAAACGGTATCGAGTTCCGATCCGCTGGCAGATGCGGCGGCAGACGCGACCCTGAAAATTCTGGACTCGGCGTTGTCAAGTTTGTTGTTCTGAGTACCGCGCATTCCAATGAATAGGATATGAAACAAACCGAGCGTCACCCGATCGAAGAAAATCGGGTGACGCTCGGTTTTATCTGTCTTATTCACAGCACCCCAAAGCACACCACGCCGAGCACGGCGGCGATGCCGATGACTTTGGGGACGCTCATCTTCCGCCAGCGGAGCAGGTAGAAGCAGACCGCGCCAATGGCGATGGCCAGCGGGTCGGGCCAGCCGGAAGAGGCAACGTAATTCTGCATACTCAGGCTGACCAGTACCTGCACGATCATGCCGATGCAGATGGGCTTGACGAAGAGCATGATGTAGCTCATGACCTTGCTTTCCCGGAACTTATTAAAGAAGATGGCCGCCGCCAGCGTCAGGGTCATGGTGGGGCAGAGGACGCCCAGCACCGCCGCCACGCCGCCGATCATGCCGGCGGTCTTGGTGCCCGCGAAGGTGGCGCAGTTGACGCCCAGCGAACCGGGCGTCATCTCGGCGATGGCGATCAGGTTGGACAGGTCGGCGTCATTCATCCACCCGTGGGAGGACATTTCCTCCATAATGAGAGGGATCATGGACGTGCCGCCGAAGCTGGTGAAGCCGATCTTCGCAAAGGCCACGAACAGCTGGATCAGGGTCTCAAGCATGGCCATGTTCTTTCACCTCCATCCAGATCAGGCTGGCGATGGCACCGGCGATCACCAATGTCAGGTTGCTGATGCTCGTGAACGCGCAGACGCAGAACGCACCGACGCACAGCACGATCGCCAGCTTGGTTTTCAGGGTCTCCTTGCCAAGGCTGATGGCTGCACCGCCGATGATGGGCACCACCGCGCACTGGACACCCCGCAGGGCCGCAAAAACCCAGTAGTTCGACTTGATGAGGTCGTAGATGGCGGTCACGATGGTCAGCACGACCACCGCCGGCAGGCACAGGCCGATGGCGCAAGCCACGCCGCCCGCAACACCCGCCAGCTGGTAGCCGAACAGCATCGTGATATTGACCACCATGATGCCCGGCAGCGATTTACCCACCGCGATCAGTTCCATCAGGTTGTCTTTGGTGATCCACTGCCGCTGATCCACAAAATCCTGCTCCATCTGGGCGATGATGCTCCATCCGCTGCCAAAGGTGAATGCACCGATCTTGATAAAATGCAGAAACAGGAACGCCGCCATCCGCAGGCCGGCGGGCCGGGCGGTTGCTTGTTCCGTTGTTGTTTTGACGTCTTCCATAGCTGCCTCCTGTTCTTCTCAGAATAAGAGTAACACATCCCCCCGAATTTGACAAATTCCGAATCTTCATGGTCTTTCAGAAGATTTTTTCATGCTTCCGGCTCCATCCACTTGCCCTTCCATGCGTAGAGGACCATGAGCACCGCGCCGAACGCCCACGACACCGGGTAAAGCACGAATACGCCGTCGATGCTGTGGAAGAAGGGCAGGACGAACTGGATCCAGACCACCCGGAACAGGCAGAGGGAGACCAGCAGAACCACCATGGGCGGCACGCTCTTGCCGGTGCCGCGCACCGCACCCGCCAGACCGTGCAGGATCCCCAGCAGGAAATAGAACGGGCAGAAGTAGTGCATCGCCGTCACGCCGAAGGCCACCACGGTATCGTCGCTGGTGAAGAGGTGCATGATGGGGTTCTGGAACGCCAGCAGCAGCGCACCGGCGGCCAGCGTGTATGCCACGCTCATCCCAAGCGTGACCCACATACCCTTTTTGACCCGGTCGATCTTGCCCGCGCCGTAGTTCTGGCCCACGAAGGTGGTCGCCGCCATGCTGAAGCTGGTCACGGGCAGGATGTTGAAGCCGTCGATCTTCATGTATGCGGCAAAGCCAGCCATAGCAGCAGCACCGTAGCCGTTGACGCTGGACTGGACCAGCACGTTCGAGAAGGAGATGACCATGTTCTGGATGCCGGTCGGCAGGCCAATCCGGATGATCCGGGACGCCATCTTGGAGTGGGGCCGGATCTTGCGCAGGGTCACCCGGTAGTCCGCCTTCACCCGGGTCAGAAAGGCCAGTGAGAGCACGCAGGACACCAGCTGGCTCAGGTCGGTGGCGATGGCCGCACCCTCGACGCCCATCCGGAAGATGGCGATGAACACAAGGTCAAGGATGATGTTGGTCACCGACGCGATTCCCAGATAGATCAGCGACCGCTGGGAGTTGCCGGCCGCGTTCAGAATGCCCGCCGCCATGTTGTAGACGACGCTGAACAGCACGCCGCCGAAGTAGATCTTCATATAGGTCACGGCGTCCTCCAGCACTTCGGCGGGGGTGTTCATCCAGACCAGCAGAGTGCGGCTGAACAGGATGCCGCCCACCGTCAGCAGAACGCCGAGGATCGCGGCAATGGCCAGTGAAGTATGGATGGCGTCCTGCGCATCCTCGCGGTCTTTCGCGCCCAGATATTGGGCCACGACCACGCCCGCACCCACGGCGATGCCCTGACTGAAGCCGATCAGCAGATAAATAGGGGAACCGCTGGAACCGACCGCCGCCAGCGCGTTGCTGCCCAGAAAGTTGCCGACGATGATGGAGTCGGCAGTGTTGTAAAGCTGCTGGAGCAGATTGCCGAGGATCAGCGGCACCGAGAACAGCAGGATGTTTTTCCAGATGCTGCCCTCGGTCATCAGCCGGGTCTTTTTCTGCGCCGGCTCCCGTACAGAAGTTGCCATGTTTCTCTCCTTTTTCTCATTCATTTCCCACGCTGCTGCGTCTCAGCAGCCCTTTTTCGACATTCTGCACAAAAATTGTGCCGTAATTTTTATAATACACCCAATCCGAAGAATGGTCAAGAGGATGGAATGCGGGGAGTTTTTGCACTCTGCTTGACGCATCCGGCGGTACATCCCTTGCATTTTCTTCTCCAATTGGATACAATATAAAAGAAACAAACCTTACTATCAATAAGGGAGGACCCATGGAACGAATCGGCATCCAGAAGAAAAACGGCGGAGTGGTCGAAGCACTCCAACAGGCAATCCTGTCCGGGCAGATCCCGGCGGGCACCGAGATGACCCAGAACGAACTGGCCGAGAGCCTTGGCGTCTCCCGGATGCCAGTGCGGGAGGCCTTGATGATCCTTGAATATCAGGGGTTGATCGTCCGCCTGCCCAACAACCATGTGCAGGCCGCCGACCTGACCGAGGACTATCTGCGGCAGGTGCTCGCGCTGGGTGCCCAGCTGGAACGGCAGGCTATCCGGCATCTTCCGCCGGACGCCGCCCTTGCCGGCAGCGAGATGCTGCAGCACCGCACCCTCTGCAAGGCTCTGCCCTACGAGCTGCAGCGCAAACTGCTGGAAAGCATCCTCGAAACCTATGTTGCCTTTGCGGTCAACGCCCGGCCCGAACCGGCCCCCGACCGTCTGCCGCTGCTTCTGGCACTGGACCGCAGCGGTTCGCCCGACGTTCCCGCCGCATGGCAGCGGTACGAAACCGAACTGTTACAAGCCATTTTATCCGTGAGGAACCATCATGCTGGGATTGAAACCAATTAAACTGCTGCCCGCCCGGGAGCGGGTCGCCTCGGCCCTGCGCAAGGCCATTATCTCCAAAAGCATCCCCGAAGGGTCGGTTCTGACCCTCGAGAACACCGCCCAAGAACTGGGCGTCTCCATCACGCCGGTGCGCGAGGCATTCCAGATCCTCGCCCGGGACGGTCTGTTGGAACTCAAGCAGAACCGCTGCGCCGTGGTGCTGGGTGTGACCGAAAAGACCATCCGGGAACACTACCAGCTCCGCGCCGCCCTCGAAGGGGCCGCCTGTATGCTCTGCTGCCAGAACGGAGCCGACCTGTCCAAGATCAAGAACTGCGTGGACACTGCCGAGGAAGCCCTCTCCCACAAGCAGGCCGGCAACTACGCCGACTACAACCAGTCCTTCCACTTTGAGATCTGGGAGGCCTCCGGCAATGAGAAGATGCGCAAGCTGCTCAGTGAGCTGTGGAACGGCCTGTCGGTCGGCGTGGAGATGAGCGAGCTGGACTACGCCCTCAACTCCCAGCGGGAGCACAAGGCAATCTATCTCGCCCTCGAAAAACGGGATGCCCTTGCCGCCCGCACCGAGATGGAAAAGCACATCCTCCGCAGCATGGAAGATGCACTGACCTATTACTTATAAAGATAAGAGCTTTCTCCCGTTTCGTTCGGAGAAAGCTCTTTTTCAATGTTGATGCTCATGATTTCGGGTCTAAGACCCGTTCCATATCTCTGCCGCCGTACACAATGCGGATGACCATGACCTCACCAACCTATTCGTTCACGCGGTAGAACACCACAAAATTCTCGACCGGTATTTTCCGCAGATTTCGGCTTTTCCACGGCTCCCGTTCCACAGTGGGATGCTTTTCCGGAAAACGCTCCAACTCCCGGATCGCTTTCCGGATGCGCGTGGTCAGGCTTTTTGCTGTTCCCGGCGCACGAAGCGAATGTGCAACATAAACATAGAGGTCTTTCAGATCCTCCAACGCCTGTGGAGCATAGCGCACTCCATACGTTTCTCTCATATGCCAAATTCCTCTGCCAGCAGGTCATCCACTTCGTCTGCGGAATAGCTTTTACCGCTTTCCAGCGAAGCAAATCCTTTTGTCAGCTCTGCATCCAGTGCGGCCCGGTCCATTCCACCGATGGCTACCGGTTTTGCCGCAGGCAGATGCAGATCCAACGGCATCCCCTTGGTCAGAACGATCTGGCTGTAAAACATCTGGATTGCGCTGGACGGCGAAATTCCCAGCTTGGAAAGGATGTTTTCTGCATTTTCCTTCAATCCTGTGTCGATCCGGGCATAGACGGCCGACGTATTTGCCATAACGCGATCACGCTCCTTTTCTTGAGTATATCCCTTATCGCTTGCAATTGCAAGCATTTGCGTGCAATTTTATAATTTGCCAGTTAGCTTTATCGTTTTGCAAAGTTTCTTGTATCCCACAGTTTGTGTTCCATGCACAAAAATCGGTGCTAAAAACATACAAGGCGACAAAGCAGGCCAAAAGGGGTTGACATTTGCGGCGGAATCGTGTATTCTTATGTCGTCAAGTGGATACATTATCAACGGTTGAAGATAAATAAATCAAATACACTTCTCTGCAACGCTTCCCGCAAACGACTGGTTTTAGACCATTCGGGCGGAAGATTCCCGCCAGAACTTGCGAAAGGTCGCTGGATGCCCGCAGAGAAACGCCGTGCTACACTGCACGGCTGGGGGAGTTCCTTAATTCCGGCGTTTTTCACGTCTGAAAATGGATACATTATATTTCATCACAAAAAAGGAGGAACCCCCAGTATGAGTCCATCCACTATCACCTTGCTCTTTCTTCTCTTCGCGGTCGTCATGTTCGTGTTCGAGAAGATCCCCCTCGGTGTCACCTCCATGATCGTCTGCATCGGTCTGGTGGTCACCGGCGTACTGGACGTCAAGACCGCGTTTGCGGGCTTTACCGACAGCAACGTCATCCTCTTTGTCGCCATGTTCATCGTCGGCGGTGCCCTGTTTGAAACGGGTATGGCCAACAAGATCGGCGGCATCGTCACCCGCTTCGCCAAATCCGAACGCAGTCTCATCATTGCCATCATGGTCATTGTCGGCTTTATGAGCGGCGTTCTCTCCAACACCGGCACGGCCGCCGTTTTGATCCCCGTGGTCATCGGCATCGCGGCCAAATCTGGTTACTCCCGCTCCAAGCTGCTGATGCCTCTGGTTTTCGCAGCAGCCATGGGCGGCAACCTCTCCCTGATCGGTGCCCCCGGCAACTTGATCGCTCAGAGTGCTCTGGACGAGATCGGAATGTCCTTCGGCTTCTTCGAGTACGCCATCGTCGGCCTGCCCATCCTGATCGCCGGCATCCTCTTCTACGCCACCATCGGCGAAAAGCTGCTGCCGACCCATGAGGTCAAGGACGACGGAGCCTTCAACACCGAGCAGGATTTTTCCAACGTCCCCAAGTGGAAGCAGGTACTCTCCCTCGTCATCCTGATCCTCACCCTGCTTGGCATGATCTTCGAGAAGCAGATCGGCATCAAGCTCTGCATCACCGGCGGCATCGGCGCACTGGCCCTGATCCTGACCGGCGTTATTTCCGAGAAGGACGCGCTCAAGGCCATTGATCTGAAAACCATCTTCCTCTTCGGCGGCACGCTGTCGCTGGCCTCGGCTCTGGAAAAGACCGGAGCGGGTGCCGAGATCGCCAACCTCGTCATCGGTGCGCTGGGCGAGAATCCTTCGCCCTACGTCCTGACCTTTGTGGTGTTCATCCTCTGCTGTGTCATGACCAACTTCATGTCCAACACGGCCACCACCGCCCTGATGGTTCCCATCTGCCTGAGCATCGCACAGGGCATGGGTGCCGACCCCCGCGCCGTTCTGATGGCCTGCGTCATCGGCGGTTCCTGCGCTTATGCAACGCCCATTGGTATGCCGGCCAACACGATGGTGGTCTCCGCCGGCGGCTACACTTTCAAGGACTACGTCAAAGCTGGCTTGCCCCTGATCGTGATCGCCACCATCGTCAGCATGGTGATCCTTCCCATCGCATTTCCGTTCTTCCCGCAGTGAGCGGCTGAGAGCTGAAAGATACACAGAACCCCAAAAGTACCAACTTTTTGAAATCTTTAAGGAGGCAATGGAATGAACAAGCAAGAACAGGTGCAGCAGATGACGACCTATATGGCCCATTTCGTCAGCCATATCGCCAAGGTGCTGCCGGACGACATCATCGCCAAGCTCGACGAGCTGGGCGCACAGGAGGACGCTCCGCTGTCCAAGGTCATCTACGAGACCATGAAGCGGAACCAGAAGCTGGCCAAGGAGCTGAACCGCCCCAGCTGTCAGGATACCGGCGTGCTCCAGTTCTGGGTAAAGTGCGGCGTGAACTTCCCGCTCATCGGGGAACTGGAGCCGCTGCTGAAGGAGGCCGTGGTCAAGGCCACCTTCGAGGCACCCCTGCGCCACAACAGCGTCGAGACCTTCGACGAGTTCAACACCGGCCGCAACGTCGGCAAGGGCACCCCGACCGTCTGGTGGGATATCGTCCCCAACAGCGATAAATGCGAGATCTACGCATACATGGCAGGCGGCGGCTGCACCCTGCCGGGCAAAGCCATGGTCCTGATGCCCGGTGCCGGCTATGAGGGTGTGACCAAGTTCGTCATGGACGTCATGACCAGCTACGGCATCAACGCCTGCCCCCCGCTGCTGGTGGGCGTCGGCGTGGCGACCTCGGTCGAGACCGCTGCGCTCCTGTCCAAGAAAGCTCTGATGCGTCCTCTGGGCAGCCACAACGAGAACGAGCGCGCTGCTTATATGGAGAAGCTGCTGGAAGACGGCATCAACTCCATCGGCCTTGGCCCTCAGGGTATGGGCGGCAAGTACTCTGTCATGGGTGTTCACATTGAGAACACCGCCCGCCATCCCTCTGCCATCGGCGTCGCCGTGAATGTCGGCTGCTGGAGCCATCGCCGCGGCCACATCATTTTCGATAAGGACCTGAACTACACCATTGATACTCATTCGGGGGTGACTTTGTAATGCTGACTATTAAAGACGGAAAGAAAATTCTCACCACTCCGGTCTCTGCAGAAGACCTGAAGGACATCCACATTGGAGATGTCGTCTACCTGAACGGCGACCTGACCACCTGCCGCGATGTGGCTCACCGCCGCCTCGTGGAGGAAGGCCGCCCCCTGCCCGTGGACGTCAAGGACGCAGCCATCTTCCATGCCGGCCCCATCATCCGCCCGCTCGAGAACGACAAGTTCGAGATGGTCTCGGTCGGCCCCACCACCTCCATGCGCATGGAGAAATTCGAGTATGAGTTCGTCCAGAAGTCCGGCGTCCGCGTGATCGTCGGCAAGGGCGGCATGGGCCCCAACACCGAGCGTGCCTGCAAGGAATTTGGTGCCATCCACTGTGTCTTCCCCGCCGGCAACGCCGTTGTCGCCGCCACCGAGGTGGAGGAGATCGTCGAGGCCCAGTGGCGTGACCTCGGTATGCCGGAGACCCTCTGGCACTGCCACGTCAACGAGTTCGGCCCGCTGATCGTCTCCATCGACACCGAAGGCCGCAACCTGTTTGAGGAAAACAAGGTCATCTTCAACCAGCGCAAGGACAAAGCCATCGAAGAGATCTGCAAGCACGTCGGCTTTATTAAGTAACTTCTCTCTTCTCCTTTTGTACATTCTCCCTGCGGAGGACGCCCTTCTTATCAAAACTTCTTAATTCTTACCGTTCACTCAGAGATTCTCAGCCAACTTTTTTCCACGCTCATTCTGTTCTCCGCATAAAGACTCCCCGGCCTTCCGTTTTTTCGGCAGACCGGGGAGTTTTTGCACTCTGCTTGACGCGTCCAGCGGGAGATGCTATCATGGAATCACTTTCAGAGAATCGAGGTCGGAGTTTATGATGGAGCAGATCCAGTCCCCGCTGTTCCGGGGCATCGGGGAGGACGCACTGACCCAGATGCAGCAGTACGGCGGCACCCGGAAAAAGCAGTTCGGCAAAGGCGAGGTCATCTTTCATGTCGGCGAGACCGTCCACGAGCTGGGGATCGTGCTGTCCGGCAGTGTCAACATCGAAAACATCGACCTCTGGGGCAACAAGAGCATCCTCAGCCACATTCCCGCCGGGCAGGTCTTTGCCGAAACCTACGCTTACTGCGGCGAGCCCATGATGGTAGACGCTGTGGCCGCCGAGGAAACGCAGGTGCTGTTCCTGAACCTTGACCGCCTGCTTCAGACGCCCCATCCGGAGTGCAACTGGCAGCAGACCTTGAACAACAACCTGCTCCGGATCTCTCTCCACAAAAATCTCGCCCTCTCGGAGCGGATCTTCTGCACCAGCCCCAAGACCATCCGGGGCCGGCTGCTGCTCTACCTCTCCAACCAAGCGGCCAGATCCGGCAGCCGCACCTTCACCATCCCCTTCAATCGTCAGGCCCTCGCCGACTACCTCAACCTCGACCGCAGTGCCCTCTCCAAAGAACTGGGCAAAATGCGCGAGGAGGGCCTGATCGAGGTCGAGAAGAATACCTTCACCCTGCTGGATGGGGTGGAGTGAGAAGATACAAAACGAGCGTCACCCGATTTTCTTCGATCGGGTGACGCTCGGTTGTTTTTGTAAACATGTGCGAGTTAAAAGCACGCACTTTGCTGACAGAGAGGAAGATGACTTAAAATCAGCTCACCACCGCGCCATCGCTCAAGGCGTCGGTGACGGCATCCATGAGGGCGACCATGGTGCAGTAGTTGGCACCGTAGGTGCCGGTGTAGGACGAGTAGGTGTCGATCTGCTCCTGCGTGGGGGCGACGCCGGAGGCCTCGGCCACGGCCTGATAGAGCAGGGCTTCCTTGGCGTAGCTCTCGATGCTGTCGGCCAGTGCGGACAGCATGGCGTCGGCATTCTCGTAGCCCATCAGGGCCTGCACGAAGCTGTCCAGATCATAGCCGTAGTAGCTGGCCATGGTGTAGTAATAGTTGAGGCACTGGGTCACCTGATAGTCGCTGACTTCCTGCGGGATGGACTTGAAGGTGGAATTATCCATCAGGTAGTTCATCAGGGCGGTGTGCAGGTTGTCCTCGTAGAGGAGCTTCTGGTAGAGGGCACGCAGATCCTCGACGGTGTGGACGTCGTCGGTGGAGCCGTAGGTCGCGTCCACCCATTCGTCGGTCAGCTCGGGCAGGACTTCCTCGCTGATGGAGTTCAGGGTGACCGAGAAGACGGCCTCCTTGTTGCTCAGCACGACGGTGTTGCCGTTGGCGTCGGTGGAGTCGTTGTAGCCCTCGGGGAAGGTCACGGTGACGTCAAAGGTCTCGCCGGGCTTGTGGCCGACGATCTGATCCTCGAAGCCGTCGATGAAGGTGCCGCTGCCCAAAGTCAGGCTGTAGCCGCTGTAAGTGCCGCCGGTAAAGGCCACGCCGTCCACCGAGCCGGCATAGTCGATGTTCACGGTGTCGCCGTCGGCGGCTGCGCGGTCCACTTCCTGCGTGGTGGCGTTCTGGCTGAGGATGCTGTCGATCTGGGACTGCACCTCCTCAGCGGTGGGTTCCACATCGGCGCGGGCGATGGAGATGGACGCATAGTCCTCGGGCAGGGTCACATAGTCCAGAGCCTTGATGCCGGACCAGTAGCCGTTCTCGTCCAGACCGTCGCTGTAAGTGAAGTTCTGGTAATCGTAGTCGGCGGCGTTGCCGATGGAGATCAGGCGGGTGCTTTCGCTGGAAGCCGCCTGCGAAGAAGCCGCAGAATTGCCGGAGCAGCCTGCCATGGACAGAGCCAGCGCGCCGGCACAGACCACGGAGAGTGCCTTGGTGATGATACGTTTCAAAAGAATACCTCCTGTTGTGGTGTGCATAGAAACTACCTCTATTATAAGGGCAAAAGATGAAAAAGAAAAGTTTTTTGCAAAAATTCCACAAAACCGCGCACTTCCCGCCGGAAAACGGTGGAAATGGGGGAGGGGATTTGGTAGAATAAAATCAACTCAGACTTTTACGATAGGAGGATCTCTCTATGGATTACAACAAAGCCGCTCTCGAGATGCACGAGAGCCATCAGGGAAAGGTCGGCATCGTGAGCAAGGTCGAGGTCAAGACCCGCGACGACCTGTCTACCGCCTACACCCCCGGCGTGGCTGAGCCCTGCCGGAAGATTCAGGCAAACCCCGACGATGTGTATAAGTACACCTTCAAGGGCAACATGGTGGCCGTTGTCTCCAACGGCACTGCGGTGCTTGGTCTGGGCGACATCGGCCCGGAGGCCGGTCTGCCGGTCATGGAGGGCAAGGCCGTCCTGTTCAAGGAGTTCGGCGGCGTGGATGCCTTCCCCATCTGCATCGACGCCCACGATGCGGCCAGCGTGATCGCGGCCTGCAAAGCCATTGCACCTACCTTCGGCGGCATCAACCTCGAGGACATCAAGAGCCCCGAGTGCTTTGAGATCGAAGAGACGCTGGAGCGGGAGCTGGATATCCCGGTCTTCCACGATGACCAGCACGGCACCGCCATTGTTGTGACTGCCGCCCTCATCAACGCCCTGCGGGTGGTCGGCAAGAAGATGGAGGATGTCCACATTGTCCTCAACGGCCCCGGCGCGGCGGGTACCGCCATCATCAAGATGCTGATGACCGCCGGTGCGAAGGACATCATCGCGGTGGATCAGTTCGGCACCCTGTACAAGGGCTGCAACAGTGCCGAGGCACACAAGAACTGGCTGGGTGAGGTCACCAACCCCCGTCAGATCAAGGGCGGCCTGAAGGAAGCTCTGGAAGGCGCGGACGTGTTCATCGGCGTGTCCAAGCCGGGCATTCTGACCACCGAGCTGTGCAAGACCATGAACAAGGACGCCATCGTCTTCGCCATGGCCAATCCCACCCCCGAGATCATGCCCGACGAGGCCAAGGCCGGCGGTGTCCGGGTCATGGCCACCGGCCGCAGTGACTTCCCGAATCAGGTCAACAACGTCCTCTGCTTCCCGGGCCTGTTCAAGGGCGCACTGAGCGTCCGCGCCCGGGACATCAACAACGAGATGAAGCTGGCCGCGGCCTACGCCATCGCCGACCTCATCACCGACGCCGACCGCAGCGAGGAGAACATCATCCCCGGTGCCTTTGATCCCCGCGTGGCCGAGGCGGTGGCCGCTGCCGTGGCAAAGGCTGCCCGCGAGACCGGCGTAGCACGTCTGTAACGGGGGAAACGGCCATGAGGACGATTCCGGCACAGGAGATCACCGATACCGTTGCACGCCTCTGCATCGAGGCCAACACCCGCCTGCCGCAGGATGTGCAGGCCGCACTGGACAAGGCCCGGCAGGAAGAGCCGTGGCCGCTGGCGAAGAACACCCTCGACCTGCTCTGGTCGAACCTTGCCGCTGCCAAGGAGGAGAATCTGCCCATCTGTCAGGACACCGGCATGGCCTGCGTGTTCGTGGAGCTGGGTACCGATGTCCACATTGACGGCAGCTTTGAAGCCGCCATCCACGAGGGCGTCCGGCGGGGCTACACCGACGGCTACCTCCGCAAGAGCATCGTCGCCGACCCGCTCCGGCGGGGCAACACCGGCGACAACACCCCGGCGGCCATCACGGTCCATCTGGTGGACGGCGACGGCTGCACCATCACCGTGGCCCCCAAGGGCTTCGGCAGTGAGAATATGAGCCAAATCCGGATGCTCAAGCCCGCCGACGGTGTGGAGGGCTTCAAGAAGTTCGTGCTGGACACAGTGAAGCAGGCCGGCTCCAACCCCTGCCCGCCCATCGTGCTGGGCATCGGCGTGGGCGGCAGCTTCGATAAAGTCGCTTACCTCGCCAAGAAAGCTCTGCTCCGCCCGCTGGACAAGCCCAACCCCGACCCGTATTACGCGGCCCTTGAGCAGGAACTGCTGACTGCCATCAATGCGCTTGGCATCGGGCCGCAGGGCTTTGGCGGAAAGACCACCTGTCTGGGCCTCGCCATCGAGCAGATGCCGACCCATGTGGCGGGTCTGCCCGTGGCGGTCAATGTGTCCTGTCACGTTACCCGGCGGGCCTCGGCAACGCTGTAAGGAGGGATACACGATGGAATATCATCTGACGACACCCTGCACGGCGGAGGATCTGGCCCCGCTGAAAGCAGGCGATACGGTGCTGCTGTCCGGCGTGGTCTACACCGCCCGGGATCAGGCCCACAAGCGGATGCTGGAAGCCCTTGACAAGGGCGAGAAGCTTCCCTTCGACCTCGAGGGCAGTGCAATTTATTACGTCGGCCCGACCCCGGAGCGTCCGGGCGAGATCATCGGCTCGGCCGGCCCCACCACCAGCGGCCGGATGGACGCCATGAGCCCCCGCCTGCTGGATCTCGGCAACAAGATCATGATCGGCAAGGGCAAGCGGGACGAGGCCGTGAAAGCCGCCGTCGTCCGGAACGGGGCCGTCTATCTGGCAGCTCTGGGCGGGGCCGGTGCGCTGATGGCCCGGAGCGTCAAGACGCTGGAAGTCATCGCGTGGCCCGACCTTGGGTGTGAGGCTGTACGCCGCCTGACCGTGGAAGATATGCCGCTGACGGTCATCCTCGACGCCCACGGCGGCGACTTGTATCAGTCCGGCCCGCAGGCATACTTGGACGCAGCAAAGTAACAAAAATCCGGGTAAGATTTTGGTTTGAATAGACAAACTTTCCCCGAAACCTTGCATCCCCCGGCGAAATGTGATATCCTATAACATACGAACCAGCCGGTTTTGCGCTGGGCGAAAAATCCCTTGTGGGAACAAGGCAGGAGGCCACCAAACCATGCAGATCCACCAGTCCGCGGAAGATTATCTCGAAACGATCCTCATGCTGACCCAGCGTATGGGCAAAGTGCGTTCCATTGATGTGGTGAACGAACTGGGCTATACCAAGGCAAGCGTCAGCATTGCCATGAAAAAGCTGCGGGAAAACGGCTATATCGCGGTGGATGGCGAGGGCAACCTGACCCTGCTGGAGCCGGGCCGCGAGATCGCCGAGCGCATTTACGGCCGCCACCGCCTGCTGACGCACTTCTTCATTCAGCTGGGCGTGGATGAGGACATCGCCGCCGAGGACGCCTGCAAAGCCGAGCATATCCTCAGCGAGCAGACCTTGGAAAAGATCCGCGAGTACGCGCTGCTCCACGACGCCGAGGCAAGCAATCAGAACTGACCGCAAAGAGATTTGAGAAGAAACCGAAAACCCCCTATCCGCATACTGAAATGTGGACAGGGGGGTTTGTTCATGAATCGAGCGTCCGAAAACGGCTGACTTTATTCGCTTTTATAGTTCAGAGGCAGTGCTTCCCAACGCTTCTTAAAGGTAAATGCGGCATCTTTCGGCTGACGCTGACGGGTAAAGATGCCCTTCTTGTTTCCATTGACACGCATGACGCCCTCGGAAGTCTGGAAGTCTGCGAAGTTCCAGACCAGCTCACCCTGCACGAAATCATAGCTGTCGAACACGCTGAAGTTCATCGCCAGATATTCGTTCTGGTATTCCTGACTCCACATGATGGCGGGCAGCTTGTGTTCCGTTGCGAGGGTGTCTGTGCCGAACTCGGTAAAAACGAACGGGACATTCAGCTTTTTTGCCGCCCACTTGTCCATCTCGGCGCGGAACATGACCTCGGCTTCTTCCATTTCCGCACCGCCGCTGATGTACCAGCCATAATACCGGTTCAGGCAGATGAAATCGCACAGCTGATAACAGCGGCACTTGTCGGGCGCACTGTTCTTCTCAAACGCACCCGTCAGAGGACGGTTCTGCGGGTCAAGCACACGAGCGGCCTCAAAGACCTTTGTGAAGTAGTCCTTCGCATATTCGCTGGTGGTCTCCGGCTCATTGAACAGACTCCACGCGAAAACACTGGGGTGATTCTTGTCGCGTGCCACCATCTCTTCGACCTGCTGGATATGATTTTTCAGCAACTCCGGAACGGTGGGGGTCTCGAAGAAGTAAGTGTACTGACCTGTGCCTGCCGCTGCAAAGTTATGGGTCGAACGCATCATGCCGACCGCCGGGACTTCATCGATGATGAGAAAGCCCTCTTCATCGGCCATCTGATACCACTCTTCCGCATAGGGGTAGTGGCTGGTGCGGAAGCAGTTGGCGTCCGTCCACTTCATGCACTCGAAATCCCGCTTTGCGACGGCCCAGTTGAAGCCGCGGCCCAGAATATCAAAATCCTCGTGCTTGCCGAAGCCTTTCAAATAGACCGGCTCTCCGTTGATGAGGATTTTTGTGCCGCGGATCTCCACGGTGCGGATGCCAATGCGTTCCCGGTATTCATCCACGATAGAGCCGTTCTGTTTCATCGTGATGACGATCGTGTAGAGATAGGCATTCCGCACCTGCCAGAGATGAGCGTTCTGCACATGGAGAACGCCTTCTGCGCCGTTGGCTTCGGCTACCAGATTATTTTCTGCGTCCAACAGCTGCACAGAGACTTCCCCTGTACCTTCGCAGAAAACCTTGTAGTCCACCTGTGCGTCCGCGCCGTTCAGCGTGTAACGCATCTCGTAATCCCGGATGCTTTCCACTGGGAGCATCACCAGATAGACGCTGCGCTGGATACCGGAATAGTTGAAGAAGTCGAAATAGGGCTTGACGATCTTTCTGCCGCTGGACAGGATATTGTGCGTTCCGCAGGGAAGGGTGCTCTCGTTCAGGTCGTTGTTCACCCAGACACAGACACGGTTCGCCTCGCCCCGGCGGACGGCGTTGGTAACGTCGGCGACGACCGGGAGGAAGCCGCCCTCGTGCCGGGTGATCTCCACGCCGTTGCAGAACACGATGGCGCGGTGAGTGATGCTGCCGAAGCGGAGCTGGATCTTTCCCTGTGCAGTTTCAGGCACAAAGAAATCCTTCTGATACCAGAAATCACCGCAGTAATCCCGATCCGGGCCGTTGGTGAAGAAATCGGAGAAGCTGGCCGGAACAGGCATGGAGATGGGGGCGGGCAGACCGTTTTTCCAGTTTTCGGTGAGGCCGCAGGACTTCGGGTCAAACTGGAACTGCCACATTCCATCCAGCGACAGAGCCATACGATAACGGTTTGTAATGGGGTAAAGGACTGAGTTTTTCATATATAACGATGCTCCCGTTTTTGATTATAACTGTGGTCCGTTTCCTAAAAATGCTCCGCAGTTGTTCAGCATTCAAGAAAAACATCTGCGGAGCGCGGTGTTGTTTTTTAGATATTACTTTTTCAGCATATCATCGCTGTAACCGAACAGCCAAGTCAGGACAAACGAACCGATAAAGGAGACCACGATGGAGACCACACCCCAAGGGCCATATACTGCCCAGATCGCAGGGATGGTCAGCAGGTTGACCGACATCTGAACATTGCGAGTGACATTGAAGATGGCGCAGATCATACCGCCGATGCCATTGACGAGGCAGACGATGATCATGGGCTTCTTGTACTTGAGCAGAATGCCGTACACAGCAGGCTCAGTGACGCCGCCGATCAGGGCAGAAATGATATCCGGGCCAGCAACTTCCTTCAGTTCCTTGTTCTTGGTCTTGAGGAAGACGGCAAGGCAGGCAGCTGCAATACCGAAGTTGCAGCCAACGGTCAGGGGCAGCAGATAGTCATAACCCAGCACAGCCAGATTGTTCAGCGCGATGGGAACGAAAGCCCAGTGGATGCCGAAGATGATCATGACGGGCCACAGAGCAGCCATCAGGAAGCCACCGACGGGCGGGCAGAGGTTCAGGCCAGTTTCGATAATGGTGGACACGCCGCGGCCCAGCAGGTCGGTAACAGGGCCAATGACGATGAAGGACAGCGGAACGATGACGACCAGATCCAGAACCGGAATGAAAATGCCGCGCAGCAGTTTGGGAATGACCCGATTGAGCAGCTTTTCAAACTTGGCCTGTACGAAACATGCCGCGATGATGGGCAAGACCGAACTGGTATAGCTGATCATGTGCACCGGGATGCCGAAGAAATCCACCGGAACAGGGTCAGTGATGCTGAACAGAGCCGTGATGTTGGGATAAACCATCGCAGCCGCAATGGACATCGAGATGAACGGCTTTGCGCCGAACTTGCTGCCTGCGCAGTAAGCCAAGAAGATGGGCAGGAAGTAGAACACACCGTCACCGGCAGCGTTCAGAATGGTATAGGTCGTGGTGGCCTTATCCAGCCAGCCCAGCGTGGTGAACAGGACAAGGAAGCCTTTCAGCAGACCGGCACCGGTGAATGCACCGAGGAACGGGGTGAAGATGCCGGAGATCGTATCAACGAGCACCGCAGACAATTTCTGCTTTTCTGCCGGAGCGGTATCGGTGGCAGTTTCAGCTTCCGTAGCCTGTGCTACGCCAGCGGCAGTGATGTGGGTGTTTTTCAGAATGATATCGTACACATCGCCTACATCTGTGCCGATAACGACTTGGTACTGACCGGCGGCTTCCATAACCTTGAGAACGCCGTTCAGGTTTTTGATCTCCTCGGTCTTTGCCAGAGAGACATCTTTCAGTTTGAAGCGCAGACGGGTCACGCAGTGTGCCAGCGAAATGACATTCTCTTCACCGCCGACCAGTTCGACGATGCTTTTGGCAAGCGCATTGTAATCTTTTGCCATAGTTCTCCTCCTGTTGATTTTCACGTTTCGGGCAATTTTCCTTTGGCACGGGCCCTTCTGCCGTAGGACAACGATAAAAGGATACCATTTTTTCAAAAGATGTGATAGAATAAAACGAGATGAATTAGAATGATTCCGACTCCAATTATAGAAACAAAAAGCACAAAATAGGAGAAAAACAAAAATGAACCTGATAGAATGCTGTAAACTCACGCAGGATATCACGCGCATTCCCATCACCTGTCTGGAAACGGCCGCTGACCGTGCAGATTTCTGTGCGCAGCATCAGTTCCATCCCATGCAGGAGTATCTGCTTCCGCATACCATGGAGCTTTTTCTGGAAAGCGTTTCCGACCATGAGATGGTAAGCGTCACGGACTTGTTTCGGGTGAAGATGCTGTTTTTCCGGATCGGGAATGTTCCGGTCGTGGTCGGGCCGTTCTGCACAGAGTTCTTTTCTCGGAATGACTGCGAACACCTGCTCCGACAGCTGGAATTGAAAAATTTTTCTCCAAATGACCTTCTCGCCCACCGAGGAAACATCCCCGTTACACAGGAATCCTATCAGCACCACATCGTTCATTGTCTTTTCCGGGCGATGGACGCCCCAATCCCAGAAGAAGTGCGGGAGATCCATTATAGCAATCAGAGCAGCCGCACGGTTCTTCAGGACGTCACTTCCAATATCCCCTATGCCGAACTGGTGGAACACCGCTATCAGCTGGAAAACACCTTGATGCACGCCGTGGAACGGGGCGATGTGGTAAAAGCATTGGAAAGCTGGAACGAGCTGCACGACTCGGTTGCATTTTTAAAACAACTGGGCCAAACGCTGGAAACCGCCCGTATTTCTGCAGCCATCACCCGAACCATCATCCGGTACAGCGCAATGAACGCCGGCATCCCGCCCATCGTCAATGATAAAATTTCCTCGGTCAGTGCCAGCATCGTCCGGCAGGCGCAGACGGTCGATGAGATCAATCGGGAGCATGAACGGCTCATCCGGGAATACTGCCAGACCATCCGGCGCAGGTCGACCGCCGGATACAGCAACCTGACCGTCAGCGTTCTATATTATCTGGACCATTCCTACGCGCAGAACATCACGATGCAGAACATGTCCGAAGAACTGGAAGTTCCGGCCAGCCGTATTATTTCACAGTTCAAAAAGGAAGTCGGCATCACACCGCTGGCCTACCTGAACCGCCTGCGGATGCAGCACGCCGCCCACAGTCTGGCACACAGCAAAATGCCCATCCATGAGGTGGCTGCCTCGGTGGGTATCATGGACGCAAACTATTTTGTCAAACGATTCAAGGCGGAATTTCATGATACACCCAGCGAATACCGTGCAAAGTATTCGCTGTAAAGGACTTCTGAGTTTGAGGCGTACCATCTGGATCGTGAAAACTGGGAAAGCCGGAGCGTCGATCAAAACGCTCCGGCTTTCCTAGTTTTCACGATGTTTCTTTCAATAAAAATCCAGCCCGAGGCTGACGTCCAACGCCTGATTGACCCGTTTCTGGTCTTCGGGGGTGATCTGGCCGGCGCGCTCCCGCAGGCGGTGTTTGTCCAGCGTGCGGATCTGCTCCAGCAGCACTACGCTGTCCTTGGCGAGGCCGGTGTCCGCCGCCCGGATGTTGATGTGGGTCGGCAGACGGGCCTTGTCCAGCCGGGATGTAATGGCTGCAGCGATCACGGTGGGGCTGTGGCGGTTGCCGATCTCGTTCTGCACGATCAGAACTGGGCGGATGCCGCCCTGCTCTGAGCCGACCACGGGCGACAGGTCGGCGTAGAAAACTTCTCCTCTGTGTACCTCCATGGAAATCTCCCTCCCTGATATCGGAATATCGGAGGCGGCACCCGCTATGTGGTGCATCCGGTGCGGCCTCGTGCTCTTAGTATGAGCCGGTCTGCCGCCCGGTATGCAGGCTGCGGGTTCTATTCCATTCTATGCGGGAGGGTGGCTCAGCTTTCCGCCGCTTCAAGGGTGCAGAAGGCGAGAGCCATGCCGCTGTCGTGGCTCAGGGAAAGCCGGGCCGTCAGGCGATGCCGGGCCACCCATTCGGCGGTCCGGCCCGAGAAGCGGTACTCCGGGGCACCCGAGGGCAGGCGGACGGCCTCGATCTCGCAGAGGGAGAAGGGGCCGGCCAGCCCCGTCCCGGCTGCTTTCAGAAAGGCTTCCTTGGCGGCGAAATTGGCCGCAGCGCGGGCAGCGATCCGTGCACCGGCCCGCCCTTCCGGAAAGACGAACCCCTCCGTCAGGCCGAGAATCTCCCGCTCGGCCGGGCCGAACACCCGCCGGGCGAAGGTCGCTCCATGTACCCCGGAAAGGCTTTTTTCCATCCGGGGGATGGCGCACAGGTCGCAGCCGATGCCAAACAGCATAAAATGCTCCTTTCTCTTCCGCCAAGTTGCACGATTTTATCCGGAAATTTTATGGAAGATGTGCAAAATAGGCCGGGTTATCTTGAAGTTTTGCCCCGTTTCGTGTACAATAAAGCATAGTTTAACGAAGGGGGTGTATAACGTGGGTGATTCTACCGCGATTTTTTCCATCCATGATAAAAAGGACTATGAGATCCACGAGATCGTACAACAGGTGTATGATGCTTTGAAGGAAAAAGGCTATAACCCGATCAACCAGCTGGTGGGTTATATCCTCTCCGAAGACCCCACCTACATTACGACCCACAATGGCGCGCGTTCCCTGATCCGCAAGGTGGACCGCGACGATCTGCTGCAGGCCATGCTGCGCGATTATCTGAACGTCTGATGAATCTTGAAAAGACCCGCCGGTTGGCGGGTCTTTTTTGCTGGCTTCCCCTTGAGGGGAAGCTGCCTGCGAAGCAGGCTGATGAGGTGGTTATCTCATCTCCAGCGTAAAAATCTGATTCACCGTCACCTCATACTCCCAAGGCTCCCGCAGCTTTTTGAGCTGTTTTTCCAGCTTCTCTGCGCCCTCAAACTTGTGGATGAGGTAGAACCAGTGGCCCTTCATCCGGCTGATGGCACAGCCCGCGCTGCCGAAGAGTTCGGTGTAGCCGTGGTAGAGATCGTCGAGGTAGCCGCGCAGCTCTTCCTTGGAGGCCGGTGCGCCGCCCATGGCCTGCCGGAACAGGGCGGGATCGGCGATGATGCCGCGGCCCGCCATGATGCCCGACAAGGCCGGATAAGCGGCTTCCAGCGCGTGGAGCTGCTCCGGGGCCGTCACATCGCCGTTGTAGCAGACCGGCATTCTGCACTGGGGAAATGCCTTGGCAAAGGCTTCCCGGTCGGCCTGCCCGCGGTAGAACTGGCGCATCACCCGGGGGTGGATGGTCAGCTCCGCAATGGGATACCGGTTGTAGATCGGGAGGATGGCGTCAAACTCTTCGGGTCTGTCCACGCCCAGACGGGTCTTGACCGAGATGGGGCCGTCCGCCTGCGAGAACACGCCGTCCAGAAAAGCGTCCAGCTTGTCGAGATCCCGGAGCATCCCGGAACCCTTGCCTTTGGCGGTGACGGTTCCGGCCGGACAGCCGAGATTCAGATTGACTTCGGTATAGCCCAGCTGCCGCAGCTCCCCGATCATCCATGCGGCCAGTGCGCCGTCCTTGGCGAGAAGCTGGGGGATGACCGGCACGCCGGGGTTGGCTTCCGGGGCCAGCTCTGCCATCTTCTTTTTGATGAGCACCCGGTTCTCGGGCGGGGAGAGGAAGGGCGCGTAGTACCGGGCCGGTGCGTTCTCGACGCCGCCGAACCATTTCTGGTGCGCCTGCCGCCAGACCCGGTCGGTCAGCCCCTCCATGGGGGCAACGTAGTAGTTCATGGTGTCCTCCAAACCTCGAAAAAAGATAGCCTTATTGTAGCACAAAAACGCCGCCGCGCAAAGAGACTGCGCAGCGGCGTGAGAACTTATTCGGAAACTTAGTCCGCAAACAGCGGGGTGGAGAGGTAGCGGTCGCCGGTGTCGGGCAGCAGGGCCACGATGGTCTTGCCCTTGTTCTCGGGGCGCTTGGCCAGCTCGATGGCGGCCCAGAGCGCAGCGCCGGAGGAGATGCCCACCAAAACGCCCTCAGCGCGGCCGAACTCCTTGCCAGCGGCAAAGGCGTCCTCGTTGGCCACGGGGATGACCTCGTCATAGACCTTGGTATCCAGCACGTCGGGGACGAAGCCGGCGCCGATGCCCTGGATCTTGTGGGAGCCGGCGGTGCCCTTGCTCAGGACGGGGGAGGTAGCGGGTTCGACAGCCACGACCTTGACGTTGGGGTTCTGGCTCTTCAGATACTCGCCCACGCCGGTGACGGTGCCGCCGGTGCCGACACCGGCCACGAAGATATCGACCTTACCGTCGGTGTCTTCCCAGATCTCAGGGCCGGTGGTGGCCTTGTGTGCGGCGGGGTTGGCGGGGTTCACGAACTGGCCGGGGATGAAGCTGTTGGGCAGCTCCTTGGCCAGCTCGTCGGCCTTGGCGATGGCACCCTTCATGCCCTTGGCGCCCTCTGTCAGGACCAGCTCGGCGCCGTATGCCTTCATCAGCTGGCGGCGTTCGACGCTCATCGGTCTCGGGCATCACGATGATGATGCGGTAGCCGCGGGCGGCGGCGACGGAAGCCAGGCCGATGCCGGTGTTGCCGGAGGTGGGCTCGATGATGACGGAGTCAGGCTTCAGCAGGCCCTTGGCCTCGGCGTCGTCCAGCATGGCCTTTGCAATCCGGTCCTTCACGGAACCGGCGGGATTCAGATATTCCAGCTTGCCCAGCACGCGGGCCTCCAGGTTGTGCTTCTTCTCGATATGGGTCAGCTCCAGCAGGGGGGTGTGGCCGATCAGCTGGTCAGCGGAAGTATAGATCTTGCTCATGATATTTTCCTCCTAATATATTCAGTAAAATAGTTTATGTATCCGTGTCGGTCGGTTTTCTTGTTACCAACCTTTCAAGTAGGTTTGTATGCATTATACTTGCATTTCACCCCCTTGTCAATAGGTTTTACCAGGTTTTTTGAAAAAAATCCAAAAAAATTTCCCCGTCCAAACCGGCGGCCTCAAAAACCAACCAATTTGGCAGGAAATTTTGAAAAAAGTGCATCTTCCCTCTTGCCTTCCCATTTACCTTGCATTATAATAGG
>CAVKZS010000032.1:0-515 GCA_963660925.1 Eubacterium sp. CAG:38 | reverse complement strand
TTGAAACGGAAAGAAGGTGGAAGGGAATGATGATTTCCACGAAGGGGCGCTATGCCCTTCGGTTTTTGGTGGACATCGCGGAGCACCAGGCGGAGGGTTACGTCCCCCTGAAGGACGTGGCGGAGCGCCAGGGCATCTCTGAGAAATATTTGGAAAGCATCGTGAAAACCTTAGTCCGGGCGGACGTCCTCACCGGTCTGCGCGGCAAGGGCGGCGGCTACCGCCTGCGCAAGTCCCCGGACCAGTACGGCGTGCGCGAAATTCTATCGTTATTAGAAGGCCCCTTGGTCCCCGTGGCCTGTCTCGGCCCCGGCGAGCAGACCTGCGACCGCATGACCAGCTGCCGGACCCTCCCCCTCTGGCAGGGTTTGGATCAGGTCATCCAGGAGTACCTGGACAAATTCACCATCGCCGACCTCATGGCCCGCGACGAGAGCGCCGGGTTTGACTATGTGATCTGAGTCGGGCGGCAGCAAACCATACAATATAATATACTGTAAAAAGGCCACCCCGCC
>CAVKZS010000031.1:0-4083 GCA_963660925.1 Eubacterium sp. CAG:38 | reverse complement strand
AGCCTTCCAGAGGACCTGCGGTGATCTGCACGGTGTCGCCGACCTTGAAATCCACAGTCAGCGGAGCCGCCTTCTCAACACCCATCTTTTCCACTTCTTCAGCGGTCAGAGGAACCGGCTTGGATGCAGGACCGACGAAACCGGTGCAGCCGCGCGTATTGCGCACCACATACCATGTATCGTCGTTCATGACCATCTTGACCAGAACGTAGCCCGGGAACAGCTTGTGCTCCACCATACGCTCCTTGCCGTCCTTGATCTCCGGAACCATCTCGGTCGGGACCTTGATGTCGCAGATCAGGTCTTGCAGGCGGCGGTTTTCCACCATGGTCTGTAAGTCCGTTGCCACTTTGTTTTCGTAGCCGGAATAGGTATGCACAACATACCAAAGAGCCTCATTGGACTGTTCTTCCATTTTGGTTGACCCTCCGTTTCAAGATGATTACGCGCCGATGATCAGGCCAAGGATGCCACCGAAGATGGCGTCCAGTGCGATCATCACGACCGCGGCGATCGCCACAGTGACGAGCACGACGATGGTGTTGGTCTTGACATCCTCTTTCGAGGGCCAGACGACCTTCTTCAGCTCGCTCTTCGAGTCGCGGAAGAACTTTGCAACGTTGTTGCCGAAGTTCTTCACGGCGGCCTTCATTCTGGCCACAAAGCCCGGCTTTTTCTCGGTTTTGTCTGCCATGATGCGTCCGCCTTTCTTACTTGGTTTCGCGATGAACGGTGTGCTTCTTGCAGAAACGGCAGTACTTCTTCATCTCGAGACGATCGGGGTTGTTCTTCTTGTTCTTCGTGGTGTTGTAGTTGCGCTGCTTGCACTCGGTGCAGGCCAGAGTGATTTTAACGGTCATTTGTTGACACCTCCATTATAACGGTTGTTTTGAACCTCCCTCGGCTTGCGGGACGGCCCGTAAAAAAACAGGCGCACTTAATAACCCCGCAAAAGAGGTGTTATCATTGTAGCACGTCTTTTTCCATTCGTCAAGCGTATTTTTTGCGATTTTTCAACTTTTTTGTTTTTTCGTCTCTTTCGCCCGGTACGGCGGTATTTTGCTTGCGTCCCAGACATAAATATTGTATAATAAGGCGTGTTTATCGCTATTCCTATAAGAATCAAAAAATTTCCGGCGGCTCCAAGGCGGGCCGCCGTGCAGTCAGGAGAGATCACGATGCAGTCTGAAGAGAAAATGTGCGTTGTCGTTCTGTTTGGCGGAATGTCCAGCGAGCACGAGGTCAGCCGCGTGTCCGCCGGCACCGTCGTCACCAACATGGACCGTTCCAAGTATGAGGTCATGACCATCGGCATCACCAAGGAGGGCCGCTGGCTCTACACCGAGGCGACCACGGCACAGATGGCCGACGGCAGCTGGGAAGAGCTGGCCGGCAATATGCCCTGTGTGCTCAGCCCGGACCGTGCCGACCACGGCATGATCCTGTTCACCCCCGCCGGGCAGGTAGAGAAAGTCCATGTGGACGTGGTCGTGCCGGTGCTCCACGGTCTGTGGGGCGAGGACGGCACCGTGCAGGGCCTGCTGGAACTGGCCGGAATCCCCTATGTGGGCTGCGGCGTTCTGGCCAGCGCGGTCTGCATGGATAAGGCAGTCGCCAACGCCCTGTTCGATGTGAACGGCATCCCCCACACCAAGTGGGCCTCGGCCAACCGCTGGGAGATCGAGTCCGACCCCGAGGGCGTCTGCGACGGCGTGATCGCCAAGCTGGGCTGGCCCATCTTCGTCAAGCCCGCCAACGCCGGTTCCAGCGTCGGCATCTCCAAGGCCAACGACCGCGCCCAGCTGAAAGACGCCATCCAACTGGCCCTCGAGAACGACCGCAAGGTGGTCTTTGAGGCCTTTGTGGATGGTCAGGAAGTCGAGTGCGCCGTCATCGGTTCCGACCCCGCCGTTGCCACCCGCCCGGGCGAGATCCTCGCCGGTGCCGAGTTCTACACCTACGACGACAAGTACAAGAACGGCGTCAGCCAGACTGTCATCCCGGCCCACCTGTCCGAGGAGAAGCTGGACGAGGTCAAGACTTATGCAGCCATGGCCTACACCGCCCTCAACTGCGAGGGACTGGCCCGCTGCGACTTCTTTGTGGAGAAGGGCACCGGCCGCGTCCTCATCAACGAGATCAACACCCTGCCCGGTTTCACCGCCATCAGTATGTATCCCAAGCTGATGGAGCACGAGGGCGTTCCCGTACCGGCCCTGATCGACCAGCTGATCTCTCTGGCTCTCAAAAGAAAGGACCGTTTCCATGGATAATCACCCCATCGGTGTCTTCGACAGCGGGTTGGGCGGCTTGACCGGCGTGCGGGAACTGCGCAAGCGGCTCCCCCACGAGAACATCGTCTACTTCGGCGATACCGGCCGGGTGCCCTACGGCAGCCGAAGCCCGGAGACCATTCTCCAGTATGCCCGGCAGGACATCGCGTTCCTGCTCTCCAAAGACGTCAAGTGTATCATGGCCGCCTGCGGAACCGTGTCCAGCACCTACCCTGCCGCCGAAGCCGCCCAGCTGCCGGTGCCCTATCTCGGTGTGGTGGACGCCGCTGCCCGGGAAGCCGCTTTTGCGACCCGGAACCGGAAGATCGGCGTCATCGGCACCGCCGCCACCATCCGCTCCCGCAGCTATGAAAAGCTGCTGCGCCAGCTGGTGCCCGGCGTAGAGATCACGGCCCGGCCCTGCCCGCTCTTCGTCCCGCTGGTGGAAGCCGGCTATGTGGACCACAGCAGCGAGGACAAACAGCAGATCACCAAGCTGGTCATCGCCCAGTACCTCACCGAAGTGCGGGAGGCCGGCGTCGATACCCTGATCCTCGGCTGCACCCACTACCCCCTGCTCAAGACCATGATCGGCGAATTCATGGGCCGGGAAGTCACGCTGGTGGACCCCGCCAAGACCGCCGCCCATCATCTGGAACGGCTGCTCAGCGAGCGGGGCCTGCGGGCCGACCACCCCACCGGGCAGGCGCATTTCTATGTCAGCGATGTGCCGGACAGCTTCGCCCAGACCGCCGACCTTTTCCTCGGCGAGTACAAGGGCGGCCCCATTGACCAGATCGCCATCGACAAATATTGATAAGGACCAGAAAACGTGAGCAAATCCAAATCACAGAACGAAGATTATATCATCCGGATCAAGAGCTTTGTGGAGCAGTTTGAATCCAACGGCTCCGCCTCCGAAGAAGAGGCCGACCGGATCGAGCTGATGACCCGCGGCAGCCTTGTCAAAAAGGGCAGCAACTACTACATCTCCTACAAGGAGACCCAGACCATTGGTTTCGAGGGCTGCACCACCACCATCAAGATCGCCGAGGACGGCAGCCGGGTCGCGTTGCTCCGCTTCGGCCGGGCCAACGCCCAGCTGATGATCGAGCGGGGCCGCCGGAACCTCTGCCACTATGAGACCGATGTCGGCTCCCTGACGCTGGGCGTCACCGGCGACGGCATCGAGTGCGGCCTCACCGAAAAGGGCGGTCATGCCAAGTTCAGCTACCTGCTGGACGCCGAGGACGCCCGCATCATCAGCCGCAATACGCTGGAAATGACCGTACAGCACGTCAATTGAGGAAAGGAATCTGATTTATGACCGACTTTGAAAAGACCTACCAGAACTACAATCCCCGGCAGGCGGCTCTGAGCGAGGCCCGCGCCCTGCTGAGCAACGCCGCCAAAGCAGCCATGGCCGACGGCACTCTGCCCGAGGCCGAGCTGCCCGCCTTCATCGTGGAGATCCCCGCCGATGTCAAGAACGGCGACATCGCCTCCAACCTCGCCATGGCCGGTGCCCGCACTTGGCGCAAGGCCCCCAAGATGATCGCCGATGCACTGCTGGCCCACCTGCCCTCCCTCGAGAACAGCGTGTTCTCCAAGGTGGAAGTGGCCGGCCCCGGCTTCATCAACCTGTTCCTCGCGCCGTCCTTCTGGGCCGGTGTCGTGCTGGGTGCCTGCGCCAACAAGGAGTACGGCCGCACCGATTACGGCAAGGGTGCCAAGTACAACGTGGAGTTCGTCTCTGCCAACCCCACCGGCCCCATGCACATGGGCAACGCCCGCGGCGGCGCACTGGGCG
>CAVKZS010000030.1:0-49916 GCA_963660925.1 Eubacterium sp. CAG:38 | reverse complement strand
CGGCAAGCGCGGTGCAAACATGATGAAGACCGATGTGAAGCAGACTGCCGATGGCAACTACGATGTTGCTGTTGACCTGCCCGGCTGCAAGAAGGAAGACGTTCAGATGGAGCTGAACGACGGCTACCTGACCATTCAGGCCGTCCGCAGCCACAGCAATGATGAAAAAGATCAGAACGGCCGCTATCTGCGCCGTGAGACCCTCTCCGGCACCTGCGCCCGCAGCTTCTATGTGGGCGACGCCGTGAAGAAGGAGGACATCCACGCAAAGTTCGAGGATGGCATCCTGCACATCACGCTGCCCGCACCTCAGCAGACGAAGGCTTTGCCTGTGAATCCCAACTTGATTGAAATCGAATAACACCTGTGCATCGGTGTGAGGAACATCGGCGCATAGAACTTGCCCCCGCGGACTTTGGATTCGTTCCGAAGCTCGCGGGGGCTTTTTGCATTCCGTTATCTTTTCAGCAGTGGAAAAACGTGGTAGAACAAGAACAAAACAATCAAAGAAGAAAAGGAAAATACGAAAATGCGGGGATTGGGAACGATTATCAATGCGCTGGCCATTCTGGTGGGCGGCGTGCTGGGCATTGTATTCAAACGCTTTCTGAAAGAGAGCTATCAGGATACCATCATTAAGGCTACGGGCTTTTCGGTGGTGTTTCTGGGGGCGGCGGGTACGCTCTCCAAGATGCTGACCGTCGGGCCGGACGGCACGCTGAGCACCGGCGGCTCCATGGTCATGATTTTGTCATTGGCACTGGGCGCACTGTTGGGCGAGCTCATTGATCTGGATGCGCAGTTTGAACGCTTTGGCGAATGGCTCAAGCACAAGACCGGCAGCGACGGCGACAACCAGTTCGTCAACGGCTTTGTGTCGGCCTCTCTGACCGTGAGCATCGGAGCGATGGCAGTCATCGGCTCCATTCAGGATGGCATTTACGGCGACCACTCCACGTTGGTGGCAAAGGCGATTCTGGATTTTATTATTGTGCTTATCATGGCATCGTCTATGGGAAAGGGCTGTGTGTTCTCCTTTATTCCGGTAGCAGTATTGCAGGGCACCATGACCGCCCTTGCGATGGTGCTTTCCGGTTTTATGACGGACGCTGTTCTGAATAATATCTCGTTGGTTGGTAACATTCTGATCTTCTGTGTGGGGATCAATCTGGTGTGGCCGAAAACCATCAAGGTGGCAAACTTGCTGCCGTCTTTGCTGGTCGCGGTGGCACTGACGGGAATTTGATTAATTAAAATCCTATTGACTTGATATGTAAATGGGTATATGATACAGACAATCCATCGAAAAAGGGAAAGGAAGAGTTTTATTATGCCCAGAATCAGCGAGATCAACCCGGAAACTGCACCGGAATCCATCCAGAAAATCATTGCAGACCATGTGGCCGACGGCCATGCTCTGACCGCGGAAAAGCGCACTCTGCTCCACAATGCGGCGGCGTTCAATGCGGTAGAGGCCGGTTCGTATGCGCTGGACGATGAGCTGCAGCGGCTCATCGGCAAGCGAGCCGCCGATTTTTACGAATATGCCATTTCCCAGAAAAACGGCTGCCTTGTGTGCGGCATTTACTTCCGGAATCTGCTCAAGAAGAACGGCATCGACTTTGATACCTTCGAGTTTACCCCGAAAGAACAAATTCTCATCGAGTATGGTCAGGCCATTGCTGAAGACCCCAAGCACGTCCCGGAAGAGCTGTTTGCAAAGCTGAAAGCGAATTTCACCGAAGAAGAAATCGTGGTCATCACGGCTATGGGCGTCATGATGATCGCCAACAACTACTTCAACGATATTCTGGACGTGACGCCGTACAAGCTGGTTTGACGCAGTATCATTTGTTCCTGCGGTATCCGTTTTCATCCCGGTATTCGGGGTGGTCTTTGATATAGGGGTCGCGGTCGCCGCAGATGGTGTAATCGCACTTGCACCCATTGGCGCAGGTGGTCGTCCGGATCAGTTTGGCGTGGATCAGTTCCATGGAGGCATAATCCACATTGCACAGGGCGGGCATGATGTCGGTCAGCCCGTGCTGGATCGCAAATTCCGCTGCAGGGCAGGCCGTAAATTCATAATAGATGGGCTTGCCCTTTTCATAAGGAGCCACCGCCATTTCGTAATCGTGCCATTGGTCGCAGCGTGCCTTGGCGGAGGTGAATGCCCGGTGCATCAGCCGCTTGAAAAACGGCTTGTTGCAGTCCACGAATTTCAGCCGGCGGAACGCGGGCAGGATCAGATTTTCTTCCATCTCCTCGATTTCCCGGAACGAGGTGACGTCCTTGCACACGACGTAGTAGGTCATGATGGCGATGCAGTCGTAGGTGCCGCCCGCGCCGTTGTGGAAGTTTTTGGCTCCGCCAAGGTCGGTGCGCCAGTCCGAGAGGAAGGCTGCATACTGCCGCTGCACCTGCTCCCAGACGGCTTCCCGCTGGGCTTCCGGGTAGTGCAGAGCGATTTTGGTCAAGATCTCCTTTTTGCAGGGCTTGGAGTAGAGCACATGGCAGTTCCGGTCAAATTGCAGTTCGCTGTCTTTCATACACATTCCTCTTTTTATTCAAACAGGCGGATGATTTTAATTCTGAGAAAAGAATACCATATATGGTTTGCGGTGTCAAACGATGGAAGGTGTCTTAAAGCATTTATTTGATGCTGGAAAAGCGTGGTAAAATAGGAGCAAAACGATCCGAAGGGAAGGAATGTGTGTTCTCGTTCATTCCGGCGGCGGTTTTGCAGGGCGCAATGACGGGGATCGTCTGAAATTGCTTGCAATTTTTTCCAAGGCTCATTCGTATTCTGAGTAAAGACACCGAAATTCGTCGGTAGAGTGGAGGAATCGTTATGGCGATTTTTGAAAGGACCATCCGCAGCAAGAATTTCGACAAGCTGCTCAGAACGCTGGAAAAAGAGATCCCCGACAGCAGTTGGTCGGCAGATCTGGAAGCTGGCAGCGATTTTAGAGAGGGCGATGCCCGGTGCAGCGTCCGGGTGTTTGAACGGTACAGCATGGTCGGCGGAAACCGCCTGAGCCTGACGCTGACGATGTTCCAGAACGGCGACAGTCCGATCCGGTTGTCTGCAATCACCGCAGGCGGCAGTCAGGCAGTGTTCTTCAAGGTCAATACTCTTGGAGAAGAATCCTTTTTGGACGATGTGAAGGAGCTGCTGGAAGAAATTTTGGAGGAATAACATGATTTACGGCGGATTCGATTTCTTGTTCAATATTCTGTTTCCCATCCTGTTTCTGGTGGTCGTGGGAATGATCGTGTACACCCTCATCGGCAACATTTGCACATGGAATAAAAACAACCATTCGCCGCGGCTGACGGTTCCGGCAACAGTGGTGGCAAAGCGCACCGAAGTATCGCACCACCATACGGACAATGCAATGGTGCACACGTTTACAAGTTATTATGTGACTTTTCAGGTGGAAAGCGGCGACCGGATGGAGCTTTCCGTGGACGGCCCGGTTTACGGGATGCTGGTGGAAGGCGATGCCGGAAAATTGAGCTTTCAGGGCACGCGCTATCTGGGGTTTGAGAGAAACTGAAAACACAACGACAACGAAAAATCCCTCTGTGGGCTTTAAAACTCACAGAGGGATTTGTGCTTTTCAGAACAGGGATTCAGGGCACATTATACACCCGAGTAAGCGGAAAATCCGCCGTCTACGGGCAGGCAGATGCCGGTGATGAAGCCGGCGGCGTCGTTGTTCAGCAGGAACAGCAGTGCGCCGACAAGGTCCTTTTCGCTGTCGCCGAAACGTCCCATCGGGGTGGCGGCAAGGATTTTTCCGGTGCGGGCGGTGGGGGTGCCGTCCTCGTTGTAGAGCAGCTTTGCGTTCTGCTCGCTGGCAAAGAAGCCCGGGGCAATGGCGTTGACCCGGATGCCTACCTTGCTGAAATGGACGGCAAGCCACTGGGTGAAGTTGGTGACGGCTGCTTTGGAACCGGAGTAGGCCGGGATCTTGGTGAGCGGCAGATAGGCGTTCATGCTGGAAATGTTCAGGATGTTGCATCCCTCGCGGCCCACCATCTGCCGGGCAAAGGCCTGTGTCGGCAGCAGGGTGCCGATGAAGTTCAGGTTGAACACCATCTCAACGCCGCTCTCGTCCAGATCAAAGAAGGTGACGGTCTCGCTGTCCAGATCGCCCATCTCGAAATATTCCTTGTCGGTGTTGGCGCGGGCGTTGTTGCCGCCGGCACCGTTCACCAGAATATCACAGGGGCCGAAATCGGCCATCACATCTTCGGCCACCTGCAGGCAGTTGGCCTTGTTCATCACGTTGCAGGTGTAGCCCTTGGCCGTGCCGCCTTCGGCGTTGATCTCGTCGGCGAGGGCGTTCAGCTTGTCCATGTTCCGGCCCAGCAGTGCGACCTTGGCACCGGCGCGTGCCAGAGCCTTGGCAAAGATGGAGCAGAGGGTGCCGCTCGCTCCGGTGACGACGGCTACTTTGCCGGTCAGATCGGTGTTCAATACATTCTTTTCCATGAAGATCCTCCATTTGCGTGAAATCGGTGAATCTAGTATATCAGATGTTTCCGGTTTCGGCTAGGACTTTCCGATGAAATAAAGAAAAATTCAGGCGTTTCGATAAAAACACGGCTGTTTTTTTGGAAAAACCCCTTCGGTTATCGGTTACTAACCAAAAGGGAACATGATATAGTATAAGAAAAGATGATCGCAAGGAAAGGAGAAATCCATTATGAAGATGTACGAGCGCAACCCGGAACA
This sequence comes from Eubacterium sp. CAG:38, assembly GCA_963660925.1. Classification (GTDB taxonomy): domain Bacteria; phylum Bacillota; class Clostridia; order Oscillospirales; family Ruminococcaceae; genus Faecalibacterium. The sequence goes on along the minus strand of CAVKZS010000030.1, from coordinate 45,172 downwards.
AAGCAAAACGGCGGTGCTGATCCACCCGATGCTGTCCTCGGCCGAGGGGATCGAGCTGTGCGTGACGAACTTCTGGGGCAGTGCAGTCCATTGCTTTATCCCGGATCTGTCGGCGCACGGCGAGGATGCGGCGGCGACCTATCACAGCGCGGCGGAGGAGGCAAAAGCCATCCATGATGTGCTGGTGGAAAAAGGCTGCACCCATCTGGATCTTGGGTTCGGGGCCTCGCTGGGCGGCGTGGTGCTGTTTGAGCTGCTGAAATTCCAAGATCTGACCTTTGACCATGCGTTTTTTGAGGGCGTCAGCTTCTACGAAAAAGCTCCGCTGATCGAATTTGTGCTGACGCGGGTGTTCCTTTCCAAGCATCGCAAAGCTGTGAAAGACCCGGAGCTTTCCCGGCGGAAGATGAGCGAGCTTTATGGCGAGACCGCCGGCCCTGCTATGGCGAAACGGTTCATCGCCATGAACGAAGAGAGCATCCGCAACATCATCCACGACTGCGGCTATGTGAATCTGCCGGAGCTTTCGCCCGAGATGCAGAAACGCTGTGTCTTTGCCTACGGCGAAAAGGATTCGGATCTGAAACAGTGCAAAAAGCTTCTGCCGACCAAGTACCCCTGCGCCGCGCTGAAAATCTGGCCGGGGTATGCGCACTGCGGGCGGATGACGGCTGAATCGGAACACTATGCGGCGATGCTGGGGCAATATCTGGGTGTGCAGGGATAAGAACGCTGAAAAATTGAGCAAAACCCCTTGACCCTGAACTTGGGTTTAGGTTTATACTATACCCAGAAGAGTGTTCAATGCTTGGATCGTGCAGAAACGAAAGGAGCTTTCTTATGAAAAAAGCAAAGGTTTACTTCACTTCGGAGATCACCCCGGAAGCCGTGCTCAAGATGTACCGCGCCCTCGGCGTGGAGCTGCCGGGCAAGGTGGCCGTCAAGGTCCACAGCGGCGAGGACGGCAACCAGAACTTCCTCCGCCCGGAGTTCATGAAGCCGGTGATCGACGCGGTGCACGGCACCGTGGTCGAGTGCAACACCGCCTACGATGGTGCCCGCAACGAGACCCCGAAGCACATCGAACTGATCAAGAAGCACGGCTGGAGCCAGATGTTCCCCTTTGATCTGATGGATGCCGAAGGCCCGGATCTGGTCTGGCCTGTGGAGAACGGCAAAGTTCTGGATGTGAACTACGTCGGCAAGGACATCGCCAACTACGACAGTATGCTGGTGCTCATCCACTTCAAGGGCCACCCGATGGGCGGCTACGGCGGAGCGTTGAAGCAGCTCTCTATCGGCTGTGCATCCAGCGACGGCAAGGCCTATATCCACAGCGGCGGAAACCTTCGCACCCAGAAAGGCCTGTGGGAAAACATCTGCGAACAGGACAAATTCCTTGAGTCGATGGCCGATGCTGCCAGCACCGTCACCAAGCACTTTGCGGGCAAGATCGCATACGTCGCCGTCATGAAGAATCTCTCGGTGGACTGCGACTGCTGTGCCGTAGCCGAAGATCCCTGCATGAAGGACATCGGCATCCTGTCCAGCCTCGACCCTGTGGCACTGGACCGTGCCTGCCTCGACCTCGTGGAAAAGAGCACCGACCCGGGCCGCGACCACTTTATGGAGCGGGTCAACAGCCGCCATGGTCAGCACACCATCGAGGCCGCTGAAGCCCTTGGGATCGGCACGCAGAACTATGACCTCATCCAAGTCTGATCTGCCGGTATGCTGAAACAGCTTCGGTATTTTCAGTCGGTCGTCCGGCTGAACAGTTTTTTCGGCGGCCCTCCCCGCGCGGGCAGAATCCATCGTGCGGATCCCGCTGCTTTTTCGTATCAGTTTTTCTTATCCAAAAGGCCCGAAAGTGGAATTGATTGCCGGCGGGCGGCAGGATACAATAAAGATGTCAAAGAAATCCACCCTTTTGTGTAAAGAAGGAGAAACAACGATGGCAGTATTGATCGCGTTTTACTCCCGTGCGGGAGAAAATTATTTTGGCGGTGCATACCGCCGCATTCCGGTCGGCAACACCGAGAAAGCCGCCGAAATGCTGGCCGATCTGACGGGCGGCGAGCTTTACAAAATCGAGCAGGCAGAGCCGTATTCCGCGGACTACCAGACCTGCATCGCCGAAGCGAAGGCGGACCTGCAGAAGAACGCCCGCCCGGAGGTGCTGGATCTGCCCGCAGATCTGGACGCTTACGATGAGATCTATCTGGGCTACCCGAACTATTGGGGCACGATGCCGATGGCCGTGTATACCTTCTTGGAGCACTACGACCTGACCGGCAAAACCATCCATCCCTTCTGCACCCACGAGGGCAGCGGCCTGTCCCGCACTGTGCAGGATGTGCAGAATGCGGCACCGGGTGCCACGGTCACGAAGGGCCTTGCCATCCATGGCAGCAGTGTGGACGGCGCAAAAGCCGCACTGGAAAAGTGGGTCCGGGAGATCCACTGAGCGAAAACGACGCTGTACAACGGGATACAAGAAAGGAAACAGACGATGAAAAATGTAATGCTGTGGGCCGCGTGATCGCCCCCGGCGGCGCAACGGCCAGCTACTTCTATGGCCCCCTGAAGCCGGAAACCAAGGGCTGATTGCCGGAACACCCCAAAAGCAAAACCGAAAACCAAAAACCCATGCAGCCGTGCAGAAATGTGCGGCTGCTTTTTGTTTGCAGGGAGATTGCACTTGACAAAATAGTTAGTGGAAACTAATATAGAACTATACCGTGCACTGACGCAGGCAAAAACGGAAATGGGGAGGGTCGATCATGAGAATCACTGCAGTTGCTGTTGGGACCCGGGGCGATGTGAATCCGCTTGTGGAGCTGGGCGCAGAAATGATCCGGCGGGGCCACGAATTCCGCATCCTCACGCAGGAGGCGTTCCGGCCGCTGATCGAAAGCAAGGGCGTGACCTATCTGCATCTGGACGGAGATGCCGACCATGTGATGCAGTATCTTGTCACCGATTACAAGACCAGCCTTGACTTCCCCATCGGGCTGCTGAAACTGAAACGGGAGAACCCGCACTTTATGGAGCAGACCCTTGCGGCATTGGCGGGGAGCGATGCCTGTATGTACGGCACTTGCTCGGGCTTTGTCCGGGATGCTGCCGACAAACTGGGGATCCCCTGCATCCGGTATTTTTATAGTCCTTACGACCGGACGAATCTGTATTCCCTCTATTCGACCGAGCACAACACCCCGGCCGTTGCCAAAAGCTACGATACCATCACCGGCGGAATGCCGACGCTCTCGAACCTCCTGATGGGAAAATGGCGGAGAAAAAACGGCATCTCCAAGGTGAAGAACTTTGACCACTACACGGAACAGAACGGCCGGAAGGTGCTGACCTTTTACCCGGTCAGTCCCATCCTGATGCCGAAAGATCCGAAGTGGGGCGGCCACATCCACGTCACCGGGTACTGGTATCACCCGGAGGCGGATGCTGCGGGATACCAAGCTGACCCGGAGCTGGAACGCTTTCTGACCGAAGGGGAAAAGCCCATCTTTGTGGCTTTCGGCAAGGCTGAGTCGAAAGAATTGGCCAAACTGCAGGTGCGGACGGTCGAAGCGTTGCGGGAGACCGGCATCAAGGCGGTGGTTCAGGCGTTCCAGCTTCCCCAAAAGCGGAACACCGAGAAGCTGTACTTTGTGGGGAAGATCCCATACAGCTTCCTCTTCCCGCGGGTAAAAGCGGTGGTCCACCACGGCGGATGCACGACCAACGGAATCGGCATCTGGGCGGGCTGCCCGACCCTCATCATTCCGCTGGCACTGGACCAGTGGTATTACGGCCGGACCGTCCATGAACTGGGCCTTGGCCCGGAGCCGCTCTACATCCGGAAAAAGCTCTGTACCAAAGAGCAACTCGAGGCAGCTCTCCGCGACCTGACCAGCGGCCGGTACGATGCCCGGGCGCAGGAGCTTTCGCGCCAGATCCGGCAGGAAAACGGGCTGGAAGAAGCGGTGCAGGCCATCGAAGCCTATGTGCAGAGGGCTGGGTAAGGCTGCGGGATGGAATCGAAAAAATGGAGGAGGAACCCAAAATGAGTGAAAAAATCGCGCTTTCCGGCGTGCCGGAAACGATGCTGCAAACGGTCTATGCCCGCGCCAAGGAGACGTCCACCCGGGGAGCCATCCGGGACGAAAAGGCGGTGGAGCTGGTCGAGCGGCTGGACTATGACTTCTCGCTGGCGGACAAGGATTCTGCCATGAGCAGCGGTGTCATCGCCCGGACCATCGTGCTGGACCGGCTGGTGGGGGATTTCCTCGCGGCGCATCCCGGTGCCGTGGTGGTGAACATCGCCTGCGGGCTGGATACCCGCTGTTACCGGATGCAGGGGTATGCACACTGGTACAACCTCGACCTGCCGGAAACCATCGCCGTGCGGGAAAAGCTGCTGCCGGAGCAGGGGACCATCTCGCAGATCGCAATGTCGGCCATGGACGACTGGGGCAGCCGGATCGCGGAGAACGACGCGCCGGTGCTGGTGGTCATCGAGGGCTTGACCATGTACCTGACGGAAGCCGACGTGAAGCAGATCTTCAAGGTGATCGCAGACCGGTTCCCACGCGTGACGGTGCTGGTGGAGACGATGAACCCGCTGATGGCCAAGAGCTTCAAGGAAAAATCCATTGAGGGCAGCCACGCAAAGTTTACTTGGGGCGTCAAGAATGGCAAAGCACTGGCGGAACTGCTGCCGGACTTCCGGTATCGGGAGGAGCACAGCTTGGTCGAGGGAATGGCAGCGTTTCTCCCGGTGTACAAACTGCTGGGCAAGATCCCCGCAGTGCGGAACATCTCCAATAAGATCGTTGTGTTGGAAAAATGACAACCCATTGACACGATGGGAAGGTGGGATTATGATAGCCCCAACGTCCGATTTAAACCAAAAAATTGAGAGTGGGGAAGTAAAAAATGTCGTTTGAAAAAGCAAAAGCAGATCTGCAGGCCAAAGGTCTTGGAGACCATATCATTGTGCTCAACGAGTCCTCGGCGACCGTGGCAGAGGCGGCGCAGGCATTGCACGTCGAGCCGGCAATGATCGCCAAAACGCTGTCGGTGCTTCAGGGCGAAAAGCCGGTGCTGATCGTCACCGAGGGAACGGCCAAGCTCGACAACCACAAGTACAAGAGCCTGTTCCACATCAAGGCGAAGATGATCCCTTACGATGAAGTGGAGCACTATGTCGGCCACGCGCCCGGCGGCGTCTGCCCCTTTGGAGTCAACGAAGGCGTGGAGATCTATCTGGACGAAAGCCTGCGCAAGTTCGAGACGGTCTACCCGGCGGCTGGCAACGGCCACACCGCTGTCCGGCTGACCCTGCAGGAGCTGGAAGCTGCCGCCGGTGCCGAGGGCTGGGTGGATGTCTGCAAGGAACCGGAGGCGGAATAAACCGAAAACACAGGAGGAATTTTTATGATCGTTTTGCGGCTCATGCTCATTGCGGGCATCCTCGGCCATGCCATCAATCTGTATTGCGACCGGATCCTGAGCATCTTCCCGAACGGTAAGCTGATGCTGGCGAACATCCGGAAGATCCGGGAGGACGGCTATGCGGCCAAACTGATGGAAGGTGTGTCGCCGAGCGTCCCGATGCGGTCTGGTGTGCTGGGCGTGTTTTCCATCGTGCTGGAATTTATGGGTTATACCGCACTGGCGGTGTATACCTTTGAGCGTTCCAAGGTGATGGGGGCCCTCATGTTTGTGGGAATCGCGTTTTCCTGCATCGTCAGTTCGGCCTATCACCTGAAATGCGGCCTTGCGGAGTATCTGTTCCTGAAATACGGCCGCGACGACCGGGCCAAGGAGTTGATGCTCGACCTCATGGACAGCGGCCCCGCCCTGCGGAGCTGCTATCTCGGCATGATTACCTACATCGTCACTCTGATCGTGGCCATTGTCACCGGCGCGATCGGTTTCCCGATCTGGGCGGTCGTGTTCACGACCCTGCCCATCTTCATCCTGATGTTCCCGCTCCAGATCGTCGGCACCCTGCACATTGCGGCCATGGTGTCCATGCTGGCGTGGATGCTGCTGATCTAAGGAGACGTGCGGATGATTTTTGGAATCGAATGCGCTGCGGCCTGCGTGCTGTTCACCCTTGCGCTGGAACTGGTGGCCGCCCAGCGGCGCGAAGTGTTTGTCAACGATTATCCGCCGGTCGTCACCGAGAAACTGCGTGCGCGGCATCTCGTGGCCGAGAAGCCGCCGGCTAAGAAGAGCGACATCCTCCGCAAGCTGATCGCCATGATGGTCTATGCGGTCCTGTTTGGGCTGCTACTGCGCTATGTCAACGGCATCACGACCTTTTCGGGTGCAGCTTTGGCCGCCTACGGTCTGTGGCTGGTGGTGGATTGGTACGATTTTCTGGTCGTGGATATCCTGATGGCACCGTTTGATAAGTTCTACAAGCTAGCGCAGGTCAGCGCGGTGGAAAAATCGGCGGTCTGGTTTCATTTCAAGGCCAGCGTCCGGGGGATGGTCCTCGGCCTTGTTTTTGCGCCGGTGGTCGGCCTGATCGTGATGGTACTGTAAGCAAGAAAGCCCTCTGTTTGGTGAACAGGGGGCTTTTCTCTGCGCAGCTGTATGGCGGATCAATCCAGTTTCAGGGTGGAAAAATCGGTGCAGAGATATTCGTATACCTTGTCGGTTACCTGAAATCCCATCCGGGCATACATCTCTTTGGGCGTATCATCCGGGTCGGCGTGGAGATACAGAATGCTGCCCTGCTTCTGGGCGTTTTCAGCAATGTATTTTATCAAGGTCGTGGCGACATACTGGTGCCGGAAATCTTCGCTTACCAGAAGGCTGTCCATGCAAACATAGCCGCCTGCAGTGTAAACATAGCAGGAACCGACCAACTTCCCATTTAGATAGGCACCAAGAAAGGGAATCTTTTCCCGCAGACGTCGGTTGTTCCGCACGGTAAAATCCTCCCCATACAGTGGGCCATAGTATTTCAGCTCGTGCTGTTCCAGTTGGTCAAAATTTGGAGTCTGAATGGAGACCGACGGGTTTGTTTTCCAGCCGGTAGTGTCGGCCTCTTTTGGCAGAACCATCGTCAGGGTTGCTTCGCCTTCCATGCCGAATGAATTTTCCAGCGGTTCATATCCTTCCAGCTTGAGGAAAGCGTCGCCCCGTTTTTTCTGATAGTCCAGTGCGGCCCGGACTTCCTCCACCGAGGGCTGGCCGGAATAGAAAAAGGAATTGTGGTCGTATTTATCCCGCAGCTGGTTGTCCTCCCGCTTGGTCAGGTGCTCTGAAAAAGGGTGTGAAACCGAAAACAGCGCGGTAAAGCGTTCGTCAATGGCGCGTGTAGGGATCATGGCGTGGTGTCCTCCTGAAAGATCCAATGGATTGCATTTTGTCGAGTATACCATATTCAGGTAGAGAAAAACAGTTTGGGAAGCCTATTTTCTCTTGCCAAACACAAAATCCATGCTATAATGGTTGCACATACAACGATGTAGATACATCTTCTTTTGAGATCCCGGAGGAGCCTATGGATATTACGGAACGAAAAATCACCAAGATCGCGCGCGAAGCGGAAAAGCTGGTGCTGTTCACGCTGCGGGAGGAGGGGGTCGGCACGGCAGAGATCGACCTGATCCATGCCCTGCGCCACCACCCCGGCTGCACGCAGGCGCAGCTGGCTGAGCTGCTGCACGCCGACAAAGCCGCCATTGCGCGGCGGACGAAGAATCTGGAAGGAAAGGGCTACCTCATCCGCCGGGATGCCCCCAATGACCGGCGCAGCCAGCTGCTCTACCCGACCGAAAAGGCCGAGAGCCTGAAATCCTCGAAGGCGGAGATCGAAGTGTCTTTTTATGAATATCTGACCAGCGAACTGACCGAGGAGGAAGCCTCTGCCTTTGCCGCGACGCTGCACAAGCTGTATACCCGCTCCAAGACCGAGAGCCGCGCGGGGTTCCCGCACTTCAAAAAAGATGCCGGAGGGGAAAATCATGAAGAATAAGAATTTCCGCCCGGACCGGATCGGCTCCTATTTCCGGGTCGAGTGGCGGCCGCTGGCCCTTGTGACGCTCTCGGGCCTCGTGTACAACATTGGTCTGCTGGCGACGCCGTGGTTTGAAGGCCGGCTGGCCCAGTGCCTTGCCGACATTCTCGGCGGCAGCGAGACCACCGCAAAGATGGCGATGCTGGTGCTGGCGTACATCGTCGTGACCCTGATCGTGCAGGCGTCGCGGTTCGTCAAGCGGTTCTATGTCCGCCGCTTTGCCAACAACATCAACCGCCGGATGAAGGGCATCCTGTACGCCAATCTGGTGCGGCAGAGCCGTGCGGCCCTTGAGCAGCAGGGAGCCGGTGAGCTGATGACCAAAGCCATCTCCGACGTGGACGACTGCGTGGAGGGAATGCGGAAATTCACGACCGAGATCTTTGATACCGGCGTGGCACTGGTAGGCTACGCAGTGATGCTGCTGGTCTACGACTGGCGGCTGGCTCTCCTGAGCCTGCTGTTCACGCCGGTGTCCTACGTCTGCGCGGCGTGGATGAAAAAGCCAGTTCAGCGGGCCGGTGCCGCCTACAAAAAAGCCGCCGGTGCGCTGAGTTCGGCCACGCTGGACCGCGCCCAGAACGCCGTGACCTACCGGATCTACGGCTGTGAGGACGCCCGGGTGGAGAAGTACGAAGAAGCCCTGAACACCTACGAAAAAACCGCTGTCCGCAACAATGTGTGGCAGTCGGCCCTGCCACCGCTCTATCTGGCGGCGTCGAATGCCGGCACCCTGTTCATCCTCTGGTTCGGTGCCAAGAATGTCCTCGGCACCGGCTGGAACGCATGGGATATCGCGGCGTTCACCACCTTCCTGTCCTGCTTCACCAAGCTGGTGGTCAAGTCCTCTAAGGTGGCCAAGCTCTTCAACGCGGTGCAGAAGGCTGAAGTCTCGTGGAAGCGGATCAAGCCCCTGATGAAAACGCCGGAGCAGCTGGAACCCCTGAACATTCCCGAAGCCGCCGACGTGAAGCTGGAAAACCTCTCCTTTGCTTACACCGATGAGCCGATCTTCTCCGGCCTGAGCCTGACGGCGCACCCGGGCGACATCATTGGCATCACCGGCCCGGTCGCCTGCGGCAAGTCCACCTTGGGCCGGGTCTTCCTCTGCGAAGCTCCCTACGGCGGCTCGGCGACCTTTGGTGGAAAAGAATTTTCTGCTTTGACCCCGCGGCAGATCTCGGCCACGGTGGGCTATCTGGGCCATGACCCGGAGCTGAGTGCCGACACGGTGCAGAACAACGTCCTCTGCGGCAGCAAGCAGGATGCCCAGCCGTGGCTGGCTGCTGCCGCGCTGAAAGACGAAGTGCTGGCCATGGAAAACGGCCTCGATACCGTCATCGGCAGCAATGGCACCCGGCTGTCCGGCGGTCAGGCACAGCGTCTGGCCTTGGCGCGGACGCTGGCCCATCCGCGGCCGGTGCTGGTGCTGGACGATCCGTTCTCGGCACTGGACCGCAGCACCGAGGACACCGTGTTTGCCGACCTGCAGGAATATGCGAAGGATAAAGTTGTGTTCCTGATCTCGCACCGGCTGTATCACTTCCCGCAGATGCAGCAGGTGATTTTTATGGACGGCGGCAAAACCACCGTCGGCACCCACGATGAGCTGATGGCGTCTGTCCCGGTCTACCGTCAGCTGTACGAAAGCCAGACCAGCCAGAAAGGGGGAGAGACTGCATGAAGAACCAACGGAAAAGCGGCGTGTTTGAAGCGATCCGGATGGCGGCTGTGTCCCACAAGATCTTAACGGCGGGCACGCTGCTCTGCGTGGCGGCGTCGGTGCTGGCATCGCTGTTGCCGCCGCTGCTGCTGGCCCGGGTCATCGACCAGCTGACAGCGGGCCTCCCGCTGACCTTTGCGGCGGTGCTGCTCTATTTCGGTAGTCTCGCACTGGAAGGGGCGTTCTCCTCGGCGCAGGAAAGCCTGCTGGTGCTCTTCGGCCAGAAGATGACCCACGCCCTGCGGTCGGAGATGTCTCAGAAATTGACCCGGCTGCCGGCCAGCACGCTGGCGGCCCAGAACCCCGGTGAGGTCGCCGCCCGCTTTTCGGGCGATGTGGACACGGTGGAAGCCCTGTTCACCTCCGGCATCATCAGCATGGTGGCGGATGCCTGCCGGATCATTTCGATCTTGGCCGTCATCGCGGTGAAGAACACCGGCCTTGCGCTGATCCTGCTGCTGGTGCTGCCGCTGTTTGCGGTGTTCACCCGCCACGTCCAGAAACGGATGCTGGCCGCCCAGCTTGACAACCGCTGGGCCGTGGCCGCCGTTTCCGGGCAGGTGCCGGAGACCCTGCACAACATCCGCACCATCCGGGCACTGGGGCTGGAAACGTACATGGAAGGCCGGTATGACCGCTGCATCGGCGATAGTTACGCCGCCATGGAGCGCACCAACTTCTACGACGCCATCTATTCGCCGGTGGTGCTGGTGCTGAACGCCGTCGTGGTCGGTATCGTGATGCTCCTTTCCGCCTCCGGCAAACCGACCATGCTGGACTTCTTCGGAATGTCGGTCGGCACCTCGGTGGCCATCATCAACTACATTTCCCGCATCTTCACCCCCATCGAGAGCCTCGGCATGGAGATCCAGACCATTCAGTCGGCTATGGCCGGTGTCAAGCGGATCGACGCCTTCCTCGGCCAACCGGAGCGCACCATCCCCGCCGGGCGCGAGAACTCCGCACGAGGCGATGTGGAGCTTTCGCACGTTACCTTCGGCTACGGCGAAAAGCACGTTCTGAATGACTTTTCCATGACCGTCCGGCAGGGCGAGCAGGTGACCCTGATCGGCCGGACCGGTGCAGGCAAGAGCACCGTGTTCAAACTGCTGCTGGGCCTCTACCACCCGGAAGCCGGTACTGTGACCATCGGCGGAGTGGATGTGGCCGACATCACTGACCGCGAACGCCGCACCTGCATCGGCTGCGTAGAACAGTATTTCGCCCGGGTGCCGGGCACGGTGCTGGAGCAGATCACGCTGGGCGACCCGCAGATCACCCCGGAAATGGCGCAGAACGCGGCCAAGCTTGCCGGCATCGACGCGGCCATCCGGACCCTGCCGGAGGGCTATCACACCGTCTGCACCGACGGGATGTTCTCGCAGGGCGAGTGGCAGCTGCTGTCCATTGCCCGCGCTGCCGCCGCCGACCCTGCCGTGTTGCTGCTGGACGAGATCACGGCCAACTTGGACGCTGAGACCGAGGCCCGCGTCCTCGAAGCTCTCCGCCGTGCCTCCGCAGGCCGCACCGTCCTCTCGGTCTCCCACCGCATTTACGAAAACCTCGGCGGAAGAACGGTGGAGATCAAGACCCAGAACGGGTGATCGTTCCCACGGAGCAGGCCGTTTCCAAAAAGGTGTTGACATTTGGTCGATGTCATGCTATAATCCCGTGTGTTCGCTCGGAGGGCGAGTTGTTCGTGGAAACAACAGCCGGATAAGGCGCAGACTGAGATGTCTGTACCTTATCCGGCTTTTTTCGTACCGGGCAAAGGACAAATTGAGAAAAAGGAGCATCGAGCAATGGACTTTCTGCACGGAAACATCCGGCAAATCTACTTCAAGTATCTGGCGGCCGCGTTTGGCAGTGCCATGATCTCTTCCATCTATTCCATCGTGGATATGGCGATGGTGGGGCAGTACCAAGGCCCCAACGGTACGGCGGCACTGGCCGTAGTCGCACCGGTCTGGAACGTGATCTACAGCCTCGGCCTGCTGATGGGCATCGGCGGCAGCGTCATTTTCAGCATCGAGCGTGGCAGCGGCGAACAAAAGAGCGGCAGTGAAAACCAGTATTTTACGGCGGCAGTTCTCGGGTCGGTGCTGCTGGCGGTTCTGGCATGGGCGGCACTGCTTTTGTTTGAGGCACCGCTGCTGACCTTCTTCGGCGCGGACGAGACGCTTCTGCCCTTGGCACAGGAGTATCTTCGCCCGGTCAAATTTGTGGTTCCGCTGTTTCTGTTCAACCAGATGTTGGCGGCATTCCTGCGCAACGACAACGACCCGGCCCTTGCTACCGTAGGCGTGCTGGCGGGCGGCGTCTTTAACATTTTCGGAGATTGGTTCTTCGTGTTCCCGTGTGATTTGGGCGTTTATGGCGCAGGTCTTGCCACCTCCATTGGTTCGGCGGTGTCCTTCTGCGTCATGCTGACTCATTTCTTCAAACGCACCAACACCCTGCGCTTTGTAAAACCGGTCAAGCTGCTTTCCATGCTGCGCAAGATCACAGTCATTGGCTTTTCGTCCTTCTTCATTGATGCGGCCATGGGCATCCTGACCATCCTGTTCAACCGGCAGATCATGCGGTATCTGGGTGCGGATGCACTCGCGGTCTATGGCCCGATCATCAACGTCAGCACCTTTGTGCAGTGCTGTGCGTATAGCGTCGGGCAGGCGGCACAGCCCATCATCTCCACCAACTTTGGTTCGGGCAAGGGCAGCCGCATCCGCGAGACCCTGCGGCTGGCACTGGGGACCACTGCGTTCTTCGGCATCTTCTGGACGGTGCTCAGTCTGGCCTGCCCGAACCTCTACATCCACATTTTCATGAGCCCGACCCCGGCTATCCTGCAAATCGCACCGTCCATCATCCGCACCTATGCGGTGTCGTTCCTGCTGCTGCCGTTCAACATCTTCTCGACCTATTATTTTCAGGCGATTTTGCAGCCGAAAGCGTCCTTTGTCGTCTCGGTGGCGCGGGGACTGGTCATCAGCGGTGCACTCATCCTGATCCTGCCGATGGCGGTCCGCCCGGACGCCCTCTGGCTGGCAATGCCGATCACCGAGCTGACCGTTGCAGTCTACGTTGCGGCCAACATCCGGAAATACACGAAGGCCCTGCCGGAGAAGGCATAAAAATCCGAAAGAAAAATGCACGGAAGAACGACTGAACTCTTCCGTGTATTTTTTTGTGCGATTTTTTTTTGCTCAGAACACGAGCAGGCCGATGTGATACACCACGCAGGCAATGAGCAGGGAGGCGACGGTGTAGAACACGCCGATCTTGGTCGTCCACTTGACCGAGTGGGTCTCCCGGGCGGTGGCCGCCAGCGCACTGACGCAGGGCATATTGAAGCTGATGGCGAAGATGAACGCCAGACCCTCGGCCTTGGTGAAGTTGGCGGAGAGAATCTCCGAGATGCCGGCCGCGGCAGCACCGGAGACCTTAGCCCCGAAGGTGGAACTGACCAGACTGCCGCCGGTGCCGTAAAGGGTGTTCAGCACGCCCAGCAGGGATTCCTTCGAGATGCCCGAGGCACAGAAGGCGAGGAAGGCTTCCCACTTGAGGCCGAAGAGCATGGTCACCGGCTCGATGGCAACGCCTACTTTATAGAGAATGCTGCTCTCGGCACTGCCGCCGAAACCATAGGTCAGCACAAAGAAGACGATGGACACAATGGAGATGACCCGCAGAGCGCGGAAGAAGATGTCCAGCGTCCGCTCGAAGGTAACGTAAAGGATGTTCCGGAAGTCGGGTTTGTGGTAGGGCGGCAGCTCCATGATGAGGCCGACCCGCTCTTCCTTGGGGGAGAGGGTCGCACCGAACACCCGGTAGACGATCCACATCATCAGGAACATGAACAGGAAGATGGACAGGACGACCACAAAGCCGCCCGTGCCGCCAAAGAGCGCGATGGCGATGGTGGGCACCACCGAGAGGGTCGCGCCGCAGGGCACAGCCCACGACATGGCAATGGCAAGGACGCGCTGGCCCCAGTTGTCCACCACACGGGTGCCGGTGGCACCGGCGATGGTACAGCCCAGACCCATGAAGAAGGGCATGATGGTCTTGCCCTGCAAGCCGACCTTGGACATGGTGTGGTCGAACAGGAAGGAGATGCGGGCCAGATAGCCGGTCTCCTCCATCAGGTTGAAGCCCAGCGTGATGCCCAGCACGAAGGAGGCCATCATGAAGGCGAAATAGAGCACGTTGGCCAGCACATCGCAGATCAGCGAGATGAGGAGCGGATGCACGCCGATGGCTCCCATGCCGGTGCGCAGCAGATCCGCCAGCGGCACCAGAATGGCCGACGCAAGCCCGCCGATGACGCCGGCAAAGATCATCGCCAGCAGGAAGATGACCAGAATGATGCCGAAGGCCAGCAGTTTGCCCTTGACCGGCGAGAGTGCCAGCCGGTCGAACTTGGTAAAGGCAGTGGCGGAGATCTTGGCGGTGGTCAGCACGCCGTTCAGCAGAGCGTCGATGTAGGCCATTTTTGCGGCGGCCGAGTCGAGCTTCGGGCTTTGGAGCATCGGCTTTTCCACCAGAGCAGTCTCGATGGTCTGGTAGAGGGTCTGATAATCCTGTTTGCGGATGGCCGACATAGGCACCACCGGGATGCCGAGCTTTTCCGAGAGTTTCTGAGTGTCGATGGCGACGCCCTGCCCCTTGGCGACGTCCATCATGTTCAGAACCAGCACGGCGGGCACCGGCGTGCCGACGAAGTCCGCCAGCATATACAGGCTGCGCTTGAGCTGGGAAGCATCGGCCATGACCAGCACGAGGTCGGCGTTGCCGGAAGTGATGTAGTCCCGGGTGATGACCTCTTCTTCCGACCCGGCCGAGAGGGAATAGCTGCCCGGCAGATCGGCGAGGATCATCCGCTGGCCCTTCCAGTGGAACTCGCCCTCTTTCTGGTCCACCGTCTTGCCCGGCCAGTTGCCGACGTGCTGGTGGGAGCCGGTGATCCGGTTGAAGAGGGTGGATTTGCCCGAGTTGGGCTGGCCCAGCAGCGCGATCACCGGGGTGGTGTCGTCCTTGTGGTAGAGGCTGCTGGTGCCGTGGTATTTGCACCCTTGGGCGGCGCAGGCTTCACACTTGCTCATGCTTCGGTACCTCCCAGCGTGATTTTTTTGCTCTCTTCCCGGCCAATGGCCACAAGGGTATCCCGGGTAAACACCAGCACAGGCTGTTTGGGGCGGTTCTGGCAGACCTCAAGGCTGCTGCCGCAGAGCAGGCCCATGGACGACAGCCGGTTGATGAGCCGCGCTTCGTCCTTGATCTCCCGGACGGTATACCGCTTGCCGGGAACGGCATCGGAAAGTGTGATCTTTTCCATGGTTCCTTTCCTCCTGAATCGAAATGACAGATGATTAGAAGTACCTAACTGCTTTCGATAGTACCAGACAAAGCGGATGCTGTAAAATCCATTCGGGCAATTTGAATCCATTCAGCAGAAATTTTTGGGATGCAGTTGCCATTTGGACGCTTCCCTGCTACAATGGGGCCATGAAAGAGTTTGTACAAGCGCATTTTGTATTCCAGAAAGAAAACGAGGGCGTTGTGGACCTGCACACGCTGGCACCGGGCATCCGGATCTCCTTCAACCAGATCTATACGGGCAGCTGGCAGAGAGGAGACAGCTCCCTGTTCCCGGAGCGGATGCTGATCTTCAACTTTTGTCTGCGGGGCCGGTGCGATGCGTCGCTGGCCCAGAACCGCTGCGCCATCGTCAAAGAGCAGCAGGTCTGTGTCAGCACCATCTGCCCGACCAAGGATTTCTATTACCCGGGCCGGCTGTACGAGGGCATCCAGTTCTATCTGGACTTGTCCGTGCTGGAAGCGGCCGGCGGGCAGGATTTCCTCACTCTGCTGGGCGTGCATCCGGAGCAGATCGTCGAGACCTTCTGCGGCGCGGAGGGGTTATACCTGCATCGGATGAGCGACGGGATGCTGGCCTTGGTTCAAGACGCGTGGGCGGTCCGGGAGGACCCGGAGCCGGGGGCCTTGCGGTATCTTATGGTGCGGCTGCTCCACGAGCTGATGGCGATGCCCTGCGAAAGCGAGCCAGACGCCTACTTTACCCGGTCGCAGATCGCCATGGTGCGGGAGGCCGAAGCGTTGATCCTGAGCGATTTGTCCCGGCGGATCACGGCCAAGGAAATGGCCGACCGGTTTGGAGTCAGCGAGAGCAGCTTCAAGTTTTACGTCAAAGGGATCCTCGGTGACAGCTACCTTGCCTATTTCCGCCGCAAACGGATGGAAAAGGCGGCGGAACTGCTGGAATCCACAAACCAGAAGGTCATCGAGGTGGCCAACGCGGTCGGGTACGAGAATCAGGGCAAGTTTGCCAAAGTGTTCGCTGAGGTGTACGGCGTTTCGCCGCTGGAATTCCGGCGGCTGTCCAAATAGATGCAAAAAGAGGGCCGGTTCCTGTAAAATGGGAACCGGCCCTTTGTGGGTATATTCAGTTGATGTAGCCGCGGTCTTGGGTTACGAGCCAATCCTCGCACAGCCGCTGGGCTTCGTCCTTTGAGCGGCAGGTGCAGTTGAAAAGTCTTCCGTGCAGAGAGCAGTAGGTGTAGCGCACCTTCGGGATGCCATCGGCATCTCGGAAATTGACACAGCGTTCTTCACCGGGAAACAGGGAAATCGTATCCACGTTCAGCAGCTCCTTTATGATCGTTTCTGTGCGGGCAGCACAACGCTTGTTATTGTACCACGCCCGGCGCAAAAAGACTATTGATGTTTTGACCAAA
The DNA here is from genome assembly GCA_963660925.1 of Eubacterium sp. CAG:38. GTDB lineage: Bacteria > Bacillota > Clostridia > Oscillospirales > Ruminococcaceae > Faecalibacterium. The sequence goes on along the minus strand of CAVKZS010000030.1, from coordinate 28,653 downwards.
GAAACCGCTGAAATTTCTCTACCCCCTGCAACCCGCGGCACAGCCCGAACGGATCAGGCCGGGCCGCATGGAAGCTGCTCTGCTACCCGGAATGATACACCATCGGGTGCCGTTTCGCAACTGTTTTTGTGAAAATAAGTTGCTTGTGCCGGGAAACGGAATATGGTATGATGGGGCTGCAATACAAGATGGGAGGTGCCTTTATGAAGGTGTCGTCGGATTATCGTGCGCTTGCGCGGGAAGCTCTGCGCGGAAAATGGAAAACGGCAGTGCTGGCCGGCGTTGTTGCCAGCGCGCTGGGGGCCAACATCGTCAACGGCACGGGGAATATGGCCTCCCGTGCCAACCAGAACACGCAGGTTTCGCCGCAGGAAGCACTCCAGATGCTTTCGGAACCGGGCGGCAGGCTGCTGGCATTCCTCGGAGTTTGCATCATCGTCTGGACGGTAGTCACGTTCGTCGTGAGCGGTGTGGTGCGGCTGGGCTACGCGCGGTTCAACCTGAACCTTGCAGACCAGAAAGAGGCAGCGGTCTCGGACCTGTTTTCGGCAAAAGGCTGTCTGTGGAAGGGCTTCTGCATGAATTTCTGGCAGGCATTGTACGTCGCGCTCTGGACGCTGCTGCTGGTGATCCCGGGCATCGTGAAATCGTACAGCTACGCCATGACCCCGTACATTCTGGCCGAGCATCCGACCCTGACGGCCAACGAAGCCATTACCGAATCCCGGCGGATCATGGACGGCAACAAGTGGCGGCTGTTCTGTCTGGATCTCAGCTTTTTGGGCTGGGAGCTGCTTTGCTCGGTGCCGATGGTCGTAGGCTTTTCGATCATCGTTGCGGCAAGTGCCGGTTCGGAAGCACTGGGTATTGCGCTGATCCTGCTGATGACCGTCCCGCTGAGTGCCGGCTTCTTCATCGTCCGGCCCTACAATGAGACGGCATGGGCGGTATTTTATCGGGATATCACCGCAGCTGCGAAAGTTAGCTAAAACTAATCTTTTGGCCTTTGCAAGAAAGGAGTGCGGCGATGTACTGCGAACCGGAATTTCACCAGCAGGGCGCGGCCCGCGCCGCCCAGTGCGAGGAGTTCATTATAAAGCTTCCGCAGGGCTACGACACCCCGGCCGGTACCAGCAGTTCGTCCGCATCCGCGAAAAGGCCGAGGGCTGGAATCTCGGCGAAACCGATTGACCTTTCCCGCAGAATGCGGTATACTCTCTGTGCGGTTATACATGGCTAACTGCACGGAGGCTTTTTATATGACAGAAGCATTCTATGGGATCCTGATCCCGTTTCTTGGCACATCGCTGGGCGCGGCCTGCGTGTTTTTCCTCAAACGATCGCTTGGTGACACCATCCAGCGCGCCCTGACCGGCTTTGCGGCGGGCGTGATGGTGGCCGCGTCCATCTGGAGCCTGCTGATCCCGGCTATGGATCAGTCAGCCGCCCTCGGAAAACTGGCGTTTTTCCCGGCGGCGGTGGGGTTCTGGCTGGGCATCCTGTTTCTGCTCCTGCTGGACAACATCATCCCGCATCTGCACCGGAACAGTGAAAAGGCCGAAGGCCCCCACAGCCAGCTCCAGCGCACGACCATGATGGTGCTGGCCGTGACCCTCCACAACATCCCGGAGGGCATGGCCGTCGGCGTGGTGTATGCGGGTTACTTATCCGGCACGGCGCAGATCACCGCCGCCAGTGCGCTGGCTCTCTCGCTGGGCATCGCCATCCAGAACTTCCCGGAGGGTGCCATCATCTCGATGCCCCTGCGGGCCGAGGGTATGAAGAAGGGCCGGGCCTTCTGGGGCGGCGTGCTGTCCGGCATCGTCGAGCCCATCGGCGCGGTGCTGACCATCCTTGCCGCCAGCGTGGTGGTGCCGGCCCTGCCCTATCTGCTCAGCTTTGCCGCTGGTGCCATGCTCTATGTGGTGGTGGAAGAGCTGATCCCCGAAATGTCACAGGGGGAACACTCCAACATCGGCACCGTCTTCTTTGCCGTGGGGTTCAGCCTGATGATGGTGCTGGATGTGGCCCTCGGGTAACGAAAAACGGCATAAAACTTGACAGGAGAAACCAACTGTCGTATTCTTTTGGTGTAAGGAAGTTTGTTGGGAAGCCGCCGCGTGCGGCTTTTCACAGAATCAGAAGTTAGCGAGCTCTAACTTTAGAGAGCGAGGAACCGATCATGGTGGCAAAATTGATTCTGGAAGGTCTGATCCTCGGCGGGCTGCTGGTGCTGGTCTGTGCGTTCGGCATCCGCAACGGTGCGGTGGGGATGGTGCATCTCTATTCGCCCGAAGTGCAGGATCGATGCGTCTCGCTGGGCCTGACGACCCACGAAAAGATCCGGAAAAACAGTTTGACTTTTAAAGTCTGCTGTCTGCCGGGCTACATCGCCTATGTGCTGATCTGCGTTTATGCAGTCAACGGGGCCAGAGGCTTCGGGCAGGGGATGCTGCAGCTGTTCGTGATCCTCTCCATCATGAACCTGATCGACCGGTTTCTGGTGGATGATTACTGGGTGGGCCACACCAAGGCGTGGATCATCCCCGGTACCGAGGATCTGCGGCCCTACATCACGGCCAACGACAAAAAGAAGAAATGGATCGCCGGCACGGTCGGAATGCTGATGATTTCCGCCGTTCTGTCCGGCATCATGACCTTGATCCTCCATTAAAAAATGCGGAACAGCCGCCAGAAAGGATGAAGTGCAATGTCGAAACAAGCAACCGAATTTCAGAGAGTCGCCATGAGCCGGATGTACCGGGGTACGGAGATCTTCAAGCCGCTGAACACGGGCTGGATTGACGAGAATGTGGCCTGCGTGCGGGAGTGGGTCGCCAACATCTTTTTCTACCGCAAGGGCGATACCACGATCATGATCGACGCGGGCTACAACTACGACCGTCTGGCCGAAAAGATGGCGTGGCTGGGGATTGACCCGGCCTCCATCCGGCACATCCTCATCACCCATCAGGACACCGACCATGTGGGCGCAGTCGAAGCCGACAGCCCGGGTCTGTTCCGGCAGGCAAAACTCTACCTGAGCACCATCGAAAACCGCTACCTGACCGGCGAAGTGCGCCGCAAGGTGATCTATCACCTCTATAAGCTGCCGCAGGTGACCATCCACAACGAAAAAGTCCTGCTGCACGACGGGCAGGTGTTCGAGATCGACGGCATCCGGATCGAATGCTTCCTCGTGCCGGGACATACTTGGGGCCACATGGTCTATCTGATCGACGACAAATACCTTTTCACCGGCGATACCATCTGGTTTGGCGCGGACGGCGGCTACAGCTTCATCTCGGCTCTGGCCGAAAACAACGGGCTGGCCGTGCGGTCGCTGGCCCTGCTGGAAAGGAAACTGAAAAAGCGCGGCTTGCAGCCGCTTTTCATCACCGGGCACACCGGCTGGACCGACAATTTCCAATTCGCCTTTGCGCACAAAGACAAGCTCTGCTCGCCCTTCGGCAAACGGGTGCATGACCCGGCGGCTCCCTACGATGCCTACGATGAATCGGATGACACCGAGGAAAACGCCAAGCGGGGCTTTTTGCCGGGCGTCGGAAGGTAAGCAGAACACACTGGACATTCGGCCGGAAATGGTCTATCATACTTACAAACGGTTCGTGGAGGAATTATCATGAAGATCTATGCGTTCGGGGCCGAAGATGCTCCGGTGATCCTGCTGCTGCCCGGCACCTGCTGCCACTGGAAGGGCAATTTTGGCCACGTCATCCCGCTGCTGGAGGACACCTTCCGGGTGCTCTGCGTCAGCTACGACGGCTTTGACGAGAACGAGCAGACCACCTTCCCGACCATGCTCGAGGAGACGGAGAAGATCGAAGCCTATCTGCAGGAGCACTGCGGCGGCCACATCCGGGCGGCATACGGCTGCTCGCTGGGCGGATCTTTCGTGGGCTTGCTGGCGGCACGGCAGAAGATCCGGATGGATTACGGCATCCTGGGAAGTTCCGACCTCGATCAGGCGTCGCCCTTTGCGGCAAAATTGCAGACAAAACTTCTTCTGCCGCTGATCTATCCCGTAATCCGGGATGGCGAATTCAAGGCGAAATTCCTGCAGAAGCGTCTGGAAAAACGCATGGAAGAGATGGGTGATTATGTCCGCGCCTTTATGGGAATGCTGGGCGGCGGCCGGCCCTATGTGACGATGCAGAGCTGCAAAAACCAGTTCTACTCGGACATGATCACGCCGCTGCCGGACAAGATCGACGTGCCGGGCACCGAGATCCATATTTTCTACGCCCTCAAGATGGGCGAAAAATACCGTGCCCGCTACGAGCAGCACTTTGCGCACCCGGTGATCCACGAGCAGGACCTGCAGCACGAAGAACTGCTGGCCTGCCATCCGGAAGAGTGGGCCAAGCTGGTCAAGGAGATCGCCGGATGAGCGGGCAGGCTGTCTATCATCTGCCCGGGCTGTTCGAGTTCTACGAGCTGTACCGCCTTTTTCTGCCCCTGTTCCGGGAGCATCGGGAGTATTTCTATGATTGGTGCGAGATCGGCTCGGTCTACGGCGCACCGGCAGACTGCATCTGGGGCGGCGGGCGCGCCGGGTTCGGCGACCAACGCCCCCGGGAAGTGCTGGCCTTGCTGCGGGAGTACGGCGTCTCTGCCCGGCTGACTTTCAGCAACTCGCTGCTCCGGGAAGAGCACCTTGCCGACCGCAAGTGCAACGCCCTCTGTGCCATGCTGGAAGAGGGCGACGTGCCGAACGGCGTGATCGTCCATTCCGACCTATTGCTGGATTACCTGAAAGCCCATTACCCAAAGCTCTATTTCGTCTCTTCCACGACCAAGGTGCTGACCGGATTTGACCAGCTGGAAGCCGAATTGAACCGAAAAGAATTTCGCTATGTCGTGCCGGATTTCCGGCTGAATAAAGCCTTCGGGCAGCTGGATGCGCTCTCACAGGCGCAGAAGGATAAGGTGGAATTTCTCTGCAACGAGTGCTGTTGGACAGGCTGCACCGACCGGAAACGCTGCTACGAAACCGTCAGCCGCAAAAACCTCGGTGAGCCCTGTCCGGAGCACGAATGTGCTGCTCCGAATGCGGCGGAGGGCTATCGTTTCTCCAAGGCAATGGAAAACCCGAGCTTCATCGGGGTGCAGGACATTCAAAACACCTATCTGCCGAGGGGCTTTTCCAATTTCAAGATTGAGGGGCGAAGCCTCGGCAGTGCACTGGTGCTGGAGTTTCTGCTCTACTACCTGACGAAACCGGAGTATCAGATCCGCGTCCGGGAAGCAATCTATCTTGATAATATGCTGGACTTGTTCTGAGGGAAAGCCCCCTCTTTCCTCCGGCGGAAAAGGGTGCTATAATAGGTGCAGAATACCAAAACAGAGAGGTTGAAACGATGGAATTTACAAAGGTGGTTGCAGGACGCTATTCCTGCAAAAATTTTGATGGCAGCAAGACGGTGGATGCCGCCAAGCTGAACGCCATTCTGGAAGCGGGCCGTCTGGCTCCGACCGCCAAAAATCTGCAGGAGCAGAAGATCTACGTCGTCCAGTCCGCAGAGGGCCTGCAGAAGATCGACGCCGCAACGCCCTGCCGGTACAGCGCGCCGACCTGCCTTGTGGTGGCCTTTGATAAGAACCGCGTCTTTACTTATCCCGGCGAAAAGCGGGATTCCGGCATCGAGGATGCCACCATTGTGGCGACCCACATGACCCTCGCCGCCGCCAACGAGGGTGTGGACAGCTGCTGGATCAACTTCTTTGATCCGGACAAGCTGGCCAAGGCTCTGGGCCTGCCCGAGAATGAGGAAGTGCTGATGATCCTTGATCTCGGCTATGCCGCCGAGGGCGTGAAGCCCCTGCCGAACCACGATTCGAGAAAGCCGCTGTCCGAGACGGTGGCCTATCTGTAAATCCATTCTAAGCCCATAAACCAGAACAGCACACCCAAACGCAGAGCGGTTTCTGCAAGGGTGCGCTGTTTTTTGCGTGTTGCGGTCGGCAGTGCAGAGGGCTGAACAAAATTTCAGCAGTTTCGCTCTGGAAATGCCGCTGCCGGAGTGCTATGATAGGAGCGTTGTTTTTTGGAATATCATAGATGAGGTGGAAAAACCATGAATACGACCGATTTGAAACAAACTCCCGATACCCGCACCCTCTTCCGGGGCGAGCTGGCCCTCTGCATCGCAGTGCTGGTCAACAGCTTCGGCGTGGTGCTGATGCTCTACTCCGGCGCGGGCATCTCGGCCATTTCCAGCGTGCCGTTTGCCTTCTCGGAGGTCTGGCCGGTGCTGACGCTGGGTACTTGGACCTATCTGTTTCAGGGGGCATTGGTGCTCAGCCTGATGATCCTGCGCAAGAAGTTCGTCCCGAGCTACCTGTTCAGCTTTGTGGTGGGCTTTGTGTTCGGCAAGCTGCTGGATGTCCACGAAGCATGGATCAATGTTCTGCCCTACAACATCCCCATGCGGGTGGTATACTTTGTGGTCAGCTATCTTCTGCTCAGCTTGGGCATCGCGCTGTCCAACCGGTGCGGCCTGCCGATCGTCCCCACCGACCTGTTCCCCCGGGAGCTGTCGGACATCACGGGCATCCCGTACCCGAAGATCAAGATCGCGTTTGACGTGATCTGCCTTGCAGTGACGGCGGGCCTGACCCTCGGTTTCCTCCACCATCTGGAGGGCCTTGGCATCGGCACCATCGCCGCAGCTTTTACCATGGGAAAAGCCATCGGCATTACCGGCGACCTGCTGGACAAGAAGTTCCGGTTCGGAACCTACAAGACCCTGAAAAATTCCTGAGAGTGCATCCGGTAAGCAGGCGGTTTACCGGCCCAGTGTGTTCTGCTCGATGACCGAAGAAAGCATCCCGGCAAAGGCTTCCGGGTCGCGGATCTGGATCTGCATATGGTTGCAGTTGTCGAACACCGGGAAATGGCCGTCGGGGTAGGCCTGCATCACGGCGTCCCGGTATTTAAGGTGATCTTCGATGCTGCCAAAGGTGAAGAAGGTGTGCTGCTGCAGCTCCTTTGGCAGGGCGGGGAAGGGAACATCCTCGAGGCTGTCGGCCAGCTGGCGGCGGAGGTTGCCGTAGGTCAGGGCCTTGCCTGCCGCGATGAAATAGGGCTTGATGCTCTCATCGTCGCACCAGAGGATCTTCTTGAGCGTCCCGCCCTTTGACCAATAGAGGCTCTTGATGGCGAGATACAGGAACGGCACCATGACCCGGCGCAATCCCTTGGAGATCTGCGCGAACTGCCCGCCGTCGAAGTAGACGTGCCCGACCGGGAGCTTCGTCCGGGTCAGAAACGCCATGGCGAGGTCGGCCCCGATGGAGGATGCCACCACCAGCGCAAGGCGGGTCACGCCCTGCTGGGCCAGAAATTCCTCCACCTGCCGTACCTCGTCGGACTTGCTGCGGTAGACCTGCCCGGCGCAGTAGACCGTGGAAGTCGGCAGGATGCAGAAATAACGGTCTTTCAGGTGCGCGGCCACCGGCTCGCTGCTGGCACCGGTCACACCCATAGCATGGAAAAACAGGACCGCCGGGTTGGACGGATCGCCGAACGTTTCAAACAGCATAGAAATGCCCTCCTTTCCCTCGCGTTTGCGCGGTGCGCAGAGCGGGGGATCTTTTGTTCACCTCTAGGTTAGCACTGACTAATTATGATGTCAAGCAGAGCAGAAAATAAAACAGCTGCCGCATCGGTTTTCTCCGGTGCGGCAGCTGTGGAGATCGTTCCGGAGCAGATCCGCCGGAACGTTACTTCTGAATTTGGATGAGCTGGGCGTTGAGGGCCTCAAGGAAGCCGTCCGGCATCGAGACCATGCCGACCATGGATTCCGGGGTCATGGTTTTCATCATGTCCCACATTCCCACGCCGGGGCGGATGTCGAAATTGGTGGCCAGCTTGACGGCCCGGGAGACGACGGCCAGAGCTTCGTCGTTCTGGGCGAGCGTCTCCATGGAGTCGCGGACGCTGTAACGGCCCTCCGGGAACTCCATCGGAGCTTTCAGGTCGAGGCTGCCGACCTGCTTGAACCAGTTGGCGACCCCCTCCTGCCGCTCGTTGAACTCGGGCAGGGTGTAGCAGGCAGGCTCCTTGTCCACCTTTTCGAGGGTGATGCTGTCTTTGACGTCCCCGGCCACGGCCAGCAGGGTATTGAATCCTTCGTCCAGCGCGACGGTAAACTTAAACACCCGGTGGGCGGTCTGGGTACCGACCTCTTTGCCGTTGCAATAGAGGGTCACGCTGTTCTGATTGGAATAGACCTTGACCTCGGTGGTCTCACCGGCCCGCTGCGCATAGCGGCGGCCTGCGATGTGGACCATGGGAAGGCGGCTCCAATAAGCCTGATAGACGTAGAAACTGTCCTTGCGGGTCTTGCGGTCGATGGTGACAAGGCCCTTGTTGTTCCGGCCGCCGACGCCGCCCTCGTTGCGGGCTGCACAGCCGAAGTCGAACATATTCCAGACATGGCTGGCCCAGATCCACGGCCGGTCCTCGAAGGCCTGCGCCATGTATTCGTGGTAGAGGGCCTGATATTCCTCGGTATAGTCCTTGCACTGGGGCGTGCTGCTGTGCCAGTTGAGGATGCCCTCGCAGCCGTACTCGGAAACGCCGAGGCAGATGTCCGGATGTTCGGCGTGGAATTTGTCCAGCCACGGGCCGTTGTCCTCGATCTTGCCGCCGTACCAGCCGAAGTAGTGGTTGTAGCTCTCCACATCGGTGATGTGGTGCATGGGGCCGTCAGTGGGGGTGGTGGAAAGGTGGGCCATGGTGGTCAGCCGGGTGGGGTCCAGCTCCTTGCAGAGCTTCTGCAGATCGTGGTGGCGGTCTACCAGCTCCTGCGAGATGCCGCCGATCAGGATCTCGTTGGAGATGCCCCAGAACAGGATGGACGGGTGGTTGTAATTCTGGACGATCAGCTCGGTCAATTCCCGGCGGCAGTGCTCATGGGCGGCCTCGCCGGGCTTGAACACGCTGATGAAGGGGATCTCGGCCCAGACCGCAAAGCCCAGCTCGTCGCAGGCGTCGTAGAAATCCTGACTGTGCTGGTAGTGCGCCAGCCGGATGGTGTTGGCACCCAGCTCCTTGATGATCTGCGCATCCTGATAGTGTTCCTCGGCGGTCAGGGCGTTGCCCTTGTAGAGCCGGTCCTGATGCCGGGAAACGCCGCGCAGGGGCGTGGGTACGCCGTTGATGGAAAAGCCGCCGTCGGGGGTGACGGAGTAGCTGCGCACGCCGACGTTGGCGTAAATTTCATCGTAAGTCTCGTTGTTCCGCTGCAGGCGGGCGACGACAGTGTAGAGGTTCGGCTCGTCCATGCTCCACAGTTCGGCGTCGGGAACATACAGGGTGACAGCGGTCTGGTCGGCCGGGCGGGTGGCCGCGGCGATCTCGCTGCCGTAGGGGTCCTCGATGCTGTACAGCACCGTGAACCGGTCGTCGGGGTTGGTGACGAAGCTTTCGATTGCAAAGGCTGCGCCGCCGTCCTCGGTGGGCTTCGGGGTCACTTTGATGCCGGGGCCGCCGTAGTAATCGAGGTCGAAGTGGGTCTCCGGTACGCTGATGAGGTTGACACCCCGGTACAGGCCGCCGTAGAAGGTGAAATCCGCCGAAGCCGGGTACATAGTCGGAGTGTCCTCGTTGCTGACTTCAATGGCCAGCTCATTCTCGCCCTCTTTGCACAGGTCGGTGATGTCGGCCCGGAAGGCAGAATAGCCGCCCTCGTGGGTGGTGGCGACGGTGCCGTTGACTTTCACCGTAGCCGAGAGCGATGCGGCCAGCACTTCGAGATAGAGCCGTCCGCCGGGCAGCGGCTGCTGCGGGGCCGGGAAGGTGCGGGTGTATACGCCGGTGGTGCGCAGATAGCTGCCGTTGCCATCCATGCCGTCCACAGCGTTCCAAGTGTGGGGCAGGGTGACTTTTTCGACCGGACGCTCACCCTTCGGGAAGGTCAGGGTCCAGTTTTCGTTCAGGGAAAAGAGTTTACGCATGATGCTTCTCCTGTCTATGATGGTAGATCAATCATATTCAGTGTAACACAGAAATGTGAAGATTCTCCCTATAAAATGAAAACATCTTGGCAGAATCTCCAAAATGCGGCTTGCTTTTGGGCCAAAGTTTGATATACTTGGATTACAATGTCATACTATTTCGATTGGAGTGTGTACCTATGCGCATTTATGATCTGATCGCAAAAAAGCGGGACGGCGGCACCCACAGCCGGGAAGAGCTGGAAGCCATCGTCAACGGCTTTGTCAGCGGCGAAGTGGCCGATTACCAGATGGCAGCATGGATGATGGCGGTCTACCTGAGGGGCATGACCGATGAAGAGACTGCTGAGCTGACCGACGTGATGGCCCACAGCGGCGTCATGGTGGATCTGTCGCCCATCCCGGGCATCAAGGTGGACAAGCATTCCACCGGCGGCGTCGGCGACAAGACGACCCTCGTCATCGCGCCCATCGTCGCGGCCTGCGGCGTCAAGATCGCCAAGATGAGCGGCCGTGGTCTGGGGCACACCGGCGGCACCATCGACAAGATGGAGAGCGTGCCCGGCACCAAGACGGCCCTCTCGCAGGAAGAGTTCTTTGCACAGGTCAACAAGATCGGCCTGTCGGTCATCGGCCAGAGCGAGGGCATTGCCGTCGCCGATAAAAAGATGTACGCCCTGCGGGATGTGACGGCCACCGTCAGCTGCATCCCGCTCATCGCGTCCAGCATCATGTCCAAGAAGCTGGCCTCCGGCTCGGATGCCATCCTGCTGGATGTCACCACCGGCACCGGTGCCTTCATGAAAACCGTGGACCAGAGCATTGAGCTGGCCAAGCTGATGGTCTCCATCGGCACCCATCATGGCCGCCGCGTGGCTGCTATGATCACCGATATGGACACCCCGCTGGGCCACAACATCGGCAACAGCCTCGAGGTCATGGAGAGCATGGACGTCCTCAAGGGCCACGGCCCGGCGGACCTGACCGAGGTCTGCCTGCAGCTGGCCACCAATATGCTGGTGCTGGCCGACAAGGGCACCCCGGCGGAGTGCCGCGCCATGGCGGAAGCGGTCATCGCGGACGGTTCGGCATATCAGAAGTGCAAGGAGATGTTTGCGGCACAGGGCGGCGACACCCGTGTGCTGGACGATTACAGCTTGTTTGAGAAACCCGCCGCCAGCTACGAGCTGCTGGCCGAGCAGGATGGCTACATCGTCCAGAACGACGCCGAGAAGATCGGCAGTGCCAGCGTGCTGCTGGGTGCAGGCCGCCAGAAGAAGGGTGACCCGCTGGACTTTGCAGCCGGCATCGTCCTGCACAAAAAGCGCGGCGATTATGTCCATAAGGGCGAGAGCCTTGCTACCTTCTACGGCGCAGCCGATAAGTTTGCCGCTGCCGCCGAGGAATACCGCAGCGGCCTTGTCTACGGCACCGAAAAGCCTGAAGAGGCCCCGCTGGTCTACGCCCTCGTCACCAAGGACGGCGTGGAACGGTATTGAGCACCGTGCAAAAGCCCCGGAAAAGTTAAGATACAGCGAAGGATCTCCCCCGCAAGGGGGAGGTTTTGCTTTTGGCATAAGAATATGGTATACTGGGGCAGAATTTCCCGGAAAGTGCGGGAATCAGAAAGGACGTTTCTATGAAGATCGTTTTGGTGGGCGGCGGCAAGGTCGGTACGGCTCTGGCGCGCCAGCTGAGTGAGGAAGGCCACAGTGTGACCGTGGTGGATACCAACAAGGCGCGCGTCGAGCACATCGGCGAGGCATACGACGTGATGAGCATCCTCGGCAATGGCTCTTCCATCACCACGTTGTCGGAGGCGGGCGTCGAGGAGGCCGACGTCTTTATCGCAGTCACCGGCTCCGACGAGCTGAACCTGCTGTGTTGTATGTTCGCAAAAAAAGCGGGCCACTGCCACGCCATTGCCCGCGTGCGCAACCCGTCGTACAGCCACGAGCTGGATTTTATCCGGAAGCAGATCGGCATCTCGGCCATCATCAACCCCGAAATGGCAGCCGCCAAGGAGATCGCTCATCTGCTGCGGTTCCCGGGGGCCAGCAAGATCGACACCTTTGCGGACGGCCGGGTGCGGCTGATCAAGTTTGCCCTGACCGCGGAAAGCCAGCTGGACGGCGTGGCCATCCACGAGATCCCCACCCGGCTCAAGAGCGATATTCTGGTCTGTGCGGTCGAGCGGGAGGGCGGGGTGGTCATCCCCAACGGTAATTTTGTGCTCCAGACCGGCGATCAGGTCACCTTCCTTGCTACGCAGGAGAACGCGCACGCTTTCTTCCAGCGCATCCACATGAATGTCAAGCCGGTCCGCAATGCGCTGATCGTGGGCGGCGGTGCCATTGCCTACTACCTGAGCCAAGAGCTGCTGGAAAATCACGTCCGGGTCCGGATCGTCGAGCGCGACCCGGACCGCTGCAATGTGCTGGCCGAGCAGCTGCCCGGGGCACAGATCCTGAACGAGGATGGTTCCAACCGCGAGTTCCTGCTGTCGGAAGGATTGGAATCCACCGAGGCGTTCGTAGCCCTGACCAACATCGACGAGGAGAACGTGCTGCTGACCCTGTTTGCGAAAAAGCACTCCAGGGGCAAGCTGGTCACCAAGGTCAACCGCCTCGAGTTCGACGACATTCTGGCCGGGCTGGATCTGGGCAGCATCGTCTACCCCAAGTACATGACCTGCGACTACATCGTGCAGTACGTCCGCGCCCTGCAGAACGAGGCCGGCAACAACATCAAGACCCTCTACCGCATTCTGGACGACCGTGTGGAAGCGTTGGAGTTTACTGTCCACGAAGAGAGCAAGGCCACGGGCGTGCCTCTGAGCCAGCTCCACCTCAAGAAGAACCTGCTGCTCTGCTGCATCATGCGCGGCAATGAGATCCTGATTCCCCGCGGCGGTGACGAGATCAAGGTGGGCGACAACGTCATCGTCGTCACCCTCGAGCACGGCCTGCATGACCTGCGGGACATCGTGCAGGACTGACGGAGGCGGCGTATGAATTATGCGATCGTGTTTCGCCTTCTGGGGTATATTCTCCTCTGTGAAGGCGCATTGCTGCTTCTGCCGACGATCACCAGCCTGATTTTTGGCGAGTGGATGGTGCTGCTCGTCTTTCTGGGCACAGCCATCGTCTGCGCGGCGGCGGGTTTCCTGCTCAAGAACATCAAGGTCAAGAGCAAAGTATTTTATATGCGGGAGGGCTTTGCCTGCACCGCATTGAGCTGGGTGGTCATCAGTATCGTGGGCGCAGTGCCCTTTGTGCTGACCGGCTGCATCCCGAACCCGGTGGATGCCCTGTTTGAGACAGTCTCCGGCTTTACCACCACCGGTGCCAGCATCCTGCCCGCGGTGGAGGACCTGCCCAAGGGCATCCTGCTCTGGCGCAGCTTCACCCACTGGATCGGCGGCATGGGCGTTCTGGTTTTTCTGCTCTCCCTGCTGCCCCTGACCGGCGGCTCCCACGTCAACCTGATGAAAGCCGAAAGCCCCGGCCCGCAGGTGGACAAACTGGTGCCGAAAGTGCAGTCCACCGCAAAGATCCTCTACGGCATCTATATTTTCCTGACCATTCTGGAATTCATCTTCCTGCTGGCAGGCGGCATGAGCCTGTTCGAGTCGATCCTGACCGCCTTCGGCACGGCCGGTACCGGCGGCTTCGGCTTCCGGAACGACAGCTTTGCCAGTTTCTCGCCCTACATCCAGTGGGTCGTGACCATCTTCATGATCCTCTTCGGCGTCAACTTCAACGCCTACTTCCTGCTGCTGATGCGCCGGTTCCGCCGTGCTGCCGCCAGCGAAGAGGTGCGCGGCTATTTCCTCATGATCTTTGTTGCCATCGCCATCATCACGGCCAACATCCACAGTATGTACAACGGCATCGGCGAGGCGTTGCGCCATGCGGCGTTCCAAGTCGGCTCCATCGTCACGACCACCGGATTCTCCAGCTGTGATTTTGACCTCTGGCCCACCCTCTCGAAGGAGATTTTAGTCATGCTGATGTTTGTGGGTGCCTGCGCCGGCAGCACCGGTGGCGGCATCAAGGTCAGCCGGTTCCTGATCCTCGGCAAGACGCTGGGCAAAGAGCTGAAGCAGGCCCTTCACCCGCAGGTGGTCGCACCGGTCCGGATGGACGGCAAGCTGGTCAACCACGAGACCATCCGCACCACCAATGTTTACATGGCGGCGTACATCTTCATCTTTACGGCGTCGCTCTTCCTCATCAGTCTTGACGGGTTCGATATGGTGACCAATTTCACCTCGGTCGCCGCTACCCTGAACAACATCGGCCCCGGCCTTGCGCAGGTCGGCCCTATGATGAACTTCGGCGGCTTCTCCAACTTCGCCAAGCTGGTCCTTATCTTCGATATGCTGGCCGGCCGCCTCGAGATCTTCCCCATGCTTGTGCTCTTTATGCCCGATACTTGGCGGAAGTTCTGAGCAAAAACTGAAACAAACAAAACCCAGCCGTGTGTCATGTAAGTACGATGCACGGCTGGTTTTTTATGTACAGCGATTCAGATCTCCCCAATTTTTTCCTGTGCACGGTACTGCAGGGCCTCGAGGAGGGCGTCTTCGTCGAGAAGACGCTTGCCGGCGAGGTCGGCGATGGTGCGGGCCACCCGGAGGATGCGGTCGTGGGCGCGGGCCGACAGGCCGAGGGTGTCGTAGGAGGCGCGGAGCAGCTGTTCGGCGGCGGGGGTCATCTGGCAGACCCGGCGCACCTGTCCAGCCGAAAGCTGAGCGTTGCAGCGGATGCCCTCGAAGCCGGGGGCGGAATAGCGTTTGGATTGAACGGCGCGGGCGGCCATGACCTGCTGGCGGAGGACAGCACTGCTCTCGGCGGGGGCCGCGCTGTGCAGCTCGTCGAAGGCCACGGGGTCCATTTCCACGCAGAGGTCGATGCGATCCAGCAGCGGGCCGGAAACGCGGCTGCGATACTGCCGCACTGCACTAAGGGAACAGGTGCAGGGCCGGGTGGGATGGCCGTAGTAGCCGCACTTGCAGGGGTTCATGGCGGCGACCAGCTGGAACCGGCTGGGGTAGGTCGCACTGCCGGCGGCGCGGCTGACCGTGATCTGGCCGTCTTCGAGGGGCTGGCGCAAGATCTCAAGGCTTTCGCGGGAGAACTCGGGCAGTTCGTCGAGGAAGAGGACGCCGCAGTTGGCAAGGCTGCATTCGCCGGGCCGGAACTGGGAGCCGCCGCCGGCCAAGGCGACCGCGCTGGCCGAGTGGTGCGGACTGCGGAAGGGCCGGGCCGTGATGAGGCCGCGGCCTTTGGGCAGCTGTCCGGCGATAGAGTAGATCTTGGTAGTCTCCACGGCCTCCTCCCGGGTGAGCGGGGGCAGGATGCCGGGCAGACGCTTGGCCAGCATGGATTTGCCGGTGCCGGGCGCACCGATCAGCAAGGCGTTGTGTCCGCCTGCTGCTGCGATGACCATGGCGCGCCGGGCCAGCGGCTGGCCCATGACGTCGGCGAAATCCGGGACGTTCTGCCAGAATCCGGCGGGGTCGAAGGGGATGGCCTTGACGGGTTGGATGGGCGTGTCGCCCCGCAAAGCGTTCACGACTTCGCCAGCAGTATGGGCCGGGTAGATCTGCATCGCATCGCCGCCGGCTTCCGCTGCTTCGGCGGCATTTTCGGCGGGGACGTAGAGCGACCGGATGCCGCAGGCAGCGGCTTCCAACGCCATGGGGAGCACGCCCGACACGGGCCGGAGGGTGCCGTCCAACGCCAGTTCCCCGAGAAAAGCCGTGTCAGAAGATGGCTCTTCCAGTTGGCCGGAGGCGGTGAGCACGGCCAGCAGAAGGGGCAGATCGTAGACCGGACCGGATTTCCGGATGTCGGCGGGGGCAAGGTTGACGGTAATCCGGCGATCGGGCCACTTGAAGCCCAAGTTCTTGACGGCGGCGCGGACCCGGTCGCCGCTTTCGCGGACGGCCGAATCGGGCAGACCGACGATGGAAAACGCCGGAAGCCCGCCCGAGACATCGGCTTCGACCTCCACCGCAAACCCGTTGAGCCCGTTCAGGCCGAAACTTCTCAAAACAGAATACATACTCTTCCTCCTGTGCCCTGCGGCGTTGCGGATGATGCCTCAAAAAATGGAGCGGTTGGCTAAGAATTGGTTAAAAATGGAAAACATTTCCAAAATTCGACTGCATTTCAATTTCAAATCCATTATATTAGACGGCGGGAAAGTTGTCAATCTGTTCAAAAGTACCCATCAAAGGAGGAAAAAATATATGGGTCCGAGAGAATACTGCCGTTACGTTCATACATATTCCGAGCTGGAAGGATTGCAGCAGGCGCACACCGTGTGGTACAGTGCCAGCCGCCTGCAAGAGGGGGTCCTTCTGGAAGTGCGGCTCAAACAGGGGAGTAAGAGCGCACTGGGGCAGGTGTTCTGGCCGGGAGGGGAGTTCCGGCGGGCAATGCTGGTGATGCGGTATCTGTGCGAGAACGGCGTGGGGCTGGAGCAATGGCTGGAAGTGCTGGACGATCTGGGAATGCAGTATCTGCCGGTGGACGAGGCCGAAAATACCGCAAAAATCCGGGAATCGGCGGGAAACTCCGCGCGATTTGTAGCTTTTGCCGGTTTTTAAGCCGAAAACTTGTTGCATAATACTGAATTGACACAAAGCGCACAAACGCTTATAGTATAAGTAGGTTTTCACAAACTGTTCTTTTTCCGCGAAAAAACAAAAAGGTAAGGTGTGCAAGATGTATCTGGAAGAATACAAGCGTTGGATGGCGGCCGATCTCGAGGACGCGGATCTGAAGCCGGAACTGGCCAAGATCGAGGGAAATGACGATGAGATCAAGGACCGCTTCGCGGTTGCATTGAAATTTGGTACGGCAGGTCTGCGCGGCGTTCTGGGCGCAGGCACCAACCGGATGAATATTTACGTTGTCCGTCAGGCAACGCAGGGCCTCGCAAACTGGGTCAAGACGCAGGGCGGCAATCAGACCGTCGCCATCAGCTACGACAGCCGTTTGAAGAGTGATATCTTCGCAAAGACGGCGGCCGGCGTTCTGGCGGCAAACGGCATCAAGGTCCGCATTTACGATGCGCTGATGCCCGTCCCGGCCTTGAGCTTTGCAACCCGTTACTACGAGTGCAACGCCGGTATCATGGTCACGGCTTCCCACAACCCGGCCAAGTACAACGGCTACAAGGCTTATGGTCCCGACGGCTGCCAGATGACCGATGACGCCGCTGCCATCGTCTACGACGAGATCCAGAAGACCGACGTCCTGACCGGCGCAAAGTACATTTCGTTTGCCGAGGGCGTCGAGCAGGGTCTGATCCGCTTTGTGGGCGACGACTGCAAGAAGGCTCTGTATGAGGCTATCGAAGCCCGTCAGGTCCGCCCGGGCCTGTGTAAGACCGCTGGCCTGAAGCTGGTTTACAGCCCGCTGAACGGCTCCGGTCTGGTGCCGGTCACCCATGTCCTGAACGATATGGGCATCACCGACATCACCATCGTGCCCGAGCAGGAGTATCCCAACGGTTACTTCACCACCTGCTCTTACCCCAACCCCGAGATCTTCGAGGCTCTGAAGTTGGGTCTGGATCTGGCCACCGAGACCGGTGCCGACCTGATGCTGGCCACCGACCCCGATGCAGACCGCGTCGGCATCGCCATGAAGTGCCCGGATGGTTCCTATGAGCTGGTCTCCGGCAACGAGATGGGTGCCCTGCTGTTGGATTACATCTGCGCAGGCCGCATCGAGAAGGACACCATGCCCAAGAACCCGGTGGCCGTCAAGTCCATCGTGTCCACCCCGCTGGCCGATGCCATCGCCGCCCACTACGGCGTCGAGATGCGCAGCGTGCTGACTGGCTTCAAGTGGATCGGCGATCAGATCGCCAATCTGGAAGCTGCCGGTGAGGTCGATCGCTTCATCTTCGGCTTTGAGGAGAGCTACGGCTATCTGGCTGGCCCCTATGTCCGCGATAAGGACGCCATCATTGGTTCCATGCTGATCTGCGAGATGGCTGCTTACTACCGCAGCATCGGTTCCTCCATCAAGCAGCGTCTGGAAGAGATCTACAAGGAGTATGGCCGCTACCTGAACAAGGTGGACAGCTTCGAGTTCCCCGGCCTGACCGGCATGGAGAAGATGGCTTCCATCATGCAGAAGCTGCGTGACAACCCGCCCACCGAGCTGGCTGGCCACAAGGTGGTCAAGGTCACCGACTACAAGAAGCCCGAGGAGACCGGCCTGCCCGCCGCCAACGTCCTGATCTACAACCTCGAGAACGGTGCGACCGTCGTGGTCCGTCCTTCCGGCACTGAGCCGAAGATCAAGACCTACTTCACCACGCTGGGTAAGGACCTCGCTGAGGCACAGGCTCAGAAGGATGCTCTGGCCGCTGCCATCGAGCCGATCCTCGCATAAAAAAATTCACAAACCTCCGATTCTGGAAAAATCTGCCCCTCTGTCGTGCTGCAAAGCTCCGCAGAGGGGCATTTTTGCGCTCTGTGCGGTTGCAGTTTGAGGGGCTTTACGCTATAATAATCAATGTATATAGTTTTTGCCAGAGAGACTTTGGCCCGGGGCGCAAGCTGCCGGGCCGGAAAAGGGCAGGTGCAGGAAATTGGAAATGCAGGTATCAGCCGTTCTGGTGGCGGCAGGCTCATCCACCCGGATGGGATTCGACAAGCTCAGCTTTGATCTGGGCGGCGAGACGGTGCTCCGCCGGAGCATCCGCGCGTTTGAGCAGTGTCCGCTGGTGGACGAGATCGTTCTGGTGGCGGGCAAGAACCGGGAATACGTCGAAGCGCAGGCAAAGGACTGCGCAAAACCCGTGCAGGTGGTTCAGGGCGGTGCGACCCGCGCCGAAAGTGCAAAGAACGGCGTGCTGGCCGCCCACGGTGCATTTGTGGCTGTCCACGATGCGGCCCGGCCCTTTGTGAGCGAGGCCGTCATCGAAGCGGTGATCGCGGCAGCAAAACGCTGCGGGGCCGCGGCCCCGGCGGTGCCGGTCAAGGATACCGTCAAGCGGGCCGTGCGGGGCGACGGCAAGACCATCCCGGCGGACTGCCGGGTGGAGGACACCCCCGACCGCAGCACCCTGTATGCCGTCCAGACGCCCCAGTGCTTCGACTGCACCGCGTATCTGGCCGCGCTGGAGGAGCTGGACGAAGAAAAAGCCCGGCTCGTCACCGACGACTGCAGCCTGTTTGAACTGACAGGACGCCCCGTCCAGCTGACGCAGGGCGATTACGCCAATCTGAAAATTACGACCCGGGAGGATCTGCCCCGCCCGGAGAAAGAGGAGAATACAATGCGCATTGGTCATGGTTATGATGTTCACCGTCTGGTCGAGGGCCGCAAGCTGATTATGGGCGGCGTCGAGATCCCCTACGAGAAGGGCCTGCTGGGGCATTCCGATGCCGACGTGCTGGCCCACGCCGTGATGGACGCGGTGCTGGGTGCCGCCGCACTGGGCGATATCGGCAAGCATTTCCCGGACACGGCCGCCGAGTATGCCGGTGCGGACAGCTTGGTGCTGGCCCGCCGGGTGGCCGAGATCCTGCACGAAAACGGCTGGAAGATCGAGAACATCGACTCCACCATCCTCTGCCAGAAACCCAAGCTGGCTCCCTACATCCCCGCCATGCGGGAGAAGCTGGCCGAAGCCTTTGGCCTGCCGGTGGATGCCGTCAGCGTCAAGGCGACCACCGAGGAGCATCTGGGCTTCACCGGCGAGGGCCTCGGCATTGCGGCTCACGCGGTCGCACTGATCGAGAAGCTGTAATGGGAGTGTGCGTTCGATGACTCTGAATTCGATCATTGCCAATTTTCAGACCTTTAAATTGGTGGATCTGCTGGATATCATCATCATTGCGTTCCTGATCTATCAGCTGCTGGGCATCATCAACCGCACCCGCGCCGGGCAGCTGGCCAAGGGCGCACTGCTGGTGATGGGCGTGTATCTGGTGGCGTATATCCTGAATATGCGCACCGTGACGTGGCTGCTCAACTCGCTGCTGCAGGTCGGCTTGCTGACGCTGGTGGTGCTGTTCCAGCCCGAGATCCGGCGCGGCCTCGAGCGGATGGGCCAGACCGACCAGTGGATGTACAAACTGTTCAACGTCAAGGGCCGGTATTACAACGACACCAGCCTGAAAGGGGTGTGGCGGAGTGCCATCATCGCCATCTGCGACGCCGCCGAACGCTTTTCGGAGACCAAGACCGGCGCGCTGATCGTTCTGGAACGGAACACCAACCTTTCCGAGATCGTCCGCACCGGCACACCGGTCAACAGTGCGGTCAATCTGGAAGTGCTGGGTACCATCTTCTACGAGGGCACCCCGCTGCACGACGGCGCGGCCATTATTGAAAATGGCCGGATCAAAGCCGCCGGCTGCGTGCTGCCGCTGTCCAACAATCTCGACCTCGGCAAGGACATGGGTACCCGTCACCGTGCCTGCCTCGGCATTGCGGAAAATTCGGATGCCATCGCCATCGTCGTCAGCGAGGAGACCGGCATCATCTCGATGGCCAAAAACGGCGTGCTGATCCGGCACTTTGACCGCCAGACCCTCTACACCCGCCTCATCGACGAGATGATCCCCAAGGAGACCGTCAGCGAGAAGAGCACCGCCGACGGCTGGAAGGGCCGGGTGCAGAGCCTGCTGAACTGGGTCAACCAGAAAGAGGAGGATGAGCAGCAATGAGTGAGCCGAACAAGAACAAGGGCACCAAGGCTGCCATCAGCCCCACCAAGAGCATCCTCAGCGACCGGCGCATCCGGCTGCTGCTGTCGGTGATCGGTGCGATCATCGCGTGGATGGCTGTGACCATCGTGGTGCAGCCCGGCACCACCACCACCATTACCAACGTGCCGGTGGATTTCACCTACGATTCGTCGGCCTATACTTCCCGTGGCCTGAGCATCGTCAGTGCGCCGGAAAAGAGCGTCAGCCTGAAGCTTTCGGGCGACGGTTACACCATCGGCGGGCTGTCGGCCTCGGATTTCGTGGTCTACCCGGACTGGTCCGGCGTCCGCGACAGCGGCGAAAAGACCCTGCGCCTGCAGGTACGGAGCCAGAGTGCGCTGCTGACCGGCGTTTCGGTCTCCATCGAGGGCGACAACACGGTGGATGTGGTGTTTGACGTGGTGGAGGAAAAGACCCTGCCCATCCAAGTGACCACCAATTACCTGAGCATCGCCGACGGGTATATCCTCTACGGCACCGATGCGTCCAAAGAGACGGTCACCCTCTCCGGCCCCAGCTCGGAGCTGAGCGAGGTGGAGACCTGCACCGCTGAAGTGACCCACAACGGCGACCTGACCGACTCGGTGACGCTGGACACCCCGCTCCGGTTCTATACCCGCAGCGGCAAGGAGGTCAAGTTTGCGTATACGACCCTTGAGACCGAAAGCGTCGAGGTGACGCTGCAGGTCTACAAGGTCGCTACCCTGCCGGTGACGGTCAGCTTCATCAATGCGCCGCGGGATTTCGACTCCTCGGTGCTGTCCTACGCGCTGAGCAAAAAGACCCTGAACGTGGCCGGCCCGGAAAACCAGATCGAACGGCTGTCCAGCCTGTCCATCGGCACCATCGACCTGTCCACCTTCGCACTGAACAAGGTCTATGAAATGCCCATCGAGTTGCCCACCGGCATCCACCTGCTGGACAATCTTACCAGCATCACAGTCAGCTTCGACAGCTCTCGCTTGGAGACCAAGACCATGAACCTGCCGGCCGAGTGCGTGCAGGTGGTCAACCTGCCTTCTACCTACACCCTGACCGTGGAGACCGAGCGGCTGATGAACGTGACCCTCTGCGGCCCGTCCGGTTCGCTGGAAGCCCTGACCCCGGAACAGGTGGTCATCGAGATCGACGCGGATGATTTCTCCATCGCGCTGGGCCAGCAGAACATCGCCTGCCGCCTCTATGTGCCTTCCAACGGCAAGATCTTTGCCCTCGGCAGCTATGTGGTGCAGTGCAAGATCGAAAGCAACTAAGATAGGAAACAAACAACAATGATTCTGGTTCGGGACATCCGTCTGCCGCTTTCCGCCGGGGAGCCGCAGGCATTTGAACGGGCACTGCGTCTGGCACGCATCCCGCGGGGCAAAGTGGGCCACCTCGGTGTGGCCCGTCTCTCCGTGGATGCGCGCCACGGCCAGCCCAAATTGGTATACACCGTTGCGGTAACGCTCAAGGACGAGGGTGAGGAATCTGCGTATGCAGGGGCCTCGCCCTGCGTTGCGTTGCGCGGCAGGACCGATTTTTCGGTGCAGAACGGCACCCAGCCGCTGGCGCACCGGCCGGTGGTCTGCGGTCTGGGGCCGGCGGGCCTGTTCGCCGCGCTGCTGCTGGCCCGGCAGGGCTACCGGCCCATTGTGCTGGAACGCGGCCCGGCTCTCGACGAGCGGGTGCAGGCGGTCGAACACTTTTCGGCCACCGGTGAGCTGAACGAAAACGCCAACATCCAGTTCGGCGAGGGCGGTGCCGGTACCTTCTCGGACGGCAAGCTGACCACCCGGATCGGCGACGAGCTCTGCGGCTTTGTCACCGAAGTCTTTCTGGAACACGGTGCACCGAAAGAGATCGCATGGCAGCAGAAGCCCCATGTCGGCACCGACCTGCTGCGGGGCGTCATCACCTCCATCCGCAAGGAGATCGAGTCGCTGGGCGGTGAGGTGCATTTCAACACCGCTCTGACCGGCTTGGAGCAGAAAAACGGACGCCTGACCGGGATCTACACGACAAATGGCAGCTTCCCCTGCGAGACATTGATTTTTGCGGTGGGGCACTCGGCGCGGGATACCTTCGGGATGCTGATGGACGCGGGCCTTGTGCTGGAGTGCAAGCCCTTCAGCGTGGGCTTCCGGGCCGAGCACCTGCAGACCGAGATCGAAAAGAGTCTTTACCATGAGGCGGCAGGCCACCCGGCCCTGCCCCGCGGCGAGTATCAGCTGTCCCAGCACGTCGGGGATCGCTGTGTCTATACCTTCTGTATGTGCCCGGGCGGTCAGGTGGTGGCTTCGGCCAGCGAGACCGGACGGGTGGTGACCAACGGCATGAGCTACCACGCCCGCGACGGCAAAAATGCGAACGCGGCGGTGGTGGTCAGCATCGGCGGGGCGGACTTTGCAAACGACCCGCGCAAGGCCATTGCGTTCCAGCGGGAGCTGGAAGCCCGGGCTTATGCTGCCGGGCAGAAGGGCGGCGCGTATGCAGCCCCGGCCGAGAACATCCAGAGCTTTCTGGAAGGGAAGGGCCAGTTGAACATCACCCGGGTAGAGCCGACTTATGACCGGGGCGTGGTCGCCGCCGACCTCGGCGCACTGCTGCCCGACGCGCTGGCCCAGACGCTCCGGGCCGGTCTGCGCGCCTACGAGCGGAAGATCGCGGGTTACACCGCACCCGAGGCCATCCTGACCGGCCTCGAGACCCGCACCAGCAGCCCGGTCCGGCTCAAGCGGGAAGAAAATTTTGAGTGCTCCCAGCTGGCAGGTCTGTATCCCTGCGGAGAGGGCGCAGGATATGCGGGCGGCATCATGAGTGCCGCCGTGGATGGTTTGCGGGTGGCCCGCGCCATCATCAGCCGGTACAGCCCGGCAGAGGAATGAGGAAAGCATGAACGACAACCACTACACAGAGGATGAAAAGAACCGCGCCGCCGAGGGCCAGCAGATTCAGGACGAGCTGGAACGGCAGATCCGGGCCTTCGGTGATACCATGAACGATGCCTTCCGCACCGGCTTTGACGGCCGGGGCGAGGAGATCGGCGACCGGGCTTGGGATATGGGCCGCGCCGCCGTCCATGCCGCCAGCTACGGCATCGGCGAGGCGGGACGGGCCTTTCAGGAAGGTGCGCAGGAATATCGCCGCCGCCAGCGGGAATACCAGCGTCAGGCGCAGGAGGACCCGGAGAATGCAAACGCCCAGAACGCCGCCCAGACCGGAATGCCCGGCTGGGCCAAGCAGATCTTTGGCCTGAGCCGGGATACCACCCCGGTGGGTGAGATGCGGGAGAGCGCGAAGAAACGCCATGACGCCGGCTGTGCACTGCTGGCCATCGGCATCACCTTCGCGGTGATCTTCGGCGTTTCCGGTGTGGGCTGTTTCATTGGTCTGTCGCTGTATTGGGGAACATGGCTGTATAACGCAGTAGGTGTCACCAGCAGCCTGCTGTTTTTGGTGACGGCGGGCTTCCTCTGGATGACCGCTGCCGGTGCTTCCCGGATGACCGCTGCCAAGGAGCTGAATCAGCTGGCGGACACGGCGGAGGGCTTTGATTACAAGAACGGCATTCCGATGCAGATGCTGGCTGACCTGACTCACCAGAAACCGAAAAAGGCCCGCAAACAGCTGCAGAAGTTCATCCACAAAGGCTGGCTCAAGGGCTGGCTGGACGAAAAGACCGATAGGCTCTACCTGACGGCAGAGGATTACCGTGCCGCGCAGGAAGCCCCCGCCGAACCTCAGCCTGTGAAACCGGAAGCAAAGAAGCCGGAGACGGCCAAAGCTGAGGATGTGCCCCGCAATCTGGAAATTGCCCGCAGCTTTGCCAAGGTGCTGGCACAGGAGAAGATCCTGATGCAGGATGAACAGGCCGTGGAAGAGCTGGACCGGATGCAGAAAACCACCGAGACCATCTGCGACTGGCTGGAAGTCCACCCTGAAAGCCTGCCGAAAGTGCGCAAGTTCGCGGAATATTATATCCCAACCACCCTCAAACTGCTCCACACCTACAACGATGTGCAGGGGCAGCAGGGCGACAACGCCGAGAGCATCCGCCGGGACATCGCGGGCATCCTGCATACCCTCAATCAGGCGTACGACAATCTTTACAACAATCTGCTGTCGGACGTCGCGCTGGACGTGTCCAGCGAGATCGCGGCGTTGCAGGGGATGATGGCCAACGACGGCCTGACCGGGGAGGGACTGCAATGACCTACCGGGCATGGGAACTGAAAGACCTCGACCGCACCGCCGTGCGGGAGCTGACCCGCGCCATTGCGGAGCAGAATACCGAGGAACTGGAATACCGCTCCGACGAGCCGTGGAGCGAAGAACAATTCAACAAGACCCTCGCGGCCCAGCAGAAGGAGGCCGGCTTGCTGGCCGGCATTCTGGCGGCGCGGGGGATCACCGACCCGGCTGACGCCCTGACCCTGCTGGCCGGAGAAGAAGAGCTGAGCGACCCGATGCTTCTGACCGACATGGACAAGGCCTGCCAGCGGATCATGGAAGCCATCGACCGGGAAGAGACCATCGTGGTCTTTGGCGACTACGATGTGGACGGTGTGACCGCCACGGCCCTGCTCTACCAGCATTTGAAGGGAATGGGAGCCAACGTCAAGTGTATGCTCCCCAGCCGGGAAGGAGACGGCTACGGCCTGTCCAAGAACGCCATTCAGTCCATCCACGACAAGGGCTATCAGCTCATCGTGACCGTGGACAACGGCATCTCCGCCGTGGACGAGGCCGCGTTTGCGGCCTCGCTGGGCGTCGATCTGGTCATCACCGACCACCATCTGCCGCCTGACACCCTGCCGCAGGCGGTGGCCGTGGTGGATCCCCGCCGGGAGGACGACCACAGCCCCTTCAAGGGCCTGTGCGGTGCGGGCGTGGCGTTCAAGCTCTGTGCCGCGCTGGATGGCTGCACGCCGGAAGAGATGCTGGACTACTGCGGCGATCTGGCCGCTGTGGGCACCGTCGCCGACGTGATGCCCCTGACCGGCGAGAACCGCACTCTCGTCAAAGCTGGCCTGCGCCAGCTGCGCCAGACCGACCGGCCGGGCTTTGCGGCCCTGCTGGACGAGGTGGGCCTGACCGGGAAACCCATCACCGCCGAGAACATCAGCTATGCCATCGCGCCCCGCATCAACGCGGCGGGCCGGATGGACAGCGCGGTGACGGCCTTGCAGCTGGTGCTCTGCGAGGACGAAGAACGCGCCGAAGAACTGGCGCATAGACTGAACGAGATCAATGTCGCCCGGCAGGAGACCGAGCAGGAGATCGTCAAAGCTGCACAGGAACAGCTGGACAAAGAGCCGGCCATCCTTGAGGACCGGGTGATCCTGCTCTGGGGCCGGGACTGGCACCCGGGTGTCATCGGCATCGTGGCCTCCCGTCTGGTCGAAAAGACGGGCCGCCCGGTCATCGTCGTCTCGATCGACGAGCACGGCGAGGGCAAGGGCAGCGGCCGGAGCGTGCAGGGCTTCAACCTGCACGCCTGCATCGGCTCCTGCGCCGATCTGCTGGTCCGGTACGGCGGTCACGCCATGGCAGCCGGTCTGTCGGTGCGGGAAGAAAACCTGCCCGAACTGCGCCGCCGTCTGAACGAGTGGGCGGCCCGGGAGTGCCCGGTGCTCCACACCCCGCCGCTGACCTGCGATCTGTCCATCCACCTCGACCGGATCACGGTGGAGAGTGTCCGCCGTCTCGAGCAGCTGGCTCCCTACGGGGCCGAGAACCCGACGCCGGTGTTCCTGCTGGAAAAGGCTGTGATAGAGGGCGTTTACCCGGTGTCGGAGGGCAGGCACAGCCGCCTGCGCCTGCGGCAGGGCAATGCCACGATCTACGCGGTCTGGTTCGGGATGCGCCCGGAGCAGCTGCCCTACACCATGGGCGATGTGGTGGATGCTGCGCTGAATCTCTCGGTCTATGAGGCACCCCGCGGGGCGCAGCTGTCGGGCCGGATCTTGGAACTGCACCCGGCGGGCCTTGGCAACACCGCGTCCCAGCAGGCCGCACTGGTGCAGGCCTTGCGCCGGGGCACCCCGCTGACGGCGGAACAGAAGCAGACCGTGGCCCCGGCCCGCAGCGACATCATCGTAGTCTACCGGGAACTGCAGGCCCGGCGGTGGCACGCCGACGACCTGCAGCCTTTGTTTGCAAACCTGGGCGAAGAAAATACCGGAAAAATTCTGGTGGCGGTCACCGCGCTGGAACAGGTGGGCCTGATCGCGGCCAACGAGCGCGACGGGGTCCGGTTCTGGGAGCTGGTGCCGACGGCGGGCAAGAAGAACCTTGCCGATGCGCCGATCCTGAAATGTTTGGAGGAACAGTAAGATGCCAGAGGGAAAGAAACCGGCTGCACCTGCAGCCGTGAACAATGAGGATTCTTACTCGGCCAAGACCCATCTGCACCAGCCGGTGCAGGAGATGGCAACGGTGGCCGCAACTGCTTTGCCGGCCAACGCCCCGGAGGGCACCCTGCCCTCGGAGGTCCGGCCCGAGATCGTGACCTACGATAAGCTGGTGGAGGCCATCAAAGCCAGCGGCAAAGCCTACAATATGGAGATGATCGAGAAGGCTTACAACATGGCGAACGAGGCCCACAAGGGCGTCTGCCGCCGCAGCGGTGAGCCTTATATCTGCCATCCGCTGGCGGTGGCCCGGCTGGTGCTGGATCTCGGCATGGACAGTGAGAGCATCGCCGCGGCCCTGCTCCACGACGTTGTGGAGGATACCCCCACGACGCTGGACGACCTGAAAGCCGCTTTCGGTGAAGAAGTGGCCCTGCTGGTGGACGGCGTTACCAAGCTGACCAAGATCCAGTTCTCGAACATCGAGGAGCTGCAGGCTGAGAACCTGCGCAAGATGCTGCTGGCCATGAGCCGGGATGTCCGGGTCATGATCATCAAGCTCTGCGACCGGCTCCACAATATGCGCACCGGCGACGCATGGCCGGAGCAGAAACGCCGCGATAAGGCCCGTGAGACGATGGAGGTCTACGCCCCCATCGCAAACCGCCTTGGCATCCTGAATGTCAAGGAAGAGCTGGAGGACCGCAGCCTGCATTACCTCGACCCCGTGGGCTACGAGGAGATCAACAAGATGCTCAGCGAGCGTTCGGGCGAGGAATTCCTTGCCAGCGTGTCGAGCGTCATTGAAAAACGGCTGGAAGAGAGCGGCATCGAGGGCGCGACCATCAAACGCCGGGTCAAGAGCATCTACGGCATCTACCGCAAGACCATCATGCAGAACAAGTCCTTCGATGAGATCTACGATATCTATGCCGTCCGGATCATTCTGGATACGCTGGCCGAGTGCTACAGCACGCTGGGCCTGATCCACGATATGTACCACCCGCTGCCGAATCGCTTCAAGGATTATATCTCGACCCCGAAGCCCAACGGCTACCAGAGCCTGCACACCACGGTCATCGGGCACGAGGGCATCCCCTTTGAGGTGCAGATCCGCACCCGCAAAATGGACGAACAGGCCGAGTACGGCGTTGCTGCTCACTGGAAGTACAAGGAAGGTCTCGACGGCCACGACAAGCTCGACGAGCGTCTGGCATGGGTCAGCCAGCTGCTGGAAAACCAGCGCGTCAGCGAGGATTCAGGCAACCTGCTCCACGACCTCAAGAGCGACCTGCTGCCCGAGGAAGTCTTTGCCTTCACCCCGAAGGGCGACGTCATCAACCTGCCCGCCGGCGCAAACTGCATCGACTTTGCCTATGCCATCCACTCCGCCGTCGGCAACCGGATGGTGGGCTGCAAGGTCAACAACCGGATGGTCCCCATCGACCACGTTGTGGCGACCGGCGAGATCATCGAAGTCATCCTCGGCCCGGCGGACAAAGGCCCCAGCCGCGACTGGCTGAAGATCGTGCGCACCAGCGAGGCCAAGAGCAAGATCCGCAACTGGTTCAAGAAGATGCGCCGGGA
>CAVKZS010000029.1:0-24729 GCA_963660925.1 Eubacterium sp. CAG:38 | reverse complement strand
AGAGGGCTATGCCCGCATATGAAAAACCACCAGCTCGGCTGGTGGATGTTTATTTGTGCCTTTTCGTCAAACTACCCAAAAATCGCCGATAAAATTCTAACGGGGACTTTTTGTAATATTCTTGACGCAATTGACCTTCATCCGTTATATTTAAAACGATATTACTTGCCGATCCTGCTGGAAGGAGATTTCTATGGCCCGATGCCGGCTTTCGCGGTTCTGCGCACTGTTTCTTGCAGCTGCGCTGGTTTTTGGCGCGTTTCCGGTGCGTGCGCTGGCCGCATCCGGGACGGAGTTGGAAGCCGAAAACGCCCTCATCGACGGCCAAGTGGATGCACGGCAGAGCGAGCTTTTTGCCTGCTTCAACGGCCTTGCGGCGGGGGAAGAATACCTCGTGCTGGTCAGCCGCAGCGGGACCGATCCGCTGGCGGCGGAAAATCTGCTTTACATGAAGCAGGAAGAGGCGTCCGACCTCGGTACATTAGAAGTGCCGTTCCGCGCGGATGAAACGGAGATCCACTATGTAGTGGCCTGCCGCCGGGATCTGCCCGGCGAAGTTCTGGCCGACCATGCCATCACGGTGGAGGGCGGCACGGCGTCGGCAGAATCGGCCGCACCCGGTGCTACGATCACGATAAAAGCCGAGGACCGCACCGACCAGAAGAAAGATTTTTCGGGCTGGACCGTTGTTTCGGGCGGCGTGACGCTGGAAGACCCATCTGCGGAAGAAACGACCTTCGTGATGGGAAGCGAAGAGGTCCATATCACCGCAAATTTTAAGGATAAAGAAACGGAAACAACACCAGAAACTCCGAAGCCAGAAGAACCCGCTTCTTCGGGAACTTCAGCGTTGCTTTTGCTGGGGGCCGGAGCTGCGGCCGCAGTCGTTGTGGGTGTGGTGCTTGTGATGCCGGTGGAGCTTTCGGGCCGACTGGAAACAGCGGCTCACAGCCCGCTTCCGGATGCGCTCGTTGCCCTCTTGCAGGACGGCGCACTTGTGGCGCAGACCACGACCAATGCGGAAGGTGCGTTCGGGTTCAAGGTGCGGCGCGGCACCTATGAGCTGACCTTCTTCACGCCGGACGAGAGCGGACAGCCGGTTCAGACCACGGTGAAAGTCAAAGCTCCGCTTTCCGGAGTGACCCTCACGGCGGAATCGCATTTCTCCGGAGCGGAAAACAAATTTTTGAATTTTATGTCCTGATAGAGAGGATTTTTCTGCATGAGCGACCTGAGAGTTTCTGCGGATCACCGCCACCTCGAAAAGGACGGCAAGCCCTTTTTCTGGCTGGCCGACACGGTGTGGAGTGCGTTCACGAATATCACGCCCGACGAGTGGGCCTACTATTTAAAGTACCGCCGGGAGCAGGGATTCAATGTGCTGCAGATCAACACCCTCGCCCAGTGGGACCGGGGCGAAAGTCCTTTGCACTGGACTCCCTTTGCGCTGGACGACGAGGGCTATCCCGTTTACACCCAGTTGAATGAGGACTATTTCGAGCACGCGCGGGAGCTTTGCCAGATGGCAAAAGCCGAGGGCTTTACGCTGGCGTTGGTGGTGCTGTGGAGCAATCAGGTGCCCGGCACATGGGCCAGCGAGATGCGGCCCCGCTACATCATTCCGCGGGAATTGCTGCGGGGCATTCTGACCAAAATTTACGACAGTTTCGATGAATTTGAACCGGTCTACGTCATCAGCGGCGACACGGATTTCCCCACCGAAGAGACGATTGCCTATTATCAGGAGGCGTTTGACCTGCTGGACGAGCGGGGCTTCCGGGGGCTGAAAACCATGCACCTCAAGGGGCGGTTCCCGGATATCCCGGAAGTTTTTGCCCGGAAGATGGATTTTTATCTCTACCAGTCCGGCCACCACAACGATTTCCAGAACGCCGCCTACGAGACGGCCCAGACGCTCTATGCCATGCGGCCGGAACGCCCGGTCATCAACAGTGAGCCTTGTTACGAGCAGATGGGCCACAGCCGGATGCACTATGGCCGATTCGGGCCGTTTGAGATCCGCCGTGCAGCGTGGCAGAGTTTGCTGTCCGGTGCGTCGGCGGGCATCACCTACGGGGCGCACGGCGTTTGGAACTGGGTCACGGCCGGTCTGCGCACAACCCTGTCGCTGGGAGAGGCGTTCGATGCGCCCCAGCCTCACCAGACTGCGCTGGCCTATCCCGGCGCGTGGGATTACAGCTTTATCCGGGAGTTTTTTGAGCTGTACGGCATCGGTACGCTGATTCCGTGCCGGGAGCAAGTAAGGCACGATTCGCCCGATATCCGGATGGCAAAAACGCCGGAAGAGGCTCTTTATCTGATTTATCTGCCGGTCAACACCCGGCTGACCCTTGCGGGCGATTTCACGGGCTATGAAGTCCACGCCTACGATCTCGACGCCCGCCGCACGGCCCGCCTGACGCCCCTGCGCAAAGAGGACGGCGATACCTTGATCCCCATGCACCCCTTCCAGCAGGATGCGGTGCTGGTGCTGAAGCGGGGCCGGATATGAAAACACTTCTGCTCATGCGGCATTCGCTCCCGGAACCGGGCAAAGCAGATGCCGGGCTTTCGGCTGCGGGTATTCGGAGAGCGGAGACCGTTTTTCAGAATCCGGTTTTCTGTGATGTCTCTGGCGTCTGGGCGTCTCCCGCCCGGCGCGCAGTCCAGACCGCAGAACTGCTCGGACTGCCGGTCGTCACGGACGGACGCTTATTGGAGCGCAGGACCGGCGACACGTCGGGGCAGGATGCTTCCTTCTGGCGGCGGCAGTATGAGGACCCGGATTTCAAGAACCCGGACGGCGAATCCTTCCGCGAAGTCCGTGCCCGGATGTCTGCCGCACTTGCGGAGATTTTGCATGAGATTCCCGACGGCGGGAGCGGACTTGTTGTCTCCCACGCCGCCGCGATCTGTGCCTTTTTGCAGAGGTTCTGCACGGTGGACGTGACCGACGAAACGCAGAAACTGCGGCGGATCACGTTTCAGGGGAAAATAATCCTCGACGGAAAATTTGAGCCTGCCGGATGCTTTGTGCTCCGGATCGACGAATGGACCCATGCCGTCTGTGCCCTCGAACGGTGCGCGGCGATCTGATACGACAGAACGAAACCTTTGCGGCGAATGCCCTGCAGATTTTGCGGGGAGGAAAGGGACACGACCATGACCAGACGGTTCTTGGCGGGGATGCTTGCGGCTGTGCTGATGGCGGCGGTTCTGCCGGGCCGGGCAGGGGCGGCATTTCCGGCGGGGAGTCAGATCATCCGCGCAGAGCTGGACGGAATGGTGGCGTCGGTCCGATACAGCGCGGCGGAGGAAGCGGAGCTGGTCGCGGCAGTCTACACCGAAGACGGCAAAGAACTGCTGGCCAGCGGGCGCAGAACCGTTTCCGCCGCAGAGGATGCCACGGCGGATCTTCGCCTGACGGGAACACGCCCGGAGTATGCACAGCTCCGGGTTTTTCTGTTGGGGCGGGAAGATCACGCACCGCTCTGCGCGAGTTACCGCACCAGTGCGTTCGTCTGCCCGCCGGAAGAGATCGAGGAGACCGAATCGAAGGACTTTGAGGCTGACCGGGTGCTGACGATCGGCAGCTCCGGAGACTTTGCGGCGGTCAAGCAGGGCGTGGTGCTGCTCCGGGCAGAAGAAAACGCGGCAGGGGAGAATCAGCTGCTTGCCCGGGACGACGAGGCGGTACAATATAAAATCGGCACGCCGAGCGAAACCATCCGGAACCTGCGGGCCGGGCGGATCTTGGCGTTGGAATACGAGCGCGGAAAACTGCTGATCCTCCGGGTGCGGAAACTGCAGGCCGATGAGGATGCGGTGACGGTGTACGGCGACGACGATTTGCAGCTGAACGAGGTCTTTGACCTGCTGAAACTGACAGCGTCCGCTCCGGCAGAGGAATTTGCCCGGGAAAACGACGGGCTGAACACCCGGGAGGGAAAGATCCTGCTGGACGAGGACGGCCTGACCGGAGAAGCAGCCGTAAAGATCGCAGCGACGGCGAAGATCCTCGGCACGGTGGAGCAGCAGATGCAGCTGGAAGCAACGCCCGAACTTTCGGGCACCGTGACGACCGACGGCGCGGAAGAAACCAGCATCCCACTGGGGAATTTCGATGCAACGCCGGCGGAAGGGGTGCGCATCCGGTTTGCACCGGTGCTGCATCTCCGGACAGATACGGCCCAGACGGTTCAGTGGAAGATGAAAGGAAACACTGGTTTTGTCTACGACAGTGCGGCCGGGCAATGGGAAGAAACCGGCGAAACACCGGAAATCGTTATCACCGCCGACCAGCCCGGCGAGGCTGAGGTGCGGGTAACGTGGGAGACGGAACTGACGCTCTGGGAACGTGTGCTCGCACTCCGGATGGAACAGGAATGGGGCGGCGTGCTGGCCGTAACACGACCGGAGGGGCACGAATGCTTGTCCGAAACGCTGAATGCGTTCCAGAACCGCAAGGCTATCGTCGAGCCGCTGGCTATGCCGTGGACGGAGGCAAGCCATGTGTTTGCCGAGAAGTGCTTCCCTGAAAAGACGCTGTTCCGGATGCCCGGAGACAACACTTGGAGCGAGGGCAGCTGCAGCGAAACGCCCAGTCCGCCCACAGAACCCGAGCCGGACACACCCGAGCCAACGCCGGAACCGGAAGAGCCCGGCGAGGACGCGCCTGCGGAAAACCCGGAGACACCCGGAAACCCCGAAAATCCGGACATTCCCACGACTCCGGAAGAACCAAACACCCCGCCGCAGCCGGAAGCCCCGGACGAAACGCCAGAAGAGCCAAAAGAGCCGGAAACACCTGAAACACCAGATCCGCCGCAAGAACCGGAGACGCCTGCGGAACCGTCCGAACCGCCAGCCCCAAAGACCTACCGGCTGGAGGACGGCGTGCTCTATATCGAGCGGCCAGAAGAAATGGCGGACTATGCTTCGGAAAAAGACGTGCCGTGGTACGCAGAACGGGAACAGATCACCGAAGTGCGGCTGTGCGAAGGCATTGACCGGATCGGAAACTACGCCTTTGCCGGGTGCAAAAACCTGCGGGTCGTCAAGATCCTCACGCCGGAACTGACCATCGGCACCGGAGCCTTTGCGGGCTGCGAGGGGCTTGAAACGGTCTACTATAACAAAGGAACCAAGACCCAGTGGCGGAGCCTCGTGATCGGAGAAGGAAACGAGGCGTTGCAGGGTGCGGCGATCCACTGCGCGAACGGCCAGATCAAACCCGGCGGGAAGATCGGGCAAAGATGAAGAAAAGAGCGGCCCGGAGGGGCGGGAAACCGCACCGCCGGGCTTGTTTGTGCCTGTGAAATGCGGTATACTATGCTAATAACGCAAATTATCATCTTGTGTTTTTTGAGGATAGAACAATGAAAAGAACAAAACGGATCATCGTCCTTCTGCTGACGGCGGCACTGGCGGCAACGCTCCTGACCGGCTGCAAGGACACCCTGACCTCCGTTGCGCACAAGGTCCTCGGCACCAGCACCAGCGAGGTGCAGGAAGAGGACACCACCCGCTGGGCGGAGGCGACCGGAGAGGACCTGATGCTGGAAGGCATCACCGACGCTTCGGCCAAGTACACCTCGGCTATGGTCAACGGAAGTCTGAACATCGTCTTTAACGGCATCTGGAGCCGCAAGACCGACTACTTTGCCGCCCCCGCCGGCACCCTGACCATCACGGGTTACGGTGCGGCAGAGGGCACCCAGAAGTTCAAGGTGGCGGTCTGGCAGAAGGTTGACGGCGGCGTACAGTATGTGCCGGACAGCACTTACTACTTCAAGACCGACGGCACCAACTACCGCTGCACCATCTCCGGGCTGGACCCGGCGGCCATCTACCGCCTGACCATCTCTTATGATTCCAGCCGCTATTACCTCTACGGCGGGTTGAAAGTGGAGGGTGTCGGCTGATGAATACCCAGACCCGAAATTCGCTGCTCCTGCTGCTCTGCTCCTTCATCTGGGGCACGGCATTTGTGGCGCAGAGCATCGGTGCCGGCATGGGAGCTTACTCCTTTCTGGCCGGGCGGAGCTGGCTGGCCGTGATCGTGCTGCTGCCCACCACCTATGTTTTCGACGCGATCCACCGCAAACAGGGTGCGGCTTACGGCTGGCCCAAAGGCGAAGCGAAAAAGACCCTGCTGAAAGCCGGCCTGATCTGCGGCACCTTCCTGTTCGCGGCGTCGGCGGCGCAGCAGGTCGGCATCATCCTCAACCCGAACTCCACCGCAAAGTCGGCTTTTCTGACCGCGTTGTACGTCGTGCTGGTGCCGGTGTTCGGGCTGGCACTGGGCCGGAAGAGCAGCCCGCAGCTCTGGGTCAGCATGGTCATCTCGGTGGCCGGGCTGTACCTGCTCTGCATGAAAAACGGCTTTGGCGGCATCGAGACCAGCGACCTGCTCCTGCTGTTCTGCGCGGTGCTGTTCAGCTTCCAGATCTTGTCCATCGACCACTTTGCCCCGCAGGTGGACGGCGTGCGGCTGAGCCTGCTGCAATTTTTTGTTGTGGCCGTCGAAAGCAGCATCGCGGCGGTGCTGTTTGAGACGCCCAGCCTTGCGGAGTTCGGCGAGAACCTGCTGCCCATTGCCTACTGCGGCATCTTTTCCAGCGGCGTGGCCTACACGCTGCAGATCATCGGCCAGAAGGACCTGCACCCGGCCATTGCCAGCCTTATCATGTGCATGGAAAGCGTGTTCAGCGCGCTGGGTGGCTGGCTGCTGCTCCACCAGAACCTTTCGGCGCGGGAAAGCGTGGGCTGTGCGCTGATCTTTGCGGCGGTGGTGCTGGCCCAGCTGCCGGTGGAGGACTGGCTGAAATGCCGAAAAGCCTGACCATGACCCGGACGGTGGGCGGCGTCACCTACGAAGCCTCCCGCAAGAAGGTCAAGAACCTGAACATCCACATCCGCTCTGACGGCTCGGTGGCGGTGAGCATCCCGCAGCGGATGCCGTGGGAGGTGGCCGACGGCTTTGTGGCCGAGCGGCTGGACTGGATCGCGGCGGCGCAGGCGCGGACCAAAGCCCGCGCCGAGCGGGAGAACTGCCGCCCGCTGCCCTCCAAGGCCGAGGCACTGGCGCATTTCACTGCCATGAGCGATCAGGTCTTTCCGGCCTTTGCCGGGGTCCTGAACGGCCAGAAGCCCACCATCAAGGTGCGGGATATGTCCAGCCGGTGGGGGGTCTGCGCCATCTCGAAGCGGCAGATCACCTTTGCGCTCCAGCTCTACAATATGCCGGCTGCGGCGCAGATCTATGTGGTAGTACACGAGTACTGCCATTTTCTTGTGCCAAACCACAGCCGGGCGTTCTGGGCGGAAGTGGAAAAGCTTCTGCCCGACTGGAAAGCCCGGCGGGAACTGTTAAAATAAAATAGGGAGGGAAAGTACCCTTGTCGAACGAAAAAACCTCCGGTACAGACAAATACAGCAAGCTGGCCGGAAATACCCTGATCTTTGCAATTTCCAGCTTCTCGTCGAAACTGCTGACCCTGATCGTCCAGCCGTTTCTGACCTATGCCATGGCCGAGATCTCCGACCTCGGTCTGGCGAAGATCCTGAGCCAATACGCAAACCTGCTGATCCCCTTTGTCTCAATGGGAATGTCCAACGCCATCATCCGCTTTGGTCTGGACAAGGGCAACAGCGAAAAGCAGGTGTTCACCAACGGCCTGCTGACCATTCTGGGCGGCTTTGGCATTCTGGTGCTCTGCTGGCCGGTGGCACGGTTTCTGCCCGATATGGCGCAGTACGGCTTCCTGATCTATATCTACGTCCTGATGAGCTGCCTGCGCACCCTCTGCACCCAGTTCGTCCGGAGCCGCCAGTGGAACAAGCTGGTGGCCGTGGACGGCATCCTGTGTACCTTTGCGACCCTGATGTTCTATGTGCTCTATCTGGTGGGCTTCCACTGGGGTGCCAACGGCTACCTGCTGGCCATCATCAGCGGCGATTTCGTCAGCGTTCTCTTCCTCTGTATCACCGGCAAGCTCTGGAACTTTGTGGAGCTGAAGGGCCTGAACAAGAACCTCTGGCAGCAGATGCTCAAGTTCTCGCTGCCGATGATCCCTGCCCAGATCAGTTTCTGGGTCATCAACGCATCCGACCTGTTCTTTGTGCGTGAGATGTGCGACGGCATCAACGGCAACAGCGGCGAAGCATGGAGCGGCCTGCTCTCTACCGGCTACTTCCTGCCGACCATCCTGACCACGCTGGGCCTGATCTTCTACGACGCATGGCAGCTTTCGGCCGTGACCGAGGAAGAGGGGAGAGCGGCGTTCTTCACCAAGATCTTCCGCACCTATTCCAGCGTGCTGTTCTGTTGCGCGGCGGGCATCATCTGGCTCTGCCGTCCGGTCATGCACATCATGAAGTCGAACTACTATTACGCATGGCACTTCGTGCCCTTCCTCGCGCTGGCGTCCACCTGCAGCTGCTTCAACCAGTTTTTGAACAGTGCCTACGTCGTCAACAAGAAGTCTACCCACAGCCTGTGGACCATGCTGGCCGGTGCGGTGAGCAACTGCATCATGAACTACTTTTTCATCAAGTGGTGGGGGCCGGTGGGTGCGACCTACGCCTCCTTCCTCGGCCTTGGTATCGTGTTCACCCTGCGTGCCATCGACGCCCACAACATGATCGGCATGAGCATCCATCCGGCGCGGGTGGTCATCAACTTCGGCGTTCTGGCCGGGGAAGCCCTGCTCCTGCTGGCCGAGCCACCGCTCTACGGCCTGTGGACCGGCCTCATCACGCTGGGCGTCATCCTGTACAACTTTGCCGGTGTCTGGATGATGGCCCGCCTGCTGCTGCCGAAACTCTTCGGCCGCCGCGGAAAGGCGTTGGTGAACGCCGTGGACCGCTGGGCAAAGCGAAAATAAACATTTTCTACTTTTACGACAAAAGTTGGATATTGGCTCTGTGCATCTCTGCTGAATTTTGGGCCGTTTTTGGCGTCCAATGACGGGCTTTCCTGCCGGAAGTAAAGAATCTTTACTTTAATTTGGTATAAAAGTAAGCTGCGACGCGGTTTTTGGTGGAAAAATCTGCTTGATTTTTTGGCCGGTTCTGGTATGATAAGGGCGAGGGAGGGTGCTTTGGACCTCCCGGAAAGAAAGCCAAAA
Organism: Eubacterium sp. CAG:38; assembly: GCA_963660925.1. Classification (GTDB taxonomy): domain Bacteria; phylum Bacillota; class Clostridia; order Oscillospirales; family Ruminococcaceae; genus Faecalibacterium. Next base: position 15,598 of record CAVKZS010000029.1, on the reverse strand, counting down.
ACAAACATACGATATACAAAAAAGGAGGCACTGTTTTATGGCATACAACTTCTCTCGTCGTGATTTTATGAAATGCGCCGGCGTTACGGTTCTTGCAGTGGCGGCAGGCGGTCTCCTGACCGGCTGCGGCGGAGCAGGTGTTGATGATGGAAACTATCTCCCCGCAAAGAAGGATACCAATATCAATGCAGATAATGCAAATGGCAAGGTGGTCACGCAGGTCGTGGGTTGGCAGGATGGCTGGACTCCGTCCAGTGCCAGCATTCTGGGTGATTTGGAAAAACTGGCATCTCAGATCACAGGCGGCAACGCTAGTGTTACTTGGATGTCGGTTATCTTCAAGGTGACGAATAATACTGATCAGCCTATTCAGCTCGGCAATACGGCTGAGAGTGCGCTGTCCAGCGTGATTCTTGCTCTGACAACAGGCCATTATGAGAAGCTGGATCAGCTGGGCCGCCAGAACTTCGAGATCACCACCGATAAGGGTGCGGTTCATCATGCGGATATCGGCTACCAGATGGGTGCCGATGGCCTGCCGAATGCCTATGGCAACACTTTGGCTGCAAATGCGACCGGTTATATCAAGATGTACTGCATTGTTCCCAGCAAGTGGAGCAAGATGTATCTGACTTACAAGCCGGATTATGCAGCTAACAAGTCGGTCAAGTTTGTGCTGACGACCAGCGACAAAATTGCAAAATAACTCAAGCTGAAATCTCAATAAAGAATAATGCCGTCCGGCGAGACGTTAGCTGCATCTCGCCGGGCGGCGATTTTGTGTCTGGAATTATTTGCGGGCCAGCTGCTTGTCGAGCCAGTCGCCGATGTCGGCAAAGACCTCCTGTTTGTTGGTCTCCACCAGCAGCTCGTGCCGGGCACCGGGGTAGAACTTCTGGGTGATGTTCTGCACGCCGACGGCTTTCAGGCTGTCGATGGCGCGCTGCACGCCTTTGCTCTGTTCGCCTACGGGGTCGGCGTCGCCGGCAAGGAAGAGCAGGGGCAGATCCTTCGGCATCCGGTTCAGGAAATCGGTGTCGTACAGCCGCAGGATGCCGGTGAACATACTGTAATATGCATTCAGGGTGAAGGTGAACATACAGCGTTCATCGGCGCGGTATTTATCCACCTCGGCTTGGTCGCGGTTGAGCCAGTCGTGGGGTGTCCGGCCCTCCAGACCCTTGTTGTAGCCAAGGAAAGACAGGTTCTTGACCAGATTGCTCCGGTGCTGCCAGCCGAAAAAGACGGCCAGCACCCGGCAGACCGTCCGGGCCAGCGTGACCAGAGCCTTGGGCTGATAGCCGGTACCCATGAGGATGGCACCATCCAGCTCGGCACCGTACTCGCACAGGTATTGCCGGGCGTAGAAGGAACCCATGCTGTGGCCCAGCAGGAAATAGGGCACACCGGGGTAAAGCTGCTTGGTCAGGGTGGTCATGGCGTGGAGGTCGTCCAGCACGGCGCGGTTGCCGTCCGGCTCGGCGAAGTAGCCGTAATCCTCTTTGGTGCGGATGGAACCGCCGTGGCCCAGATGGTCATGGCCGGTGACGAGGATGCCCCGCCCGGCCAGATATTCGGCCAGCGGTTTGTAGCGGTCGATGAATTCCACCATGCCGTGGGAAAGCTGCACGATGGCGCGTACCTCGCCCTCCGGGATGCAGCGGAACGCATGGAGCGTCCGCCCGGGAACGGTGGAGGGCAGGGTGAAGTCGATCATCTGGCTCATGGCGTTTCTCCTTTTCGGGCGGGGATCACAGGCTGCTGATCTTGCGGCGGCAGGCCGGGCAGATGCAGTAGCCCGCGAACTGGACGGCCTCGGGATCGACCTCGCCGCAGAAATCACAGCTGCCGGCGGGCCGGTACTTCTTGAGGATGATGGAATCCCCGTCCACAAAGATCTCGAGCTTGGCGTCTGCGTTCAGACGCATACTGGTGCGCAGCTCCTTGGGAAGCACGATCCGACCCAGAGCGTCTACGCCGCGAACAATACCGGTTGTTTTCATGATGCGCATTTCTCCTTTATCTATACTCTGCTGCAAGTGATCCGAAAAAGCAATTTTCCTGCTTCTGCGTGTTCCGGAAAAGATTGACAGGAAAATTGTGCCACTTCTTCCCACTTAGTATACAAAATCTTACCGCATTCGTCAATGATTGCGTGTACTTTCGACAAAAACGCTTCAAAAGATGGAAAATCGGACGGAAAAACTTTTTCAAATGGCCCGAAAGGGCGGTTCGACTTCGCTTTTTGCAGCGGCACCGGATCGCCTTGCGGCGGCAAAAGGCCGTATTGACAGAAAAAATAAACTTTGATATACTATTTTTCGCTCATCGGAGGGCGTTTCAACGTAATTGAAAGGCCGGATAAGATGCCGCGGCTTGCGTTTCCCGGAGGCTGGTTCTGGACGTAACGGAACAGCAGAAGAGGGAATACGCACGGGCCGCGGGCTTGTCCGGCCTTTTTTGCACCCTGAAATTCAAGAAGGAGAAGTTATGTCCAAGCAAACCATCCAATTATCCGACCACTTTGATACTTCCCGGCTGATCCGGTTCGTGCTGCCCTGCATCGGCACCATGCTGTTTACTTCGATCTACGGCATCGTGGACGGCTTGTGCGTCTCGAACTTCGTTGGCAAGACGGCGTTCGCGGCCGTCAACCTCATCATGCCGCTGCCGATGCTGATCGGTACCGTCGGCTTTATGCTGGGTACCGGCGGCAGTGCCATCGTTGCCATCACCCTCGGCGAGGGCGACGAGCGGAAAGCCGACCGTTATTTCAGCCTCTTCGTCTGGACGGCGTTTGCCGTCGGTGTGGTGATGAGCGTGCTGGGCTTCTTTCTGGTCCGGCCCATCGCCATGCTGCTGGGCGCAAAAGGGGAGATGCTGGAATACGCTGTGACCTACGGCCGGATCCTGCTGGTGTCCATCCCGACCTTCATCTGGCAGAATATGTTCCAGAGTTTTTTCGTGACCGCCGAAAAGCCGCATCTGGGCTTTGCCTTTACGGTGGGCGCGGGCTGCACGAATATGGTGCTGGATGTGGTTCTGGTCGGCGTCCTGCAATGGGGCGTGGCCGGTGCCGCCATTGCGACCTTTATCAGCCAGCTGGTGGGCGGCGTGCTGCCGGTGTTCTACTTCCTCAACCGGAACAACACCAGCCGCCTCCACCTCGTCAAACCGAAATTTGAGGGACGCATCCTGCTGAATGCCTGCATCAACGGCTCTTCCGAGCTGATGACCAACCTTTCGATGTCGCTGGTGAATATCCTGTACAATTACCAGCTTCTCCGCTTTGCCGGCGAGGACGGCGTGGCGGCTTACGGCGTCATCATGTATGCGGCCTTCCTGTTCGTGGCCGTGTTCGTGGGCTACGCAGTCGGCAGCGCACCCATCGTCAGCTACCACTACGGTGCCCGGAACCACAAGGAGGTCAACAACCTCTACCGCAAGAGCCTGCGGCTGATCGCGGTGGTGGCGGTGGTCATGACCGGCATCTCGATGGTCTTCATCCCCTATGTGGCGCGGGTTTTCGTGGGCTACGATGCCGGCCTGCTGGAATTGACCACCCGGGCTTTCCGCCTGTACGCCACCAGCTTCCTCATCATGGGCTTCAACGTTTACGGTTCGTCCTTCTTCACCGCGCTGGGCGATGGTGTGACCAGTGCGCTGATCTCCTTCCTGCGGACGCTGCTGTTTCAGGTCATCGCCATCCTGCTTCTGCCGGTTTTGCTGGGCGGCATCGACGCCGTCTGGCTGGCCGTCACCGCCGCAGAGCTGGCCGCTCTGGTCGTGACGATGTATATGTTTGTGACCAAGGATAAGGTGTTCCATTACCGGAAAGTTTAACTGAAAAAAGCATCTGCAACGCCCAGTAAATGGGGATGCAGATGCTTTTTCGCTTTAGCGGCCTTGCCCTCTCAGGCCGCTCCGCGGCCAGCCGTTCTCCTTCTGGCACTGGCGTGCCACCTCCCCCGGCCGGGGGAGTCTTTCCCAGAGTGGGAGCCAAGTCTTGGCTCTCCCTTCGGGAGAGCTGGCATCGCGCAGCGATGACTGAGAGGGTATCAATCAAACCGGAACTCCCGCAGCTCACAGTTCTTGATGCCGAAGGCGGCGTATTCCTCGTTGGTCATGTCATAGAAGTAGGACTGCACAACCCGGGCGATGCCGTTATGGGCGACCAGCAGATAGGTCTTGCTGGTGTCGGCCTTCAGCTCGTCGAGCAGGTTATAGAGCCGCTGGGCCAGCTGCATCATGCTTTCGCCGCCGTCGTACCGGTCGGCGAAATGGGTTTTGGAGATCTTGAACTCCGCACCGTCGCGGGGCGTGCCCTCATATTTGCCGAAGCACTGCTCCCGCAGGCGGGGCTCCTCCCGGGCGGGGATGCCGGTGGCCTCGGCGATGGCCTTGGCGGTATCGGCGGCGCGGCTGAGCGGGGAATAGAGGATCTCGTCGATCTGCAGGCCGCTGTTTTTTACCAGCTCGCCGGTCTGCCGGGCCTGCCCGCGGCCCTTCTCGGTGAGGGGGCTGTCGGTCATGCCGCAGATCTTGTTTTCGACGTTCCACACGGTCTCGCCGTGGCGGACAAAATAAAGGCTGTGCATAAAGGCTCCTTTACAGTTTGTGCAGTTTGTGCTCGAGGAGGGTCACGCGGTCGCCCTCCTGAATGTCCAATGCGGTCAGCTCGGCGTCCGGGTAGGCGACAACCCGGCGACTCCCGGCGGCGTCTTCCAACAAAACGTCGCAGCAGACGGGCTGGCCCTCAGGCAGTTCTTCGCAGCCGTACAGCTGCTCGTCAATCCGCAGAACACGGTATTCCATGGGGACCCCTCCTTTTGATTCTTTTATTATAAAGCGGCGGCGTTTTGCCGTCAACCGGTCGGCTTGACAGGGCGGCGGATTTCCTGATAAAATGGATTCATCTTGTTGTCTTGGCAAGCACACAAAAGGAGAAGAACGTGAACATTACAGAATTGCGCTATCTGGTCGCCATCCGAAAGTGGGGTTCGGTGAGTGCGGCGGCAAAACAGCTGTATGCGGCACAGCCCAATGTGAGCAAGGCTCTGAAAAATCTGGAAGAGGAATACAACCTGCGGATCTTTGAGCGTTCCTCCACCGGCATGATCCCCACCGAACAGGGCCGGCATTTCATCGAACAGGCTGAACGGGTGCTGGAAGAGGTGGATCGGCTGAACCAAGGGGTTCAGGAGGAACAGGGCCGCTGTGCGGAACTGCAGGTGATGATCCCCCACGCGACCTACGCTTCCTATGCGGCGGTGGATTACCTCGAGCAGGCGGCGGGTGTGGAGCAATTGCGGATCCACATCCGGGAGGGCGGCTCGATGGAGGCCATGGACTATGTGCTCCGGCGGGGATATCATCTGGCACTGCTGCGGTACGCCCTTGAGGACGACGATCACTACACCTATTACTGCGCCCGGCGGGGCCTGAAAATGGAACCGGTGATGGACTTCGAGTACTATCTGCTGACCAACCGGGACGGCCCGTTGGCCAAGCATGAGGTGCGGGATCTGGCCGAGCTGAACCAGTATATGGAGATCATGCACGACGACTTCCAGCTGCCCGGCGAGGACGGCGGCGACGGCGTGCGCTGGCACGTCAACGAGAGCCGCCGCATCCATGTCTACGAGCGGTGCAGCCAGTTCTCGATCCTGCAGCGGCTGCCCACGGCCTATATGTGGGCGTCGCCCATGCCGCAGAAAGCACTGGAACAGTACCATCTGGTGCTGAAAAAGTGCCCGGCCCAGCGGCAGCGGATGCGGGATGTGCTGGTATACCCGGACAAGGGCGGCCTGCGCCCGGAGGAAAAATCCTTCATCGAATTGCTGCACAAACAGGCCGCGCAGACCGTGAAATGACCGCCGCCGGTTAAGACACGGATAAGCTTCTGCGGCTTGAATCCAAGAGCTGAAAGATACAAAAGAGAGCAGTCGAACGCTGTACGGACGTGCGACGGCTCTTTTTTCTTTGACCTGCGGAAAAGAAACTTAGCTTCGGCAAAAAATCTTTAAGGGTATATGGAAATGGATATGAAGCCCATGCCGAGAAGATATTATTGCAGGGGCGGAAAATGTGTTACCATCATGCCGGAAAGTCTGTGCAGACAGCCAGCGGAATGGGGCTGTCTGTAACGATAAAAAGGAGGTTTCTGGTATGATTAGTTTCTTACTCTGTCTGGCGATCCTGATCGGCGGCTACTTCGTTTACGGCAAGATCGTGGACAACACGTTCGGGCCGGACGACCGTGAAACGCCCGCTGTCCGCATCAACGACGGTGTCGATTACGTCGTGATGCCCCAGTGGAAGCTGTTCCTCGTCCAGCTGCTGAACATCGCGGGCCTCGGCCCGATCTTCGGTGCACTGCAGGGTGCTCTGTGGGGCCCCGTGGTGTTTCTGTGGATCACCTTCGGCACCATCTTTGCAGGCGGTGTTCACGACTACTTCTCCGGTATGATGAGCGAGCGCAATGACGGCGGCTCCATCGCAGAGATCACCGGCAAGTACCTTGGCCCCGTGATGCAGAACATCATGCGTGTGTTCTCCGTCGTGCTGCTGATCATGGTCGGTACCGTGTTCGCCGTCGGCCCCGCCGGTCTGATCGTGACCCTCTGCAAGAACAACGGTCTGTCCGGTCTGATGACCACGACCCTGTTCTGGCTGATCATCATTCTGGTCTACTACTTCATCGCGACCTTCATCTCGATCGATGCAGTCATCGGCAAGATCTACCCGATTTTCGGCATCTGCCTGATCATCATGGCGGTGGGCGTCATCTTTGGCATCTTCACCAATCCCGCCTACACCATCCCCGAGATCTGGAGCCACTTCTACAATATGCACCCGTCGGGCACCCCGATCTGGAGCTTCATGTTCATCACCGTTGCCTGCGGCGCGATCTCCGGTTTCCACTCCACCCAGTCGCCGTTGATGGCTCGCTGCATGAAGAGTGAGAAGCAGGGTCATTTCGTGTTCTACGGTGCCATGGTCTGCGAGGGTGTCATCGCGCTGATCTGGGCCGCAGCCGGCTGCTCCCTGTACGAAGTCACCGGCGGTCTGAACACCGGTCTGGCAGCTGCGCTGGCTGAGGGCCAGTCCGCCGCCATCTACGACGTCTGCTCCAAGACTATGGGCGGCATCGGCATTGCACTGGCAATGATCGGTGTTGTGGTCTGCCCCATCACTTCGGGCGATACCGCCTTCCGCTCTGCGCGTCTGACCCTGGCCGACTGGTTCAAGATCGATCAGGACAGCTACGCCAACCGCCTGAAGCTCTGCATCCCGGTTCTGGGCGTCGGTACCTTCCTCGGCGTCGGCAACGCACTGGGCTTCATCAACTACACGGTCATCTGGCGTTACTTCAGCTGGACCAACCAGACGCTGGCCATGATCGTTCTGTGGGCCGCTTCCATGTACCTCTTTGTCGAGAAGAAGAACTACTGGATCACCGCTGTGCCTGCAACCTTCATGAGCGCGGTGTCTGCTACATACTTCCTGCTGGGCAACGAGTGCCTTGGCAGCCTGCTCAACCACAAGACGGCTGAGGGCGCGACTATTTACAATACAGCAGTGGCGTACCCGATCGGCATTGTGTTTGCCATTGCAATGCTGGCATTGTTCATCCGGGCCACCAAGCATCATACCGCGAAAAAGACTGCCTGACCCATTCCGGGCAGTCTGAACCGAATATCGTAACCCCGAGAAGAGGCCGCTGCCGCAAGAGGGCAGCGGCCTCTTTCTGTACACAAAAGCATCGAAACAGGGCAAAAATCCAGACGAAATATACAAACTGCACAAAAAACGGCCGAAAAATTTGGCAGAGGCGGCTTTGACTGCTCCCGGGAACGGCCAAACGGGGCTTGGCAAAGAAATTTTACCGATGGAGCGACCAAAAATCTTTGCCGCCGAAGGGAGACACCGCCGCACTATATAAAATTTGATATAACGGTTATGCCGGATAGATATTATCTCTTTTGTGAAGAATGTGTTAACATGAAGCCAGAGATTGGTTTCGACAGCCGGCAGAATGGGGCCGACTGTGAAAATCAAAAAGGAGGTTTCTGGTATGATTAGTTTCTTACTATGCTTGGCGATCCTGATCGGCGGTTACTTTATCTACGGCAAGATCGTTGACAACACGTTTGGACCGGACGACCGTGAAACTCCTGCTGTCCGCATCAACGACGGCGTTGACTACGTCGTGATGCCCCAGTGGAAGCTGTTCCTCGTCCAGCTGCTGAACATCGCGGGCCTCGGCCCGATCTTCGGTGCACTGCAGGGTGCTCTGTGGGGCCCCGTGGTGTTTCTGTGGATCACCTTCGGCACCATCTTTGCAGGCGGTGTTCACGACTACTTCTCCGGTATGATGAGCGAGCGCAATGACGGCGGCTCCATCGCAGAGATCACCGGCAAGTACCTTGGCCCCGTGATGCAGAACATCATGCGTGTGTTCTCTGTCGTGCTGCTGATCATGGTCGGTACCGTGTTCGCAGTCGGCCCTGCAGGTCTGATCGTGACCCTGTGCAAGAACAGCGGCCTGTCTGGTGTGATGACCACCACCCTGTTCTGGCTGATCATCATTCTGGTCTACTACTTCATCGCAACCTTTATTTCCATCGACGCCATCATCGGCAAGATCTACCCCGTGTTCGGTATCTGCCTGATCATCATGGCCGTTGGCGTTATCTTTGGTATCTTCACCAACCCCGCTTATACCATCCCTGAGATCTGGGATCACTTCGGCAGTATGCACCCGTCGGGTACCCCGATCTGGAGCTTCATGTTCATCACCGTTGCCTGCGGTGCGATCTCCGGTTTCCACTCCACTCAGTCGCCTCTGATGGCTCGCTGCATGAAGAGTGAGAAGCAGGGCCACTTTGTCTTCTACGGCGCAATGGTCTGCGAAGGTATCATTGCTCTGATCTGGGCCGCAGCTGGCTGCTCTCTGTACGAGATCACCGGCGGCCTGAACACCGGTCTGGCAGCTGCTCTGGCTGAGGGCCAGTCCGCCGCCATCTACGACGTCTGCTCCAAGACCATGGGCGGTGTCGGCATTGCACTGGCAATGATCGGCGTCGTTATCTGCCCCATCACCTCGGGCGATACCGCATTCCGTTCCGCACGTCTGACGCTGGCCGACTGGTTCAAGATCGATCAGGACAGCTACGCCAACCGCCTGAAGCTCTGCGTGCCCGTTCTGGGCGTGGGTGCTTTCCTTGGCATCGGCAACGCACTGGGCTTCATCAACTACACCGTGATCTGGCGTTACTTCAGCTGGACCAACCAGACGCTGGCTATGATCGTTCTGTGGGCTGCTTCCATGTACCTGTTCCAAGAGAAGAAGAACTACTGGATCACCGCTGTTCCTGCAACCTTCATGAGCGCGGTTTCTTCCACCTACTTCATTCTGGCTCCCGAGTGCCTCGGCAGCATCCTGAACTCCAAGACCGCAGAGGGTGCGACTATTTACAACACCGCTGTGGCTTATCCCGTTGGCGTGATCTTCGCCATCGCAATGCTGGCACTGTTCCTCCATGCGACCAAGAAGCACACCGCAAAGAAGACCGCATAATTCCCATTCGGTACGGGCTTTTCGGCTGAAATAGTGAACCGGCTGCTGCCAGATCCAGCAGCCGGTTTTTGTTTCAAAAGCCTATTGCATTTTTGCTTCGGACGTGGGAAAATGAAGGCAATGAATCGAAGAAGAAGGGATCACTATGTTGTTTCAACCTGCACAGCTTGGCCTCGCCCATCTCGACAAAACAGAGCTGGAAGCGGACAAGAAAGCCTGTAAGAAAATCGGCCCCTGCGGTGTCGGCAAAAAAGCCCTCTATCTGAACAGCTTTTACATCGACCGCCGCTACTATCTGCCCTACAGCAGCATCAGCCGGGTGTTCAAGCGGGTCGCCATGAGCGAAGGCGGCTTCTCCGGCAAGGGAGCCTTTGCCTCGATGCCCTATCTGGTGGTGGAGTACGACGGCGGCAAGCAGAAACAGTGCAATTTCAAGGACGAGCGGGACGTGGACGCGATCCTCGAACTGCTGGCAAAGACCCAGCCCCAGATCAAGCTGCTGAGCGCAGCCGGTGAGCAGACCCTCCAGAAGAAAGAGGAGGAAAAAGCTGCCCGCAAGCTGCCCGAGCTGACCAAGGACGCCCAGCACACCGTTACCGTGCTGACCCGTGCCAAGGATTATCTGGACGCAAAGCCGGAGCTGACCAAAGAGCTGAGTGCGGCCCAGCGGCGGAAGCGCGCCCAGCTGCAGAGCAAACCGGTGTACAAGTATGTCGCCCTCATCATCAGCCTGTTCGGTGTGGTGGCGGCGGCTTACGGCATCCACTCGCTGCTGACCCATACCGGCAGCTACGGTATTTACTTTGCGCTGTTCGGCTTCGCGGCCATCTTCCTCTTCTCGAGCTACAACATGATGCCGACGGCCCGCAACAACCACAAGGCCATCATGAACCGTGCGGACAAGGCGGAAGCAGCAGTGGCCGAGTATGTGAAGAAGTACCCGGGCGGCAGCTTCCCGGTGCCGGACTATTACGCCCATCCGGTGGTGCTCAAGCGGATGATCGACGCGGTGCAGGAGGGACAGGCGGTCACGGTCCCCGAGGCACTGGATGCGGTCAAGAACCGGCTGAAAGCGGTCAACGCCGATGTGGAAGTGGAGCAGGAGGAGTTTGACGAGATCGTGCAGATCAAGGCCATGTTCCTGAACCACGATTACCAGTAAAGCACCCTGCCCCCGGAAAGAGAGTATGAGGTATACGAGAATGGATATGGTCACCCTTGGCAGCACCGGCATCACGGTGAACAAAAACGGGTTCGGTGCGCTGCCCATCCAGCGCATCTCGCAGGAGGATGCCGTGGCACTGGCCCGGAAAGCGTACGCAGCAGGCATCCGATTCTTCGACACGGCCCGCGCCTACACCGACAGCGAAGTGAAGCTGGGCGAGGCCTTCGACGGCATCCGCAGCGAGGTCTATATCGCCACCAAGACGGCGGCAGACAATGCAGAGGACTTCTGGAAGGACCTGCATACTTCCCTGAAGAACCTGCGCACCGATTACATCGACATTTATCAGTTCCACAACCCGGCCTTCTGCCCGAAGCCCGGCGACGCCTCCGGCCTGTACGATGCAGCACTGGAAGCAAAGGCAAAGGGCCTGATCCGGCACATTGGCATCACCAACCACCGCTTGTCGGTGGCGCATGAGGCCATCGAGAGCGGCCTGTATGAGACGCTGCAGTTCCCGTTCAGCTACATCTCCGGCGAACAGGAAGTGGAGCTGGTAAACCTCTGCAAGGAAAAGGGGATGGGCTTCATCGCCATGAAGGGCTTGTCCGGCGGACTCATCACCAACAGTGCGGCGGCCTATGCCTTTGAAGCCCAGTACGACGGCGTGCTGCCCATCTGGGGCGTCCAGCGGGAGAAGGAACTGGACGAGTTCCTCTCCTACATCGACAATCCGCCCCGGATGAATGATGAGCTGAAAGCCGTCATCGACCACGACCGGGCTGAGCTGTGCGGCGAGTTCTGCCGCGGCTGCGGCTATTGTATGCCCTGCCCGGTGGGGATCGAGATCAACAACTGCGCTCGGATGAGCCTGCTGCTCCGGCGTTCGCCGTCCGCGGCCCAGCTCAGTCCCGAGGGACAGGCCAAGATGAAGAAGATCGAGAACTGCCTGCACTGCAACCAGTGCAAGAAGAAGTGCCCCTACGGTCTGGATACGCCCGCCCTCCTCGCCCGGAACTACGAGGACTATAAACGGGTGCTGGCCGGTGAAGTGAAAGTGTAAAGAAACAGAAAAGAGGCTGCGAATGCAGCCTCTTTTCTGTTTAGAACAACTTACGCTGTCTGATGTTGTACCGGCTCGTGGAAGATCTTCATGGACTGCTTGTAGCAGTGGACGAAGTAGACGATCTCGGCGAGAGCGGTCAGGCTCCAAGAGCAGGGGTAGAGCAAGTAGAGCGACGGGATGGTGTGGAAGTGGGCGAAGATGGTGTAGACCCAGATGACCCGGAACACGCAGGAACCCATCACCACGATGACGGTGGGAACAACGGTCTTGCCGAGGCCGCGGGAAGCGGCGATGGTGCAGTCCATAAAGGCGGAGATGCAGTAGGCAAGGCCCATGACCTGAACCCGCTTCATGCCGGCGTCGATGACGGCGGACTCGGTGGTGAAGAGGGCGAGGAAGCTGCGGCCGAACAGGAAGAGGGAACCGCCCAGCACCAGACCCACGCCGAAGGAGTAGGCCAGACTGATGAAGTAGCTCTTCTTCACCCGGTCGGGCTTGCCTGCGCCGTAGTTCTGGCTCATGAAGCTGGCGCAGGCCATATAGAAGGCGGCCATGGCGTCATAGATCAGGTTGTCGGCGTTGGCAGCGGCGGAGTTGCCCTTGACCATCAGGGAGTCGAAGGAGTTGACGCCGGCCTGAATGAAGAGGTTGGCGATGGCGAAGATGGCGTTCTGGAATCCGGCCGGCAGACCCAGACCGAGGATGCTCTTGGTCATGGCGGGGTCCAGCCGGATGGACTTGAAGTCCAGCGCGTAGCAGTCCTGCACTTGGGTCAGGGCGTGGAGGATCAGCCCGGCGGAAACGCACTGGCTGATCGCACTGGCCAGCGCAACACCGGCCACGTCCAGCTTGCAGACGATGACGAAAAACAGATTGAGCAGGATGTTCAGCACACCTGCAATGGAGAGGTACATCAGCGGCTTTTTCGTCTCGCCGATGGAGCTGAACACCGCGTTGCCGAAGTTGTAGAGCGCGAGGGCCGGCATACCGAGGAAGTAGACCCGCAGATAGAGGATGGCACCCGGCAGCAGATCGTCCTTGGTGTTCAGCAGGCGGAGCAGTGCGGGCGAACCCAGCAGACCCACCAGCAGCAGGACAACGCCGGCGATGGCACTGATGACGATGGCCGAGTGAACAGTTTTATGCACGTCGTCCGGGTGGCGGGCACCGTAGAAGCGGGCCACCAGCACATTGATGCCGTTGCTCAGGCCGATGAGAAAGCCGGTGAACAGGGTGACGAAGATGCTGGTGGAGCCCACCGCACCCAAGGCTGTCGAACCGGCGAACCGGCCAACCACGGCCACGTCGGACATATTGAAGAGCACTTGCAGCAGGTTTGACAAGGCCAGCGGCAGGCTGACCAGAAGGATCTGTTTCGCCAGAGGGCCTTCGGTCAGTGTTTTTGCAGATGATTTCATGTTCCTTTTCCTTTTTCCTAAATCCAGCCGTGCCCGCGCACACCGGGGCACACGCTCTATTATAAAGCGGATTCAGGGTTTTGCAAGATGGAACTCTGTTTGTGCTGATATTCTTCGCCCCACGTCCACATGGCGTCGAGGATCGGCTTCAGGCTGTACCCCAGTTCGGTCAGGGTGTATTCCACCCGCGGAGGCACCTCGGCGTAGACTTTTCGGGTCAGCAGGCCGCTCTCTTCCATCTGGCGCAGCTGGGCGGTCAGGACTTTTTGGGTCACATGGCCGATGGACTTTTTCAGCTCGCCGAAGCGTTTGGTGCCCGGCATCAGGTCGCGGAGGATCAGCACCTTCCACTTGTCGCTGATGAGGGTCAGGGTGGTCTCCACCGGGCAGGCGGGGAGCACGATCGGTTCGGAATGTTCCATGATATCCTCCAATGGTATCGTTTTGGTAACTATAGCACAAAATAGTGCTTACTTTACGAAAAGGCATTACGGCGGTATTATAATCTCAGCGAACGGAAAACGCAAGCTGTTTTCCGCATTTCAACCGTTTCTATTGGAGGTTTACCCATGAACAAAGTCGTCGAATTTCTGAATGCCAACCCCGTGCAGTATCTGGCCACCGTCGGCCGGGATGGAAAGGCCAAGTGCCGCCCCTTTATGTTTGCCGGTGAGATGGACGGCAAGCTGTGGTTCTGCACCAACAACACCAAGGACGTTTACAAGGATATGCAGGCCAACCCGGAGATCGAGATCTCGGTCTCCAGCCCGGAATACGCATGGATCTGTCTGCATGGCAAGGCCGTGTTTGAGAACAACAGGGCGGCCAAGGAAATGTGCATCGCCAATCCCATCGTGAAGAGCCAGTATGGTGAGGCCACCAACCCGATCTTCGAGGTGTTCTATCTGGAAAACGCCCATGGCCTGATCGCCGATTTCTCCGGCAACCCGCCGTATGAGTTCTGAATCATAACCAAATAAGAAAAAACAAAAAATCCGAACCTCTTCCGTTGAGAAAAGGTTCGGATTTTCTGTTTGGTGCGACCGGGAGGATTCGAACCTCTGGCCTTCCGGGTCGGAGCCGAACGCTCTATCCAGCTGAGCTACGATCGCACAAGTTACTGATGAATCAGTACAACACAGTATAGCACAGGTGGCGGAAAAATGCAAATGGGATTTTTCGATCCGATCTCTTAATTTTTGCGGTTCCGCTGCCAGATCTGGTACAGGCCGTCCGGGATCAGGGTCTCGCGGTAGTGGATGGGGGTATGGCAGGCTTCCCGGATGGTGCGGGGCAGATTGCCGGTGGCGAAGAATTTGGTCTCCGGGCCAAGCTCGGCGCAGAACCGATCGGCCAGACCGTCCAGCAGCCCGGCGGTGCCGAGCACGAAACCGTTCTGCAGGCAGGCGGAGGTGTTTTTGCCCAATACAGAGGTAGGAGCAGGGGCCGAAAGGTCGATCTGGGGCAGCTGGGCGGTGTTCTGCACCAGTGCAGCCAGCGACATCTGCGGGCCGGGCATGATCACGCCGCCCACAAGTTCCTGTTTGGCGTTGACGGCCATCATGGAGATGGCAGTATCGGCTGAGATGACAGCCAGCGGCCCGGCACACTCGGAGAGTGCGGCCACCGCACCGCAGAGAAGCTCGGCACCCAGCTGGGCGGGATTGTCCAGCCGCAGCTTGATGCCGCTCTTGAGGCCCGGCCCTACGGTCAGGATGCGGACGTTGCAGAGCATCCGCAGCGCGGCCAGCACCCGGCCCGACAGCGCAGGCACCACGCTGCCGAGGATGCCGCCCTCGATCTGCGCAGGGGATGCGCCGTGCAGAGTGAGCAGGTTGTGCAGCCGGATGGCGTATTCATCAATGGTGGCAGCGGTATCCGAGTGGAGCCGCCCGCAGAACTGCAGGCTGTCGTGTTCGTATCCGCCGACGGTGATGTGGGTGTTGCCGATGTTGACCGTGAGGATCATCTGATGGGCCTCCTGTGACTTATAATGTATTTATAATATATAACAGCCGCGCCGAAACTGCAAGGAGATTCCGCTTTTCCAAAAAGATGAAAAAAACTTGAAGAAAAAGGTTGACAAGTGAGCGGGTTCGTGGTATTATACTCGAGCACCAAGTGCGGCGGTAAAGAATGACTTCTGAAAGCCGCTGAGAAGTGAAGCGTAAGAACCAATATGGGAACGTAAAATCCGGGCGGAAGCCGAGAGATTGATACGAACCACACACGTTCAACAAAAACGAAAAACTTCAAAAAAGAGCTTGACAAAAACCGCTTCTGTGGTATAATAAATAAGCTGTCAGCCGCGAGGCTGAGGGTGCTACAGGACCTTGAAAATTGAACAATATCGAAAAACTTGTAAC
>CAVKZS010000028.1:0-4281 GCA_963660925.1 Eubacterium sp. CAG:38 | reverse complement strand
TCGTCTACTCCCTGAAAACCATGGAGCGGGACATGAAGAACGACCAGCACCTGCGGGAGACCGTCAGCGACATCATCAAAAACGTCAAGGCATAATTCCACTGCCGGTACACATCCGCACAGAAAAGTCCGACTTTTGAAAGTCTGTCACCCCAAAATATGGGGAGAAATGGGTGCAAATGGTGCAGAACGGAACAAGATATTGTGGTCAATGGGCGAATCTTTCCACTTTTTCCACCAACTTTTCAACATTCAACTCCAGAAATCCACAACGCCTGTGGAAAGAATCCCCGGACTCCACCCTTCCACAAGTCTTTCACAGCAGATTCACAATCCCGTGGAAAACGAAACCCCGGCATCCGTTCAGCACTTTTCCGACTTTTCAACATCTTCCCCACCCCCTACTACGGTTACTACAACAAGTTCAATATAGAAAACAGGTTTTGAGACCCGATCCCATGGGAAACACCCTGACCCCAATGTGAAAAAACAATCTTCTTGAAAAGGAGAGATCCAATTTGAACATCATCTGCGATAAAACTCTACTGAGTGCCGCCATTGACGGCGTTTCCAAGGCAGTTACCTCCCGTTCCACCATACCGGTGCTGGAAGGCATCCTGCTGAAAGCCGAAGGTTTTCAACTCACTCTCACCGGCTACGACCTCGAAATGGGCATTGTGACCACCATCGAGGCCAACGTCAAGGAACCCGGCGAGATCGTGCTGAATGCAAAGCTGCTCAGCAGCATGATCAGCCGGATGCCCGCCGGCCAGATCACCATCCAGTCAGCCGAAAACGGTAAGACCACCATCCAGAGCGGCGTCGCCCAGTTCGAGATCCAGTCGATGTCTGCCACCGACTTCCCCGAACTGCCCAACACCGGAGCCGAAGAGACCCTGACCATCCCCACCGGCACCCTGCGGGATATGATTGAGCGCACCCTGTACGCCGTCAGTCAGGATGAGAAAAAACCAGCGCACACTGGTGAATTATTTGAGATCGAGCCGGAGAAATTGACCATCGTGGCACTGGACGGCTATCGTCTGGCCATCGTGGAACGCCCGGTCAAGGCCGTCAAGGACATCCGGATCATCGTCCCCAGTAAGACCATGAACGAGGTCAGCCACTTGCTGGCCAACGATGACGAAGAGCTGGTTCACATCTGCGCCAACCGCCGGTACGTCGTCTTTATGACCGCTGGCTACACCATCATGAGCCGCCTGATCGAGGGCGAGTTCCTGAACTATCACAACGTCATCCCCGACGGCAGCCGCACCCGGGTCACGCTGGACACCAAGGAGTTCATCGAGACCATCGAGCGTGCTTCTCTGATTATTACAGAGCGTTTAAAGAACCCCCTCCGCATTTCCTTTACAGAGGGTAAAGTTGTCGTCCGCTGCCAGACCAATCTGGGCCGCGTGGTGGATGAGTTCAACGCCCAGTGCGAGGGTGATGAAGTTGAAATCGGTTTCAATAACCGCTACCTGCTGGATGCCCTGCGCAATGCCCGCACCGAACAGGTCCGGATGGAGATCAGCGGCCCGCTGAGCCCGGTCAAGGTCCTGCCTGCCGAGGGCAATGACTTCCTGTATCTGGTGCTGCCCGTCCGTTTCAAGAACGACTGAGAGGCGTAATTATGCAGAAAATTCTCATCCATACGGAATTCATCAAGCTGGATGCCCTGCTGAAATACGCGGGCCTGTGCGAGACCGGCGGCGAGGCCAAAGAGCTGGTTCAGGGCGGTGCGGTCAAGGTCAACGGCGAGGTCTGCACCATGCGGGGCAAGAAGTGCCGCGCCGGGGACGTGATCGAGCTGGACGGCCAGAGCGTCACCATCGGACAGGGCAATTAAATGCGGCTGCTGTCACTTGAGGTCCAGAATTATCGCAACATCGTCTCGGCCAGCCTGACGCCGGGCCGGGAGCTGACCGTCATCTGCGGCAACAACGGCCAAGGCAAGACCAACCTGCTGGAAGCCATCTGGCTGCTGACCGGCGGCAAAAGCTTCCGGGGCGGTAAGGACGCCGAGCTGATCCGCCGCGGCGAACCTTTTGCGGTGCTGCAGGCCGAGACGCTCCGCGCCCAGCA
This sequence comes from Eubacterium sp. CAG:38, assembly GCA_963660925.1. Taxonomy (GTDB): domain Bacteria; phylum Bacillota; class Clostridia; order Oscillospirales; family Ruminococcaceae; genus Faecalibacterium. Next base: position 2,194 of record CAVKZS010000028.1, on the reverse strand, counting down.
GGAGGCGAACAGCCCCGAGGACTCCACCCGGGTCCGGATGACCATCGGCGCACCCGATTCGGCCCGGCCGGGGCGGATGGCGTCGGTCAACGGCGGGGCACCCAAGCGGGCTGCAACGCTGGCCGGCAGCTTTCCGGCTGTGGTATTTGACCCGGGGCATCTGAGCCTTGTGAAAGGGGCACCCGAGGGCCGGCGGAAATTTCTGGACGCTGCCCTTTGCCAGCTCTACCCGGGCTACCTGACCATCTACCGCCGCTATGTCCGGACACTGCAGCAGAAAAACGCGCTGCTCCGCCGTTCTGCGGATGGAAGAGAACGCCCCTACGCCGAAAAAGCGGCCATGCTCGAGGTGCTGAACACAGAGCTTGCCGCACAGGGCGAGGCAATCCAGCAGCGGCGGCGGGCCTACCTCGAGCAGCTGGCCCCCATCGCCTGCGCCAATTACGAAGAGCTGTCCCATGGGGCCGAGCGGCTGACCCTGCGCTATGCGGCGCAGTTCGAGCCGGGCGGTCTGGCGGCGTTGCTCAAAGCCCGGCAGGGCGACGAGCTGAGGGCCGGGCAGAGTCTCTGCGGCCCCCACCGGGAAGATCTGGAACTGATGCTGGACGGCCAGCCGGCCAAAGTCTTTGCAAGTCAGGGCCAGCAGCGGAGCGTGGTGCTCAGCCTGAAAATGGCCGAAGCCGCCGCCGCTGCCGCCATCACCGGCGAACATCCGGTGTTGCTGCTGGACGATGTGCTCAGCGAACTGGACGACAGCCGCAAGCAGTACCTGCTGACCCGGATGCGGGAAAAACAGACCTTCGTCACCAGCTGCGACGACACCGCCTTCCTGAAAACGGACGGCGAGGTCTACCGGATGAACGGCGGCGTCCTCACCCGGGCCTGAAGATTTTATACAGAGAGGAAAACATATGTATCTGCATCTGGGCCGGGACTACGTCCTGAACGAGCGGGATGTGATCGGCATCTTCAATCTGGAGACCACCACCATCTCGCCCCGGGGCCGGGAGTTTTTGAACTACGCGCAGAAGAACGGCGCAGTGGTCAGCCTCTCGGACGAACTGCCCCAGAGCTACGTTCTGGCGGACGCCCCGGTGGATACGGTGTATCTTTCGGAGCTGTCCCCCGCCGCACTCAAGCGCAGAGCCGAACAGCGGTTTGAATAAATGCCAACTGCGATTTTTGATCGCTTTACAATATAATTTTGAGAAACTTTTGATACAAGGGAGAAAGGAAATGGCAGAGGAAATTATCACCAGCACCAACGCGGAAACGGCCACGGACCACGAGTATAACGCCAGTGAGATCCAAGTCCTGAAAGGTCTGGAAGCTGTCCGCAAACGCCCCGGTATGTATATCGGCTCCACCGGCGAGCGCGGCCTGCACCATCTGGTCTATGAGATCGTGGACAACGCCATCGACGAGGCGTTGGCCGGTTACTGCAATCACATCGAGGTCAAGATCCTGAAAGACAACATCATTCAGGTCACCGATAATGGCCGCGGCATCCCCGTGGACATTCAGGCCGATATCGGCCTGCCGGCCGTCACCGTCGTCTACACCATCCTCCACGCCGGCGGCAAGTTCGGCGGTGAGAACTCCGGCTACAAGGTGGCCGGCGGTCTGCACGGTGTCGGCGCATCGGTCGTCAACGCCTGCTCGGAGTGGCTGACCGTCAATGTCCGCCGCGACGGACACGAGTACGAGCAGACCTTCCGCCGCGGCGACCCGGACGGCGACCTGAAGTGCATCGGAACCGTCGATCCCAGCGTCACCGGCACCCGCGTCACCTTCAAGCCGGATCCGGAAATGTTCAAGGATACGACGGTTTACAACTTCGAGACGCTGGAAAAGCGTCTGCGGGAAGAGAGCTTCCTGAATGCCGGCGTCAAGATCACCCTGACCGACGAGCGGGAACTCTACACCCCCGTCCTCGAGGACGGACAGGAGGGCGAGCCCTGCTACCGCACCGAGGTCATGTGCTATGAGGGCGGCATCAAGAGCTTCGTCACCTACCTCAACGAGAAGCGCAATCTTGAAGTGCTCCACCCCAACGTCATCTACCTCAAGGGCCAGACCGACCGCGGCATGGCCGAGATCGCGCTGCAGTACAATTCCAGCTACAACGAGCTGGTGCTCAGCTTTGCCAACAACGTCAACACCCCGGACGGCGGCACCCACGAAGAGGGCTTCC
>CAVKZS010000027.1:0-50365 GCA_963660925.1 Eubacterium sp. CAG:38 | reverse complement strand
TTCGGGCGTTTGTATAGGCTTTTTTGAGAAACTCCGAACTTTCTTGCCATTTTGTCACTTGAAATGTTGTCTGTGCAACCGCAAAAATGGGCTTTTGGGGGTCCGAGGGGCCTTTCCAAGCCTTCAACTCGTCCAGATTGCTGAAGACAAATACCTCTCCCCGGGTATGTCCCACGATGCCCTGAACCTCCGGATGGGAGGCGTCGCCGGCCACGAGAAGCACCGCGCCCTCGGCTTCGGCCTTGGCTGCGATGTTCTGGATCTTCTTCACGAAGGGGCAGGTGGCGTCGTGGTAGACGACCTTCCGCTCCTCAAGGGTATCGTAAATGCTGCGGGGCACGCCGTGGCTCCGGATGATGACCTCGTACCCGTCGGGGATATCCTCCACCGTGTCGGCCACCAGTGCGCCTTTGCGTTTCATATCCTCCACCGCCTGCGGGTTGTGGATCAGCGGGCCGAGGGTGGCCACCTTGTGGCCCTCCTTGAGCAAGCCGTAGGTCAGTTCCACCGCCCGGTTGACACCGAAGCAGAAGCCCGCTGTCTTGGCAAGACGAATCTCCATCTTCATTCTCCCATCTTTTCCCATGCGTCCAGCAAAGCCTGTTTGTTGGCGCGCAGCTTCTTCATATCCCGGCGGCCCTCCATGGCGAACTGCTCGGCGGGCATCGGCTCGCCGTAGGTCACCGTCACCTTGCAGAAGAGCTTCATCTTTCCGTCCGGGGTGTGGTAGACGATCCGCACCGGCACCACATCCACCGCCGCCTGCGCCGCGATGACGAACAGGCCGCTCTTGGGCGGGAGGAACTTGCCCTCCTTTTCGCGGGTGCCCTCGGGGAAGATCAGCAGGGTTCCGCCGTTCTTGCAGCAGGCCACCGTCTCGTCGATGACGCCCAGCTCATCCTTCGTGCCCCGGACGCAGACCGCACCGGCACAGCGGAAGAACCAGCTGAGGAAACCGTTGATCTCGAACAGCTCTTTCTTGGCGAAGACGGTCATCCGCCTGCCCCAGAACCGGGTAATGACCACGAACACCGGGTCAATGGCCGAAACGTGGTTGGGGGCGATAATGCAGCCCTGCGTGGCGATTTTTTTCAGGTTCTCCCGGCCGACGCACTCCACCCGGAACCCGATGTGGAACACGATCCATGCCAGCGGGAGCAGGATATAATATAGTACCATCCGCGCTCCCTCAGCCCACTTTGTCCGCAATGATCTTCTTCATCGCGGCGAGGCTTTCCTCAAAGTTCATCTCGGAGGTATCCAGCAGCACGGCGTCCTCAGCCTGTTTCAGGGGAGCGGCCTCGCGGTGGGTATCCTGATAGTCCCGCTGCTTGACGTCAGCCAGCACTTCTTCATAGGAGGTGTTGTCGCCCTTGGCGACGTTCTCTTTCCAGCGGCGGGTCGCGCGGGCCTCCGGGGTGGCAGTCAGGAAGATTTTCACGGTGGCATTCGGCAGCACGACGGTGCCGATGTCGCGGCCATCCATCAGGATGTTCTGCGACTTTGCCATATCCCGCTGCATTCCCAGCAGGAAGGAGCGGACGGCAGGGTTCTTGCCGACCGCCGAAGCCGCCATGCTTGCTTCGTTGGTGCGGATGGCCGTGCTGACGTCCTCTTCCTTTAAATAAATGTGCTGCTCACCGTCGATGGAGGCCAGATGCAGCTCGATCTCGGGCAGCAGGGCGTTCACCGCCTCGGTGTCGTCGGGGTCTTTGCCCGCGCGGAGGGCATACAGGCCGATGGCGCGGAACATGGCTCCGGTATCCACATAAATATAGCCCAGCTCCGCCGCCAGACGGCGTGCAAGGGTCGATTTGCCCGCACCCGCAGGCCCATCAATTGCAACAGAAATCATTTGGGGAATCTCCTTTTATACATTATTCGCAAAACTCTGCGCCGTGCAGAAGGCGATCTGCAGGTTGTAGCCGCCGGTATAGGCGTCCACATCCAGCACCTCGCCCGCAAAATACAGCCCTTCGGCCTTTTTGCTCTGCATGGTTTTGGGGTCTACTTCCTTCACCGAAACGCCGCCCGCCGTGATGACCGCATGGGCGAGGTCGCCCCGGGCGTCGATGGGCACTTTCCAGTGCTTGCACAGCTGCACCAGTTCCCGCTTCTGCTCCCGGGTGATCTGGTTGGCCTTGGTCGCCGGGTCGATGCCCCAGCGGGCCACCATCACCGGCTGCATACTGGACGGCAGCAGCTTGACCAGCGCACCCTGTGCGGCATGATTGGCCAGCAGGCCGAAGTCCCGGGTGATCCGGTCGTAGAGCTGTTCTTCGCTGAGGGCCGGTTTCAGGTCGATCTCGGCATAATAGCGGTGCTTTTTCATATCCCCCAGATGGCTGGACGCACTGAGGGTCAGCGGGCCGCTGATGCCGAAATGGGTAAACAGCATCTCGCCCTGCTCGTCGAAGATGGCCTTGTCATCCTCGAAAAGGGTCAGGGTGACGTTTTTCAGGGCGAGGCCCATCATCTTTTTGCAGTCCGGGTCATGGCTGACAAGGCTGACGAGGCTGGGCACCGGGTCCACGATGCTGTGGCCTGCCTGCTTTGCCAGCTGGTAGCCGTCGCCGGTGGAGCCGGTGGTCGGGTAGCTCAGACCGCCCGTCGCCACCAGAACCGCATCGGCCCGGTACTCTTTGCCCGAAGTGCCCCGCACGCCCACACAGCGGTAGGCCGGGCCTGCCTTTTTCTTCTTGGGGTGGCGCGGATTTTCGGGCTTTGCAGGCTCTTCCGGTTCCGCCGGGGCCAGCGGCTCCAGCAGCAGCTTTTTCGCACCGTCGTGGACGATCTCGGCGTCCTGTGCATACCGCAGAAGGGCCTGCCGGATCTCTTCGGCCTTGTCCGACACCGGAAACACCCGGCGTCCCCGCTCCACTTTCAACTCCACGCCCAGCGACTCGAACAGCTCCATGGTCTTGGCCGGCGGGAAGGCCCCCAGCGACGAATACAGGAACCGCGGGTTGGTGCGCACATGGCGCAGGAACTCTTCGGCGGCGCAGTCGTTGGTCACGTTGCAGCGGCCTTTTCCGGTCACAAGGATCTTCTGGGCCGGCTTGTCGGTATGTTCCAGCACCGTCACCTGATGGCCCAGCCGGGCCGCCGCACCCGCCGCCATCAGACCGGCCGCACCTGCACCTAAGATCAATATCTTTGCCATTCGCACGCTCCTCCGCCGGGTTTTCCGGCCCTGTTTTCTCCCTATCTTAAAATCGTATCAAATCGAATGTATCATACCAGAATCGCGCTTCAATTGCAATCCGGCAAGTGTTTCCTTGAGCCGTTTCAGATCCACGGGCTTGGCAATGAAACCGTCCATTCCCGCCGCCAACGCTTTCTGCCGGTCCTCGTCGAAGGCATTGGCGGTCATGGCGACGATGGCGACCTCCCGCTTTTCGGGGTCATCCAGCTGCCGGATGGCCTGCGTCGCCTGATAGCCGTTCATCCCCGGCATCTGGATGTCCATCAGCACGACATCGTACTGCCCGGCTTTCAGCTTTTCCACACAGGCTTCGCCGTTCTCAGCCCGCTCCACGTCGTACCCGGCCATTTTCAGCAGTTCCATGGCGATCTCCGCGTTCAGGTCGTTGTCCTCGGCCAGCAGGATCCGCTTCACGGCGTTCTTCCCGGCCTCCGGTGCGGCTTTCGCAGGCGTTTCCGCTCCTTCTTTCTCGGATGCGATCCGGCATTCCAGCCGGATGGTCACCCGGGTGCCCTTGCCCAGCTCACTCTCGATCTGGATCGTGCCGCCCAGCTGATCTATGGTCTTTTTCACGATGGCCATGCCGAGGCCGGTGCCTTGAATGCCGCTTTCGGTGGTGGTCTTTTCCCGCTCGAACTGGTCAAAGATGTGGGGCAGGAACTCCGCCGAGATGCCGATGCCGTTGTCCTGAACCACCGTCTCATACATGGCATAGCCCTTCCGCCCGCAGTCGTATTCCGTGGTGACGACCGAGATGGCCCCGCCGTCCGGCGTGTACTTGACCGCATTGGAGATGATGTTCATGTACACCTGCCGCACCTTGGTCACATCCATCCAGACCCACCGGTGTTCCGCGCGGACTTCCACGGTCCGCTTTTGGTGGCGGCGGTCCAGCTCGCCCTCAAAGGAGATCCGGAGCGACTGGGTCAGCTCCTGCAGGTCGCAGACGCTCTCGTGCAGGGCCGCGCGGCCGCTCTCGATCTTAGACATGGTGAGCACATTGTCGATGAGGTCCAGCAAATTGTCTCCCGACCGGCTGATCTTTTCTAGATAGCCGTTCAGCGTCTCCGGGTCGTCCAGATGCTGCCGTGCCAGCTGGGTAAAGCCGAGGATGGCGTTCATGGGCGTCCGGATGTCGTGAGATATATTGAATAGAAATTCGCTCTTGGCGTGGCTGGCGGCTTCTTCCCGCTGGATGGCCTGCTGCAGCTCCTCATTTTTCTGCTGGAGATTCCGGGCGTAAGCCAGCCGCTCGTCGGCCAGCTCCTGCGCGTTTTCCCGGCTGCGGGAGACGAAGATGATCGCCACGGTGAAACCCGCCGCCGCAAAGAGCAGGGTGACGACGTAAAGCGGGTTCCGCTTGAGGAAGGTCACCAAGGTGATCTCTTCGGCATGGTAGTCGGTGTATTGTTTGACCAGCGCGTTCAGCCGGGTGCCGCCGTCCGCCCGGATGCACTTGTTCAGGATGCTGACCAGCTCGTGATCGGTGGTCGACCGGACATAGAAGCATTCATCGTAGATCGGGCTGCTCAGCACACTGTAGATCAGGCTGCCGTCGGTGTCCTGATTGACAAACTTTTCGGCCATATAGGTGTAAACGTAGCAGACGTCGGCTTCGCCGTCCTTGACGGCCTGCATCGCCCCATCCCATGAATCAAAGTCCACATACTGAACCTTCTCATTCAGGTTTTCTTCCATGTCCTCGCTGCTCTGGCTCAGGACCCGCGCCGCCGTCCGGACCGGCCCGCGGAAATCCCGCCGGGTGACCCGCGCCATGGTCATCTTCATATAAGAATCGGTGGCAATGCCCCGCTCAAAGTTGGGGCTGATCCCCTCCGGATAGCGGCAGTCGATCACGATGTCGGTCTTGTTCTCATAGGCCCATTCTTCCAGCTGTTCCCGGTCTTTGGGGGTCAGCATGGTATAGGGCAGACCTGCCATCTGCATCAGCTGGTCGAAGTATTCCGGTGTGATGCCGGTCAGCTGGCCGTTTTTCGAGAAGGAGTACGGATCCCGGTCCGGCTCGCCTGTTACCGTGATGCTTTTCAGCCCGGCCTGCACCGCCGCGATGTACTCTTTTTCCCGCTGGCTGAAGCTCAGCTGGCCGGACGCAGTGTCCGTATAATTCTGAGCATAAAGTCTTCCCTGCCAGCCCTCTTCGTAGGTATCCATCTGGCCGATGCCATAGTTGATTTCGTCCAGCAGTTCGGTGTCGCCCTTGCGCACCATGACATAGAAGGATTCTTCCGCAAAGTCTGCAATGACCCGCTCCTGCTTGCGCTGGCGCAGAGAGCTGGTCACGATCACATCCACCGTGCCGTTCTGCAGCGCGTCGGTCAGCTCTTCCTCGGTGGCATAGTCGTGGCTGCGGTAGACAAAGCCGTTGTCCGCCGCAAATTTGGCAAAGGCCTGATTGCAGCTGTTGCCGATCAGCCGGCCCACGGTCTTCTCGTTGAGGGCAGCCACATCCCGGGACTCAAAGCGTTCGTCGTCGATCCGAGCACTGACCTGCACCGTGCTGGTGCCGATGGGGGCTGAAAAATCAAACCGCTCTTCCCGCTCCGGGGTCTTGCGGGCCGACGTCACAAGGTCGATCTCACCGTTGGCGAGCATGGCCTCCATCTCATTCCAGCTGTTGCTGCATTCCACATATGTATAATTCAGGTTGGCGTACCGCTGCAGCAGGCTGAGAAAATCCGCACCGTAGCCGCTTCGCCGTCCGCCCTCGATCTCCTGATAGCCCGGATACTGGAAGTAGCCTACCTTGACCGTCTGCACCGGCGAGCCCTCCACGCCGTCGGCCGTTTTCTCCACACCGGTCTGATCCACAGCCGGCCCTGCATACGCCGCCACGCCCAGCACACTGCTCAGCAGCACCAGCAACGTCAGCAGCAGCCCGGCCGCCGCCCGCCTGCTCCGTTTTCCTTCCAGTTTTTTCATCCGATTCCTCTTCTCTGCCGTCCGTTCTTTTGCAATGGTTATACATTGTTATTGTAGCATAGCCGCTCGGGGGAAATCAATCGGTTCGGTGCGATTCTCTGCGGAAATCGGCAGTTTTTGTATTTTCCCGGAAACTGCTTGCATTTTCTCGCCGGATCGCATATAATAATAGTAACTGGACTCCCCGCACCTCTCACCTCCGTGATGTGTCCCATGGGGAGACATTTTTTTGTACGGGAGAATTGCTATGAGTGAAATCAACCGCATGGAACCCCCACTCCCTGTCAAGCCGCCTTTTTCCTATGAGGAGCAGGTCGCACAGCTATGTCGGAAGGGAATCGTGGTCGAAGACCCTATCGCCTGTACCGCGTTCCTGAATCAGGCCAGCTATTACCGGCTTTCCGCCTACTTTCTCCCCTTCAAGCGCAGTGATGGCACTTATCTGGAGGGAATTTCCTTTTCCCGCGTCCAGCGCATTTACGAATTTGACAGCCACATCCGGGCCTTGCTCTTTCCGGTGATCGAAACCATTGAGTTCTACATCCGGACTCAATTCGGCTACTATATCGCCTTCCACTATGGCCCGCTGGGTTATCAGGATGAGGCTATGTTCAACGCTCGCCACAAAAAGGATGTTTTTGCTTCCCGTGTAAAGACCTGCATTGAGGAAAACCGCCGTACTCCCATCGTTCTCCATCACAATCAGAAATATGGCGGGCAGTTTCCCATCTGGGTCCTGATCGAGTTTTTCTCGATGGGAATGCTTTCCTATCTCTACGCCGATCTTCTCACGCCAAACAAAAAGCAGCTTGCCCGGGCATCTTTCGGAACTTCTGCCGAATGCCTCGAAAGCTGGCTCCGTTGTCTGACCGACCTTCGCAACCGCTGCGCCCATTATGCACGGCTCTACTATTGGTCGTTTTCTGCTATCCCCAAAATGCCCCGCGGCCTGCATCATCCGGCAGACCGCAGACTGTTCTCTCAGATTCTCATGCTGAAATTGCTTTATCCCGATCCTACCCAGTGGAACCGTGAAATCTTCCCCGCGCTCAAAACGCTGCTCGAAGCGTATCTTCCGGACATTTCGCTGGTACATATTGGTTTCCCCGAAAATTGGGAAGAGCTTCTCTCCTTTTCACTTTAAATTAAAATACGCCAAAGGGCGGCAGAGTCGTTTTCCGGCTCTGCCGCCCTATTTTCGTGTTTGATTGTTCAGCGGACAAATTTTGCGGGGTCGAGGTAGGCGGTGCCCTGTTTGATCTCAAGGTGGAGGTGGCTTTCCTCGGCGCACTCACAGCCCACGGTGCCGAGCTTGCCAAGGGCTTGTCCGGCTTCCACGGTGTCGCCCGGCTTCACCTTGGGGTCGGCCACGCCGCAGAGCCGCCAGAGACGGCCCGAAGCATCCTCGATCTCCACCACCGGGCCCCAGTTGCCGTCGGTTCCGGCGGTCACGACCTTGCCCGACACCGGGGCGGAGAGGGCCGTGCCCTTTTCGGCGGCGTAGTCGATGCCGTTGTGGGTGCGCCAGTCGCCCAGCGTCTTGTTGTAGACCAGTTCATCGCCGCTGAAACCATTCAGCACACGCCCCAAAGCAGGCGAGGCGGAGGCAGCGGCCGGTGAACTGCTGGCAGGTGCGGATTCGGTGTGCAGTGCAGAGGGTTCGCGCACCGAACCAGAGCCAGACGCCCCACCAGAAGAGCCGGAGGACGCACGCGAGCTTGTCTGCGGTGCGGTCGGCGCACTGGATGCGGGTTTGGGGATATCGGCCGTGCTGTTGGCGGCCTCGGCGGTTTCCTGCTGCCATTCGGATTCCTCCTCAAGGTTCATTTTCACGCCCTTGTCGATGCCCGGCGCAACGCTGGCGGGGTTCCGGGTGTTGTCGAGGCTCTTTTTCAATTCGTCGCGGACGGTGCGGACGGCCCAGACGCCCGCCGCAGCCGCTGCCAGCAGGCAGGCGATCAGGGCCAGCGCAAAACCTTTTTCCCGCAGGAATCTTCGGATCTGTTCCATGGTGTATTACTCCAATCCATCGTTTGTGTATGTTCTGCTTTGATGGTAGTGTGCGATGGCGGCCGGAGATTTATTCAAGCGGAATGCTCTGCAAACACAAAAAGAGCCTCCCGTTTCCGGGAAGCTCTCGAGGTGGGAATCGGATATTGGATATTTGAGGGGATCAGTTGCGGCGGCTGCTGCGGTTGCCCAGCAGACGGACCACATACAGGAAAATGTTGATGAAGTCCAGATAGAGGGTCAGGGCACCATAGATGGAAGCCTTTTCTGCCAGCTCTGCGTCGCCTGCATAATAGGCGTACATCTGCTGGAGCTTCTGGGTGTCATAAGCGGTCAGCAGCATGAACACCACCAGACCGATGCCGCTGTACAGCACCGTGCTGCCGAAGCCGAGGCCGAACAGCGCACCCACCAGACCGGTAACGATCAGGGCGATCAGAGCCATCATCAGGCGGGGGCCCCAGCCGGTGAGATCTTTATGGGTGGTGGTGCCGTAAACCGCCATCAGGCCGAAATACACTGCCGTGCCGAGGAAGGCCATGACGAGGGTGCCCACCGAGAAAGCGATGAAGTAATAACTCAGCACCATGCCGTTGATCAGCGCGTACCCGAAGAAGGTCGCCCGCGCCGCCTGTACCGACATATTCTGCACCCGGGAGCTGAGAACGAATACCAGTGCCAGCTCCGCAATGGTCAGGACCAGATACAGCGAATCCACCAGATAAATCAGGGAAGTCGTTGCGGTGAGATAGGCCATTGCGAAGGTGATGAGCAGCCCGCAGGCCATCCAGCGGTAGGTGCGGGTCATATAATCCGCCGCATTCATCGACGGTTCCGCATAACCGCGGTCATAATTGCGATAATCCATTGTGGAACTCCTCCAGTCTTTCTGCATCGGAGCCGCTCGGGTTTCGGATCTGCATCTTCCGCCTTGCTCCGGTTTACGAAATATAGTATACTGCATAGAAATGAACGTTTCATGAAAAAGGCTGTGATATTCTATGTCCCTTGGACTTTACCTGCATATTCCATATTGTTTTTCCAAATGCCGGTACTGCGATTTTTATTCTGCTCCCGGCAAACGGGGCGTTCCGGCGGCGTACACCAATGCCCTGCTGCGGGAGCTTTCCCGCTTTGCGCCGGATGCCCCCCTGCGGCCCGACACGGTCTACTTCGGCGGCGGCACCCCCAGCCTGCTGGACCCGGCGGACGCGGCCCGGCTGATCGACGCCGCAAAGCCCCTGCCCGGGGCCGAGATCACGCTGGAAGCCAACCCCGAGACCGTGGACGAAGCAAAGCTCCGGGCCTTCCGGGAGGCCGGCGTCAATCGAATCTCCTTCGGCGTCCAGTCGGCGCGGGACACCCAGCTGAAAACACTGGGCCGGCCCCACACCGCAAAGCAGGCCCGGGCCGCGTTCCAAGCTGCCCGAAATGCCGGGTTCACCAACATCAGCGGCGACATCATGCTGGCCCTGCCCCATTATACGCAGGCGGAGTTCGACGAGACGCTGGAACTGATCGAAGAGGGCGGCGCGACCCACATTTCGGCCTACCTGCTCAAGATCGAGCCGGATTCCGCCTTTGGCAAGCACCCGCCCGAGGGCCTGCCGACCTCCGACGAATCGGCGGACTTCTATCTCTACGCCGTCGAGCAGCTGGAACACCACGGCTACCAGCAGTACGAGATTTCCAACTTCGCCAAGCCCGGCTATGAGGGAAAACACAACCTCATCTACTGGGACTGCGGCGACTACCTCGGCCTCGGCCCGGCGGCCCACTCCTGCATGGGCGGCAAGCGGTTCTATTACCCCGCCGACACCGATGCCTTTTTAAATGACAACGCCGCACCCGTCTTAGATGGCGGCTGCGGCGCGGAAGATTATCTGATCTTGCAGCTCCGGCTCCGGAAGGGCCTGAACCTCGCGGAGTACAAAGCGAAATATGGGGTCGAGTTTTCCACCCAGCAGCTTGCCTTTGTGCAAAACTGTGTGAAGAGCGGCTACGCCCGGTTCGACGGCAAAACGCTGGCTCTGACCCCGGCCGGCCTCATCGTCCAGAACAGCATCTTAGCCGAGCTGCTCTGATTCCAGCCGGATCACCGGCCAGCCCAGTTCCTCAATGGCCTCCCGGTCGTGGGTCGCCAGAAGCACCGGCTTTCCGTGGCAGCGTTCCTTCAAAAGGGACGCTGCTTTTTTCATGGTGCCGGGGTCCATGCCGGTGAACGGCTCGTCCAGCAGCAGGGTGTCGCTCTCGGCCCAGACCGCCCGCAGCAGCGCGGCGCGGCGTTTCTGTCCGCCCGAAAGCTTCCGGGCCGGCAGGTTCAGAGCTGCTTCGTCGAATCCAAGCTGTTGAAACTCCGTTTCAATTTGCTGTTTGTAGTCCGTTTTTGTATTTTCCAGAACCAATTCTACGTTCTGGACTGCGGTGAGCTGAGGGCAGAGCCGGTCTTCCTGAAAGACCGCTCCTACCCGGCCCACGCCGGATACGGTGCCGCCGGTGGGCGTTTCCAGCCCCATCAGGATACGGAGCAGAGTGGTCTTGCCCCATCCGCTGGACGCCCATAAGATCATCGGGCGGTCCACGGTCAGGCTGAGATCTTTAAAGAGAATTTTCTCTCCGAACTGTTTAGAAAGGCTTTTGATTTCCAGTTTGTTCATTTTGCAGACACCTCCTCGCCCAGAACTTTCGCCACGGCCTTGTCCAAAAGCGCGAGGAAGAGCTTTTCAAACGCCGCGCTCAGGACGATGATGACGAAGGTCCACGCGAACAGCTCCCCGGTGGAGAGGGTGATCTTGGCCCGGTAGAGCGCGTCGCCGATGCTGCCGTCCGGCAGGCCGATGACTTCGGCCGCGACGCCGCTCTTCCAGCAGATGCCGAGGGCCACGCTGCATCCCTGCCGGAAGGCCGGCAGCACCGCCGGGAGCCAGATGGCCCGCAGCCGCTTGCCCCACGGCAGGCGGAACACTTTCGCCATCTCGAGCAGCTGGGTGTCCACTTCCTCGATGCCGGTGCGGACGGCCCCGTACAGCATCGGCAGCACCATCAGAAAGCTGATGAGCACCGACAGCGACGACCCGCTGACCCAGACCAGCGCGAGGATGATGAAGCTGGCCACCGGCGTGGCCTTGACCAGCTGCATCACCGGCGAGAGCAACGCCTCCACCCAGTCGGATTTTTCGGCGGCGACGGCCAGCAGCACGCTGCTGACAGCCCCCAGCGCAAAGCCCAGCAGGATGCGCCCGGTGCTGAACGCCACCCGCTGCCAAAACTCGGCCTGCGGCAGAAGCTCGATCAGGGTCGCCAACGCCTGAATCGGCGACACCAGAAAGACTTCCTGCCCGATGGCCATGGCTGCAGCCTGCCAGACCGCCAGCCAGAAGAGCACCGAAATGAGCTGCTTTTTGCGGCTCTTTTTTTGTTTTTTCATCCCATTTCCCCCTTCGCGTACCTTTAAGATACCATATCCCTGCCCGGAATGCAAAAAGAAAGCGCGGAGCCTCCGCGCTTTCTTGTGCTGCGTTTCTGAGATCAGGACTGGAACCACTTCTGGACGGCCTTGGTGACCTTCTGGGTCGTGGTGGGCTTGGTCCAGTAGAAATTGCTGTCGGGCAGTTTGCCGCCGACGGCAGCGGGAGAAGCATCGTAGAGCACCTGCAGGTAAGCAGAAACGTCCTTCTGCATCTCGTCCCCGGTGCGGCAGACGATGTTGCACTTGGGCAGAGCCTTCTTTGCGATGGCAGCCTTGGCGACCACACCCACCTGCTCGCAGAGGGATGCGGTGCCGTCGATGTCGTTGTTGGCAGCGTCCACACTCTTCTTGTAGTCGTTCAGGAATGCGGTGACGACCTCGGGGTGCTCCTCGGCGTAAGCCTTGCGGACCACGGTGACACCGGTGATGAGCTGGGTGTCGCAGACCTTGTTCCACTCCTTGGTCAAGTCGAGGACAACCCGCAGGGAGCTGTCTTGGATCTGAGCGGCGGTGACGTAGGGCTGGGGCAGAACGGCGATGGCGTCCTTCTTGGTGGCGGCCATCTGTGCGGTGACCTCGGAAGCCTCGCTGTAATACTCGATCTTCACGTCCTTATCGGGGTCAAGGCCGTTCTTCTTGAGCAGGTAGCGCAGAACGTACTCGGGGGTGGTGCCCTTGCCGGTGGAGAGGATGGTGCGGCCCTTCAGGTCGGCAAAGCTGTGGACGGTGTCGCCCTTTTCAACGACATAGAGCACGCCCAGCGTGTTGACGGCCATGACCTGAATGCCGCCGTTGGTCTTCTGGTACAGGGTGGCAGCAAGGTTTGCGGGGATGGCAGCCATGTCCAGCTCGCCCTTGATGAGCTTGGGCACGATCTCGTCAGCTGCGCCGTAGAGCTGGAGATCGTAGTTGAGGGATGCGGTGCCCTTCTTTTCCATATCCAGCAGATTGACCAGACCCATGGTGGTGGGGCCTTTCAGACCCGCAATGCGGACGGTGGTGGAGGGCGTCTTGGCCGATGCGCCGCAGGCCAGAACGCTCATCATCAGTGCCACCGAGAGCAGCAGAGAAAGCAGTTTTTTCTTCATTGAACTCGTCCTTTCCTCTTTTTTGCCCCGGTCGGAGCAAAAATTTGCAAAAACTATTTGCTTTACGGGCTCAAGTTTACTATAATGAGAGAAAAAATGCCGTTGCGCAGGCAACGAAATTGTAGAGGGGCAGTGAGGGCCCGGGGAAAACCTCATGGAGTAGCTATGGAAAACTATCTTCCGCTGTTACAAACAACATCGCTTTTCGAGGGCATCCGTGCCGAAGCACTGGCCCCGCTGCTCAGCGATCTGGGCGCGGTGGTGCGCACCTACGGCAAGGGCGAGACCCTTGTGCAGGCCGGCGAACCCACCCGCCGGGTGGGGGTCGTGCTGGCCGGCAGGATCGAGGCCTACCGTCCGGCACCGGGCGGTGCACGGGTCCCCATCACCCACATGGGGCCGGGCGGCGTGTTCGGCGACGTGCTGGGAGGCTCGAGCCTGTCCAGCCCGGTCAGTGTGTTTGCGGCGCAGAGCTGCGAGGTGCTGCTGATCCCCTACGAGCGGCTGCTCCTCTCGGACGGCAGCCCGGCCCGGCAGCGGGTGCTGCAGAACCTCGTGCGGACCATCAGCGACAAATATTTTCTGCTCTCCCGCCGGGTGGACCTGCTGGTGCTCAAGAGCCTGCGGGCCAAGATCTGCGCCTATCTGCTCAGTGAGGCCGAGCAGCATTCCAGCCTGACCTTCACCATCCCCTTCTCCCGCATCCAGCTGGCGGATTACCTCAACTGCGACCGCAGTGCCCTCAGCCGGGAGCTGAGCCTGATGCAGAAAGAGCGTCTGCTGGACATCTACCGGAACAGTTTTAAACTGCTGGAACCGGAAGAGTTGAAAAAAACTATCCTATAAAGGAGTTTCCTATCATGCCAAAACCGATTCTCTGGATCGTGATCCCCTGCTACAACGAAGAGCAGGTGCTTCCCATCACGGCCCCGATGTTCCTGCAAAAGATCCATGACCTCACCGGCCAAGGACTTATCAGTGAAAAGAGCCGGGTGCTCTTTGTCAACGACGGCTCCAAGGACAAGACTTGGGAGCTGATCTCGGGCTTTGCCAAACAGGACGAGCACTTCATCGGCATCTCCCAGAGCCGGAACCGCGGCCATCAGAACGCAGTGCTGGCCGGATTGATGGAAGCTCTTGCCAGCGGCAGCTGCGACATCACCATCTCCATCGACTGCGATGGGCAGGACGACATCAACGCCATGGACGAGATGGTGCGCAAGTATCTCGACGGGGCCGAGGTGGTCTACGGCGTGCGCAGCCGCCGGGACACCGACACCTTCTTCAAGCGGTTCACCGCCGAGGGCTTCTACCACCTGATGAACGCGCTGGGTGCCGACATCGTGTTCAACCATGCCGATTACCGGCTCATCAGCACCCGGGTGCTGGAAAGCTTTTCCGATTACAAAGAGGTCAACATCTTCCTGCGCGGCATGGTGCCGCTGGTGGGCTTCCAGAGCGAAGTCGTCACCTACGAGCGGCACGAGCGGCTGGCCGGTGAGAGCCACTACCCGCTGAGCAAGATGCTGGCCCTCGCCTTTGACGGCATCACCAGCCTGTCCAACAAGCCCATCCGCCTTATCACCGGCGCGGGCGTGGTGGTCAGCCTTATCAGCTTCATCGGCGTGATCTGGGCCATCGTGCAGGCCTGCCTCGGCAGCGCGGTGGCTGGCTGGGCCTCCACCATCTGCATCGTCTGCTTTGTGGGCGGCGTGCAGCTGGTCTGTCTGGGCGTCATCGGCGAATATATCGGCAAGATCTATATGGAAACCAAAGCCCGTCCGCGCTACATCATCAGCGAGCGCACTTGGGCCCCCTATGAAAGGAAGTATCACGGATGAGCAAACAGAGCTGGAAAGGCAGCACCCTGCTGAACCCGGAACCGCCGGTTCTCGTCTCCTGCGGCGGGCTGGACAAGCCCAACCTTATCACCATCGGCTGGACCGGCACCATCTGCACCCAGCCCAGCATGGTGTCCATCAGCGTCCGCCCCGAGCGGTTCAGCCACCATCTTATCAAGGAAAGCGGGCAGTTTGCCATCAACCTGCCCACCGAATCCCTTGTCCGGGCCGTGGATTGGTGCGGTGTCAAGAGCGGCCGCGACAACGATAAGTTTGCGGCCTGCAGGCTCCATGCGGCCCCCGGCTCGGTCCTGACCAGCTGCCCCATCCTCGAGGAAAGCCCGGTCAACCTGGAGTGCAGGGTCACGCAGGTCATCCCGCTGGGCAGCCATGATCTTTTCCTCGCCGAGGTCGTCGCCTGCGACGTGGATGAAAGCCTGCTGGACGAAAACGGCAAACTCTGCCTCGACAAGGCCAGACTGATCGTCTACAGCCACGGCGAATACCTTGCCCTCGGCAAAAAGCTGGGCACCTTCGGCTACACTGTGCGGAAGAAAAAGCCGCGGCGAGGAGGAAACCGATGAGCGGTACCCTGCATCCCGATGAAGAACAGCGTCGGCGGATCATGGATTTCATCATGGCCGCCGGCGAGACCCTGCTGCAGAACGGTGCCGAGGTGTTCCGGGTGGAGCAGACCATGGAGATCATGGCCCGGAGTTTCCACCTGCGGGAGTTCCACGTCTACGTCCTGACCAACGGCATCTTCGCCTCGGCCGGCACCGCTGAGATCAGCGAAGTGCGGAACGTGCCGGTGCGCACCACCCATCTGGGCCGGGTCGCCGCCGTCAACGAGCTGTCCCGCCAGATCGCGGCCGGCGGCGTCTCGCTGGATGAGGCCGAAGCCCGTCTCGCGCAGGCTCAGCGCATTCCCTTTCCCAAGGGGCGGGTGCAGCTGCTGGCCGGGATGTCGGGCGCATTCTGCTTTGCGCTGATTTTCGGCGGCACCCTTCGCTCCGGGCTGGTAGCGGCAGCAGCCGGTCTTGCTGCCAGCGGATACCTGCTTCTCTGTGACCGGCACAGCATCTCCGGCGGCTTCAAGACCATCTCCACCGCCGCCCTCATCACCCTGCTCTGCATCTTCGGGTGCAGCCTGCTGCAGGTCGGGGCCAGCCACGCCATCATCGGCACGCTGATGATCCTGACGCCCGGCATCGCCTTTACCATGGGGATCCGGGATTTCGTCCAGAAAGACTACTTATCGGGCACCATCCGGATGATCGACGCGCTGCTCATTGCAGCCAGCATCGCCATCGGCACCGGTTTCGTGCTGAGCCTGTATCGGCTCCTGACGGGGGTGACGGTCGCATGATGACACTCACCAACGCCCAGATCGGCCAGCTGGCCGCCCAGTTCTTTCTGGCGGGGCTGGGCACCTTGAGTTTTGCCGTCCTCTTCGCCTGCCCCCGCAAGACCCTGCCCTTCTGCGCCCTTGTGGGTGCGGTGGGCTGGCTGGTCTATGAGATCGCAGTGCTGGGTGGGCTGGAGCCCTTCGCGGCCAGCCTGCTGGCCGTCATCCCTTTGACCCTTCTGGCGCGGATCTGCGCCATCTTTTTAAAAACACCGGTCACCATCTTCCTGCTCAGCGGCATCTTCCCGCTGGTGCCCGGTGCCGGCATCTACTACACCGCCTACTATTTCATTCAGGGCGACAACGCTCTGGCACTTTCCAACGGCATCAGCACCTTCAAGATCGCGGTGGCTCTGGCCATCGGCATCGCCTTCGTGCTGGGGCTTCCGCTGCCGAAAAAGCGGAGCTGAGCCGTTTTGAACTCTTTTTTCGAGGTGAACGCAATGGCAAACGATTCTGGGGTAAAGATGCGGTTCCGGCCTGCCGGTTCCCGCCGGAAGCGGAACGACAACGCCGTGTACGGCCCGCTGGACACCGGCTGCCCCGCCGTGGAGCAGGCTGTGTCCGCCCTCTACCGTGCGCAGAACGAGGAAAGCTTCTGGACCCTGATGAACGCACTGAACTACGCGCTGGAACTGGACACCCGGGTGCTGGTCCCGCTGCAGGCCTCTCCGGACCCGCAGGCCAAACCCGCGCTGTGGGCCGAGCATCCCGTCCCGGCGGACAAGGCGAAAAATCTCCCGCTCTGGCTCCTCCGCACCAACAAGGGCAAGAGCTATCTGCCCCTGTTTGTCTCGCTGGACGCCGCCGAAGCCGAGCGCAGCACCGCTATCTGCCCCATGACCGAGATGCTGATGCTGGACGCCATGACCCGCGCACTGGACACCGATGGCATTGACGGCATCGTCATCAACCCGTGGACCGATTCGGCCACGCTGGATGTCTCCCTGCTCAACGGCCTGCTCCGGGCCAGCCGGGACAGCGACGAGCCGGGCGAAGCCGAGCTGACCGCCGGCCGGAAAGCCGCGCAGGAGGACAACTGGGCCGAAGCCGCCAAATACTTCGAGGATGCCGCCACCCAAGGCCGGGCCGAGGGTCTGGCCCTGCTGGGCGAGCTGCTCTACACCGGCCGCGGTGTCCGGAAGAGCGTCACACAGGCCCGGCGGCTCTGGAAAAAAGCCGCCGAAGCCGGTGACGTGCTGGCCCTGATCGCGCTGGGCGACGACTGCATGAACAGCGGCAAGGGCCGGGGCGCGGCCCTGCTCTATTACCGCAAGGCCCAGTCTGCCGCGGCCCGGACGCCCGACATCTCCTATACGCCCCAGATCCGCCTCCGGATCGCCCAGTGTGAAACGAAGTTCGTCTCCAAGTCCGCCGCCATCGCCCAGCTCGCTGAGGCGCGGCAGGGCTTCCAGATCCGGCTCCGGGAGGGCGACATGGACGCAAAGCCGTGGCTGGACGAGACCGAAACCGAACTGCAGTCCCTTCTGGAACCGCCGAAACCCTGAACGGCGGCGAAAAACACAGT
Organism: Eubacterium sp. CAG:38; assembly: GCA_963660925.1. Taxonomy (GTDB): domain Bacteria; phylum Bacillota; class Clostridia; order Oscillospirales; family Ruminococcaceae; genus Faecalibacterium. Next base: position 32,876 of record CAVKZS010000027.1, on the reverse strand, counting down.
TTCTTTACAATTGTTCTAAAAAATCGTCATACGGAACCGCTAAGATATTCCAGGAATAAACTGCGCGTCGCACAAGAAGAGAGGACAACCTGTATGAGCAAAGTAATCGGAATCGACCTTGGCACCACCAACTCCTGCGTAGCGGTCGTGGAGGGCGGCAAGCCCGTCGTCATCACCAACGCAGAGGGCGAACGCACCACACCCAGCGTCGTGGCCTTCACCAAGGACGGTGAACGTCTGGTGGGCGGTGCCGCCAAGCGTCAGATCGCCACCAATTCGGGCCGCACCGTTTCCAGCATCAAGCGGCACATGGGAACCGATTACCGCGTCCATATCGACGGCAAGGATCTGACCCCGCAGGAGATCAGCGCGATGATCCTGACCAAGATCCGCCGGGATGCCGAGAGCTATCTGGGCGAGCCGGTCACCGAGGCCGTCATCACGGTGCCCGCCTACTTCGATGACAGCCAGCGCAAGGCCACGCAGGATGCGGGCCGGATCGCGGGCCTAAACGTCCTGCGCATCATCAACGAGCCGACGGCGGCAGCAGTCGCCTACGGCCTTGACAACGAAGCTCCCCAGAAGATCCTCGTCTACGACCTCGGCGGCGGCACCTTCGATGTCTCCATCATCGAGATCGAGGACGGCACCTTCACGGTGCTGGCCACCGGCGGCGATACCAATCTGGGCGGCGACGACTTTGACCAGCGGATCGTGGAATACGCCGTGGCCGAGTTCAAGAAATCCGACCGGATCGACCTCACCCGCGACCCCGCCGCCATGGGCCGCCTGAAAGAGGAAGCCGAAAAAGCTAAGAAAGAGCTGTCCAGCGCACCGTCTGCACAGCTGAACCTGCCCTTCATTGCAGTCGGCAAGGACGGCCCGCACCACCTCGACCTCGCCATCACCCGGCCCCAGTTCGAGATGATGACCGGCGATCTGCTGGCCCGGACCGTTCAGCCGGTGCAGAACGCCCTGCGGGATGCCGGCATCTCGGCCAGCCAGCTGGGAAAAGTCCTGCTGGTGGGCGGCAGCACCCGGATGCCCGCCGTAGAGCGGCAAGTCAAGGAACTGCTCGGCAAAGAGCCCAGCCACAGCCTGAACCCCGACGAATGCGTCGCCATGGGTGCGGCCGTGCAGGGCGGCCTGCTTCAGGGCGGCGGCAAGCTGGCCGGTGCCACCGGTGCAGCCGCGCAGGGCCTCGTCCTAATGGACGTGACCCCCTTGACCCTTTCCATCGAAACGGTGGGCGGCGTGGCTACCCCGCTTATCACCCGCAACAGCATGATCCCCACCCGGAAGAGCCAGATTTTCACCACCGCGCGGCCCATGCAGACCAGCGTCGAGATCAATGTCCTGCAGGGCGAGCGGCATTTTGCCCGGGACAACAAGTCCCTCGGCAAGTTCAAGCTCACTGGCATCCGGGCCAGCTTCTCGTCCAAGCCGCAGATCGAGGTCACCTTCGACATCGACGTGAACGGCGTGGTCAAGGTCTCAGCCAAGGATCTCGGCACCGGACGGGAACAGAACATCACCATCACCGGTAGCACCAACCTCTCGGAGAACGAGATCCAGCGCGCCATGGCCGACGCCGCCGCCTATGAAGCCGAGGACAGCCGCCGCAAAGAGCGGCTCGACCTCCACAATCAGGCCGAAGTGCTGGCCTACAAGGTCGATGAAGCCCTCTCCAAGTGCAAGAAAGAACTGGACAAGGACGAGAAGAACCAGATCAAATCTGACCTCGCCAACCTCCGCCGCTGCCTGCGCAAGGATAAGCCCGAAAAGATGAACGAGACCGAAGAAGCCGCCCTTCGTCAGGCCAAGAGCCAGCTGGAAACCAGCGCAAACCACCTGATGATGCTCTATTCCAGTGAGCAGGAGAACGGCTCTGACCCCAACAGCAGCAATCTGTAAAACACGATAAGACACAGAAAACCCGCCTCAGGCCGGCTTGACCGGAACCCCGAGGCGGGTTTTGTTGTATCTTATCGGATTTCTTTTGTTTACAGCATCTTGGACAGGAAGGCCTGCAGGCGGGGATGCTTGGGGTTGGAGAAGAGCTCCTGCGGGGGCTCGTCCTCCACGATGCGGCCTTCGTCAATGAAGATGACGCGGTTGGAGACTTCGCGGGCAAAGCCCATCTCATGGGTAACGACCAGCATGGTGATGCCGGTGTGGGCCAGCTCCTTCATCAGTTCCAGAACCTCGCCGACCATCTCGGGGTCGAGGGCACTGGTCGGCTCGTCGAAGAGGATCACGTCCGGGTCCATGGCCAGTGCGCGGGCAATGGCGATGCGCTGCTGCTGGCCGCCGGACAAGCTCTTGGGGTAGGCATCGGCCTTATCGGACAGGCCGACACGGGCCAGCAGCTCGTCGGCGCGCTTGGAGGCTTCTTCCTTATTCTTGAGCTTGAGCAGCTCAGGGGCGAGGCATAGGTTCCGCTTGACGGTCAGGTGGGGGAAGAGGTTGAAGTGCTGGAACACCATGCCCATCTTCTGGCGCACGGCATCAATGTGGGCTTCGTCCACCTCGGTGCCCTCAAACTTGATGGAGCCGCCGGTGGGGATCTCCAGCCGGTTCAGGCAGCGCAGGAAGGTGGACTTGCCGCAGCCGGAAGGTCCGATCAGGCAAACCACGTCGCCGCGGTAGATGTCGATGTCGATGCCCTTGAGAACATCAAGGGTGGGGGTGGGCTGTTTTGCGCCCGGCTTTTTGTCGCCGCCGTAGGTCTTGGTCAGACCGCGGACTTCCAGAATCTTATCGGTCACTTTGTGCCAGCCTCCTCTCAAATTTACCCAGCAGCCATGTGAACAGCATGACGAGGATCAGATAGATCAACGCAACGCCGCACAGGGGGAACATTGCCTCGTAGGTACGGTTCATGATGCCCTGCGCCGCATACAGCAGCTCCTTGCCGCCAATGACGGTGATCAGGGAGGTATCCTTGAGCAGGATGATGAACTCGTTGCCCAGTGCCGGCAGCACCGCGCGGATGGCCTGCGGGATAATGATGACCACCATGGTGGTCATATAGTTCAGGCCGAGGCTGCGGCCGGCCTCCATCTGGCCGGGATCGACGGCCATCAGGCCGCCGCGGATGATCTCGGACACATACGCGCCCGAGTTGATGCCCAGAGCCAGCGCACCGACCATGGTGAAGTTGCGGCTGTTGGAAAAGATGACCATGCTCATGATGAGCAGCTGGACCATCATAGGCGTGCCGCGGATGATGGTAGTATAGACTTGGCAGATGGCATTGAAGAAGCCCAGCACCGGGTTCTTGCGGCCGGGACGCTGCTGGTCGTGGGCAACACGCACCAGAGCGACCACGCTGCCCAGAACCACGCCCATGGCCAGTGCAATGGCAGTGACCAGCAGGGTGGTGCCGACGCCTTCAATGTACTGGAGCCAGCGGTCTTTCAGGATAAATGCCTGATAAAACTTGAGGAAAAGATCCTGTCCGAAGTCGAGCTTGGTCCCGCTTTTCAGCAGCTCGCTCAGCATTTCGTATTGTGCGGCCATTCGCATCCTCGCTTTCTGATTTTGTTAGAATTTTGTAACCTGTTTTTTCCAAAAAAGGGGAGGAGCCCCAGCGGGACGCCTCCCCATTCTGCGGAAGCAGTGTGCTGCTTATTCAGCAACGATGTACTTGTCCACGATGGACTGCAGGGTGCCGTCAGCAGTCAGCTCCTCGAGAGCGGCATTGATGGCATCTTCCAGAGCGGTGTTGCCCTTTGCCATGCCGATGGCGTAATCCTCCTCGGCGTAGCTGGTGTCCAGAATGACCAGACCGGGGTTGGCAGCGACGAACTCCTTGGCGGGGGCGTTGTCGATGACGACAGCATCCACCTGACCATTGTTCAGAGCCTGCACAGCGGTCAGACCGTTGTCGTATGCGACCACGGCGTCATCGCCGAAGTCGTCGGAGCAGTAGATGTAGCCGGTGGTGCCGCGCTGGGTGCCGATCTTCTTGCCGGCCAGATCGTCGGGAGAAGCAATGTCAGAACCCTCGGGAACGATGATGGACTGGATGCCGGTAGCGTAGCTGTCGGAGAAGTCCATGACGTTCTTGCGCTCGTCGGTGACGGTGACGCCAGCCATGACGATATCGGCCTTGCCCTGCTGGACGCTCAGCAGTGCTGCGTCAAAATCCATGTCGTCGATCTGCAGCTCGAGGCCCAGCTTGTCGGCAATGGCCTGAGCGGTCTCAACGTCGATGCCCTCGAAGTCGCCGGCATCGGTGGTCATCTCATACGGAGGGAAGGCGGCGTTGGTTGCCATGGTCAGCTTGCCAGCCTCAACGGTGGTCAGCTCAGCGGCAGCTGCGCTGGAAGAAGCGGCCTCGCTGGAAGCAGCTGCGCTGCTGGCAACGGAAGAAGCGGTGCTGGAAGAAGAGCCACCGCAGGCGGTCAGGGCCAGAGCAGCAACGCTCAGGCCGGCAGCAGCCAGAAAGCTGCGACGCGTAATCTTTTTCATATTCAAACACTCCTCATGAACTGTATAATCTTGCATTCCCCGGTGCGATGCGATTCATCGCAAATCCGAAGAGTGAACTTAGTATATGTTGTACAAATTCAAAAGTCAAGTGTTGTGCAATAATTCCGTAAAATTGAAACCGAATTGAGAACAATTATGCAGAGAGCGGGCCAAAATGCGTGAATATATTCATTTATACGCTTCTCGAGATCTCCTCTTTGCTGTATTTCGGCACGCAGTAGTCGCGGCGGGCGTCCAGATAATATTTCTTGCCGGTTTCGGCGGTCAGCGGCACGATGTGGGATTCATGGGTCGGGTAGCCGAAGGCGACCATGAAGGCCAGCTTTTCCGGCTCAGCGATGTCCAGCAGCTCGGTCAGGGCGGGTTTATTGATGGCTCCCATGATGCAGCTGCCGACACCGGACGCCCACGCCGCCATAGTCATATTGGCCAGCGCGATGCCGGTATCGGTATTCAGGTCACCCGAGACCGAGGTATCCTGTAAAACGGCTACATATAAAATAGGGACTTCGTCCGGTTTGGGCTGGCCCTGCTCCGGCGGAAGAGCCGCCGCCCACTTGACCAGCGGCTGGACCTTCGCCACCATTTCGGGGCTTTGAACCACCACCAGCCGGACGGCCTGCCGGTTGGCCCCGCTGGACGACAGCCGGACGGCCTCCACAATGTTGTCCACGACATTCTGGGGCACCGCTTTCTGCTCGAACCGGCGGTAGGTGCGCCGCGTTTCAAGCTGCTCCATGATCGTTTTTTCGGTGTTTGTCATCGCTTTCAGCATCTCCTTTAAGGATAAGATCAAATCCAGTATAACATTTGTGATATTTCCTTGCAAGCGGTGTCTTCCGTTGACAGCGATTCCCTCCAAATGGTATAATATTGGCAGAAAAACGGCGCGATATCGGGCAATTGTGTCCAAATTCAACCGTGCCGCCCTTTGTTCGGAAAGGGAGAAAGGAACCGCTATGAGAACTACCGCACTGAAAACCCTTGCCATGCTGGGCCTGTCCGCCTGCATTCTGGCCGGAGGTGCTGTTTCCGGCTTTGCGGCAGAGCCCGGCGGCTCGCAGGAAGACTGCAAGCACGAGTGGCGTTACGAGACCGAGCTCAAGACCACCTGCATCGACACCACCTTCCAGCACCGGACTACCGACGGCACCGTGGAGACCATCACCCTCTGTCCCGTCTGCGGCAAGGAGGGAGCTTCCGCTGCATGGAAACCCGGCGATGTGCAGCTGGCCGAGGTCAAGGATGCCTTTGCCAACTTCTCGGGCCTGACCATCCACACCGGCACCCTCAGCAACGGGATGCAGGTGCTGACCGTCGGTTTCTACTACCCCGACACCACCGAAAAGCAGATCTGCAAGCTCTGCGGTGAGACCCAGATCCTCAGCCACTCCGATGCCCGGCTGATGTACGGACAGGTAGATGCCTCCATCGAGCTGCCGAAGGAAGTGGTGGAGAACTACGACCTGATGCTGGTCAACGAGGACGGAAGCGAGACCAAGCTGGACGTCTCCATCGGCGAAAAGAAAGCCTTCTTCAAGCTGAACATGACCCCCGGCACCCGGCTGATCCGGCTGGCCGCCAAGGGCTAAAACCGCGTCAAAAAGTTACAATTTGATTTTTTTGCGTTTTCCCTGTTGACAAAGCCTATCAAGTTGGTTAGAATAAAGCCAATATCACAAAAATGGCTGTGAAGAGAAGAGTAGGTTTTCGCATTGATCCTTCCAGAGAGCCCGGCCGGTGGAAAAGGGCAGGAAACAGGGAACTGAAAATGGTCTCGGAGCTGCGCGGACGAGGAGCAAGAGTTCTAAGTCTGCGACGGGTGCGCCCGTTAAAGCGTCCGGCTGTAAGCGCAGGTGTCTGAATTGCCGCGCCGCAGCTTTGAGGCTGTTGTCCGCAAGGATGCAGCAAAACAAGGTGGTACCACGGAAGAATCACGCTTCCGTCCTTGCAGGGCGTTGCCCGGTGAGGACGGAAGCTTTTTTATTTCTTCCGGACGCGCACAGGTGCGGGAGTTGCCGCACAGCGCGAAAAAGCAATTTCATTCAAAACAAGTAGAGAGGGAAAAAGATTATGATTACTCGTCGTGATTTTCTGAAAGTTACCGGTGTGGCCGCTGCTGCCGCTGCCCTGACCGCCTGCGGTGGTTCTTCTTCCACTGCAAGCAGCACGGCTTCTTCCGCTGCTGCATCCAGCGAAGCTGCTTCTTCTGCAGCCGCCAAGCTGGATAAGATCTCGGTCGCTGTCCCCAACGACACCACCAACGAGGCCCGCGCCCTGACCCTGCTGGAGAAGAATGGCTTCTTCAAGCTGAAGGCTGACGCCGGCATCACCGCCACCAAGAACGACATTGAGGAGAACCCCCTGAACGTCTCCATCGACGAGGTCGAGGCCGCTCAGGTCCCCAACGTCCTGCAGGATGAGGATTACGCCGTCATCAACTCCAACTACGCCATCTCCGCTGGTCTGGACCCCATGACCGACGCGCTGGCTATGGAGGACGGCACCTCTGCTTACGTCAACGTTCTGGTCTGCAAGGAGGGCAACGAGGAGGAGCCGAAGATCAAGGCTCTGGTCGCTGCTCTGGAAAGCCAGCAGGTCAAGGACTTCATGGTCGAGAACTACAAGGGTGCGGTTGTTTCCGTTGTTGAGAACCCCACTGACGGCTATGATCCCGACATCGACTACGATGCACTGAACGGCGAGACCGTCAGCTGCGCCGCTACCCCGGCTCCCCACTGCGAGGTTCTGGAAGTCTGCAAGGAGATCCTTGCTGCCAAGGGCATCACGCTGGACATTCAGGAGTACGACGACTATGTGATCCCCAACACCGTGGTTGAGGATGGTCAGGTCGATACCAACTACTTCCAGCATCAGCCGTATCTGGACAACTTCAACGAGGAGAAGGGCACTCACCTCGTCACCGTCGCCGGCATCCATGTCGAGCCCATGGGCATCTACGGCGGCAAGCAGGACAGCCTCGCACCCATTGAGGGCTGATTCCACCTCATCCGTCTTGCTGCGATGCAGCAATCCACCTTCCCCTCGAGGGGAAGGCTTAACTAAGGAGCATTTCCGTGATCGAGATCAAACACCTTTCCAAGACCTTCCAGATGAAGGACGGTGCCGTGAACGCGCTGAGCGATATCAACCTGACCATTCCGGACGGGTCGATCTACGGCATCATCGGTATGTCGGGTGCCGGCAAATCCACGCTGGTGCGCTGCATCAATCTGTTGGAGCGGCCCACCGAGGGCAGCGTCGTCATTGACGGCACCGCCATGGAGACCCTGAACCCCGCCCAGCTGCGCGAACGCCGCCGGGAGATCACCATGATCTTCCAGCAGTTCAACCTGCTGATGCAGCGCAGCTGCCTGAAGAACATCTGCTTCCCGATGGAGCTGGCCGGCGTCAAGAAAGCCGACGCCGAGAAGCGAGCCAAGGAGCTGCTGGAGATGGTGGGCCTGCCCGATAAGGCCAACGCCTACCCCGCCCAGCTGTCCGGCGGCCAGAAGCAGCGCATTGCCATTGCCCGCGCACTGGCCACGAACCCCAAGGTTCTGCTCTGCGACGAGGCCACCAGTGCGCTGGATCCCAACACCACCCACTCCATCCTGACCCTCATCAAGGACATCAACCGCAAGCTTGGCATCACCGTGGTGGTCATCACCCACCAGATGAGCGTCGTGGAGGAGATCTGCGACCATGTTGCCATTCTGGACGGCGGTGTGGTCGTGGAGGAAGGCGAGGTGCGCCAGATCTTTGCAAATCCCAAGACGGCCGCTGCCAAGCGTCTGGTCGCCCCCAACGGCGGCAGCGCAGCGCGGGACCTCTCGAGCTTTGCACCCGACGATCACGTTGTGCGTGTTACCTTTAACGGTTCGTCCACGGCCAAGCCGCTGGTGGCGAGCCTTGCCGCCGAAAAGGGCATTCTGGTCAGCGTTCTCAGCGCGGACACCCGCGACCTGAGCGGCCAGTGCTACGGCAGTATGCTGCTTAAGCTTCCCAAGGAGATCGAGCAGGCAAAGCAGGCGGCTGCTTATATGCGCGCTCAGCCGGGCGTGACCGTAGAGGAGGTGACCGGCGAATGACCATTGCAGATTACGGCTTTGCCGTCTGGGAGACCTTCTACGTCACCCTGCTTTCCACGGCGTTCTCGCTGGTGATCGGCCTGCCGCTGGGCGTTCTGCTGGTGGCCGGCGACAAGGACGGCGTTCTGCCGCTCCCCAGCTGGCTGATGCACCTGCTGAACATCATCATCAACATCCTGCGCAGCATCCCCTTCCTGATCCTGATGATCTGCGTCTTCCCGCTGTCCCGCGCCATCGTGGGCACCACGGTCGGCACCAAGGCGACCATCGTGCCGCTGGTCTGCGCGGCCTTCCCCTTCGTGGCACGTCTGGTGGAGACCAGCCTGCGCGAGCTGGACGAGGGCGTGATCGAAGCCGCCCAGAGCATGGGCGCAACGCCGTTCCAGATCATCACCAAGGTCATGATCCCCGAGTGTCTGCCGGGCCTTATTTCCAGCATGACCACCGCCCTGACCACCATTCTGGGCTATTCGGCCATGTCGGGTGCCATCGGCGGCGGCGGTCTGGGTAAGGTCGCCATCTCCTATGGCTACTACCGCTATCAGACCAACATCATGATCGTCTGTGTCGTGCTGCTGATCCTGCTGGTGCAGGCGTTCCAGTCCGTTGGCACCCTCTGGGCGACCAAGAGTGATAAGCGGCTGCGCAAGTAATATTTACCGCTTCGGCGGGAAAAGAATTTAACGTTTCAATTCCCCGCCGAGGCTTGTCTCCGGCGGGGAATTGTGCTATTCCGATCAACCAAGTAAAGGAGTATGTTGCATGAACCGTGATACCATCTGCGTGCAGGGCGGCTACACCCCCGGCAACGGCGAACCCCGCCAGATCCCCATCATCCAGTCCACCACCTTCAAGTATGCCACCAGCGAGGACATGGGCAAGCTGTTCGACCTCGAGGCCGACGGCTACTTCTATTCCCGCCTGCAGAACCCCACCTGCGATATGGTGGCCAAAAAGATCTGCGAGCTGGAAGGCGGCACTGCTGCTATGCTGACCTCCAGCGGGCAGGCTGCGAATTTCTTCGCACTGTTCAACATCTGCAATGCCGGCGACCACATCGTGGCCTCCAGCACCATCTACGGCGGCACCTTCAACCTGATCTCGGTCACCATGGCCAAGATGGGCGTCACCGCCACCTTCGTGGATCCGCTCTGCTCTGAGGAAGAGCTGAACGCGGCCTTCCAGCCCAACACCAAGGCTGTCTTTGGCGAGACCATCGCAAATCCGGCCCTGACCGTGCTGGACATTGAGAAGTTTGCCAAGGCCGCCCACGCCCACGGCGTGCCGCTGATCGTGGACAACACCTTCCCCACCCCGGTCAACTGCCGCCCCTTTGAGTGGGGTGCCGACATCGTGACCCACTCCACCACCAAGTACATGGACGGCCACGGCGCGGTGGTCGGCGGTGCCATCGTGGACAGCGGCAAGTTCGACTGGATGGCCCACGCCGACAAGTTCCCGGGCCTGTGCACCCCCGACGAAAGCTACCACGGCATCACCTACGCCGAGCGGTTCGGCAACGAGGGTGCCTTCATCACCAAGGCCACCGCCCAGCTGATGCGCGATTTCGGCTCGGTGCAGTCGGCCACCGGTGCCTTCATGCTCAACCTCGGCCTTGAGAGCCTCCATGTCCGGATGCAGCGTCACTGCGAGAACGGCATGGCGGTGGCCAAGTTCCTCGAGGCCCACCCGAAGGTCGCCTATGTCAACTACTGCGGTCTGGAGTCCAGCCCGTACCACGCACTGGCCCAGAAGTATCTGCCCAACGGCAGCTGCGGCGTCGTCTCCTTCGGTCTGGCCGGTGGCCGCGAAGCCGCCAGCACCTTCATGAAGGCCCTCAAGCTGGCCGCCATCGAGACCCATGTGGCCGATGCCCGCACCTGCTGCCTGAACCCGGCCTCCAGCACCCACCGCCAGATGAACGACGAGCAGCTGAAAGCCGCCGGCGTGCCCGCCGAGCTGGTCCGGATGAGCTGCGGCCTCGAGAGCAGTGAGGACCTGATCGCCGACATCGCACAGGCACTCGACCAGATTTAAAAGATTCCTCTAAGGCTTCCCGACTGAGGGGAGCTTTTGGCAAAAATCTTTCAGACAGGAGTTTTCCACCATGCCTCTCATCATCCCAAAGACTCTGCCCGCCTACGACGCGCTGTACGAAGAAAACGTCTTTGTCATGCACCGGGAGCGGGCCGCCGCCCAGCACATCCGCCCGCTGGAGATCCTGATCCTCAACCTGATGCCGACCAAGATCGCCACCGAGACGCAGATCGCCCGGCTGCTGGCCAACACGCCGCTGCAGGTCCACATGACCCTGCTCCAGACGGCCAGCCATGCTGCGACCCATGTTTCTGCGGCTCATCTGGAAGCGTTCTATAAGACCTTCGACGAGGTGAAGCACAACCGCTACGACGGCATGATCATCACCGGTGCGCCGGTGGAGACGATGGATTTTGAGCAGGTGGATTACTGGCCCGAATTGTGCGAGATCATGGATTTCAGCGAAACCAACGTTTACTCCACCCTGCACGTCTGCTGGGGCGCGCAGGCCGGCCTGTACTACCACTACGGCGTCCGGAAAGAGAGCCTGCCCCAGAAGATGTTCGGCGTGTTCGAGCACAAGGTCGTCCGGCCTTCGAACCCGCTGGTGCGCGGCTTCGACGAGGTGTTCTACGCCCCTCACAGCCGCCACACCGGGAGCAGCCGGGCCGACATCCAGAACTGCACCGCCCTCCGCATCCTTGCCGAGAGCGACGAGGCCGGCCCCTTCCTGATGAGCACCGAGAATGGCCGTCAGATCTTCGTGATGGGCCACCCCGAGTACGACAAATACACGCTGGACGCCGAGTACAAGCGGGACGTCGGCAAGGGCCTGCCGATCGCCGTCCCCAAGAACTACTATCCAAACGACGACCCGTCCAAGCCGCCCCTCTTCCGCTGGCGCGCCCACGCCCACCTGCTGTATGAGAACTGGCTGAACTACTACGTCTACCAGAACACCCCCTACGACCTCGGCACTATCCAGCGTGTCCCGCACGAGGGGAAATAAGAGCACTGCACCCCGGCGGCTTTTCCGCCGGGGTGTTTTTTGAAAGGAGCCTTTTTATGGGAATCGACGCAAAATGGAATCTGACCATCGGGCGGCTGCCGCACGGGGCACGGAACAAGATCAGCGACGTGCCGGGCGTGACAGTCGGGCATTGCACCTTAGCGGACGGGAACATCCAGACCGGCGTGACGGCTCTGCTGCCCCACCCGGGCGATTTGTTCCACGACAAAGTGCTGGCGGCCTGCCACGTTATCAACGGCTTCGGCAAGACCACCGGCCTTGTCCAGATCGAGGAACTGGGTACGATCGAAACGCCCATCCTCTTCACCAATACGCTGAGCGTCGGCACCGCCGAGACCGCGCTGGTAAAATATATGCTGGCCCGGAACCCCGACATCTGCGAGACCACCGGCAGCGTCAACCCGGTGGTCTGCGAGTGCAACGACAGCACCCTGAACGACATCCGGGGCCTGCACGTCACCGAGCAAAATGTTTTCGACGCGCTGACCAACTGCAAAGCTGACTTTGCCGAGGGTGCGGTCGGTGCCGGGCGGGGAATGCGCTGCCACGGGCTGAAAGGCGGCATCGGGTCGGTGTCCCGGCTGGTGGAGCTGGACGGCAGAACTTACACCATCGGCACGCTGGTGCTCTCGAACCATGCGACCTTCGACGATCTGGTGATCGCGGGCAAACCCATCCATACCATGCTGGACGAGCGCATCCCGCCCCACGAGGATAAGGGTTCCATCATCACGGTGATTGCCACCGACATCCCTCTCAGCGAACGGCAGCTGAAACGGCTCTGCCGCCGGGCGATCGTGGGCCTTTCCCGCACGGGGTCAGCCTGCGGCAACGGCAGCGGCGAGATCGTACTGGCCTTCACCACCGCCAACCGGGTGCCCCACTACGCAGACCATGCTCTTCTCCCCATGACGATGCTGCACGACGACGCCATCAATCCGCTGTTCCGGGCCGTGGCCGAGTGCACCGAGGAAAGCGTGCTCAGTTCTCTGCTCCACGCCGAGACCGTCACCGGCAAAAACGGCCGCACCGTGGTCTCGCTGGCCGATCTGCTGACCGGCGCACGAAAACTTTGACAATCCAATAGCAATTTTGCCTCATTCGCGTTATAATAAGGAAGCATCAAATTCTGAAACGTTTCCGTGAACGTGAAAAAGAAAGGGAGAATTTCGCTTGAACAAAATGCTCGGCTACCTGAGCGGCTATAAGCGCGAGAGCATCCTCGCGCCGCTGTTCAAAATGCTCGAAGCCACCTTTGACCTGTTCGTGCCCCTCGTCATGGCCGACATCGTCAATGTGGGCATCGCAGCACACGATTTCCACTACATTCTGGTCCGGTGCGGCATCCTGCTGCTGCTGGCGATGATCGGTCTGGCCTGCAGCCTGACGGCACAGTACTTTGCAGCCAAGGCGTCGGTGGGTTACTCCACTGCCCTGCGCCACGCGCTGTTTGAGCACATCCAGAAACTCAGCTTCACCGAGATGGATACCCTCGGCACCAGCACCCTCATCACCCGCATGACCAGCGACCTGAATCAGGTTCAGAGCGGCCTGAACCTCTTCCTGCGGTTGTTCCTCCGCAGCCCCTTCGTCGTGTTCGGTGCCATGATCATGGCCTTTACCGTCAACGTCAAGGCCGCGCTGATCTTTGTGGTCGCCATCCCGCTGCTGTCGGTGGTGGTGTTCGGCATCATGGTCATCACCCGCCCGCTGTACAAGACCGTGCAGAACCGGCTGGACCGCGTTCTCGGCCTGACCCGCGAGAATCTGACCGGCGTCCGCGTGGTCCGCGCTTTCGACAAGGAGCAGAGCGAGATCGACCGCTTTGAGGACGCCAACGCCCTGCTGACCCAGATGCAGCTCCACGTCGGCCACATCTCCGCCCTGATGAACCCCCTCACCTATGTCATTATCAACATCGCCATCGTCGCCATCCTCTACGTCGGCGGCCTCCAGATCAACGTCGGCGGCATGGCTTCCGGCGATGTGATCGCGCTGGTCAACTATATGAACCAGATCCTCGTTGAGCTGGTCAAGCTGGCCAACCTGATCGTGCAGGTCAGCAAGGCTCTGGCCTGCGTGGGCCGTGTGCAGGCCATTCTGGACACCAAGCCCGGCATGGAGTTCCCGAAAGAAGTTCTGGGCGAAGTCCCGGCCGACAAGTCCGGCGACGCCGTCCGCTTCGACCATGTTTCCCTGACCTACGCCGGTGCCGGTGCGCCCAGCCTGAGCGACATCAGCTTCACCGCCAAGCGGGGCCAGACCATCGGCGTCATCGGCGGCACCGGTTCGGGCAAATCCAGCCTCATCAGCCTGATCCCCCGCTTCTACGATGCCACTGAGGGCAGCGTGGAGATCCTCGGCCGTCCGGCCCGGAATTACCCCCGCGAGGATCTGCGCGGCGTGGTCAGCGTCGTCATGCAGAAAGCCCAGCTCTTCGGCGGCACCATCCGCTCGAACCTGCTCTGGGGCAACAAGAACGCCTCGGACGACGAGCTGTGGGCCGCGCTGGAAACGGCGCAGGCTGCCGAGTTCGTCCGCGGCAAGCCCCTCGGCTTGGATGAGCCGGTGGAGCAGGGCGGCCGGAACCTCTCCGGCGGCCAGAAGCAGCGTCTGACCATCGCCCGTGCGCTGGTCGGCAAGCCGCAGATCCTGATACTCGACGACAGCGCGTCGGCTCTGGACTACGCCACCGACGCCGCCCTGCGCAAGGCTCTGGCGGCTCTGCCCGGCGATCTGACCGTGTTCATCGTCAGCCAGCGCGCCGCCAGCCTCCAGCACGCCGACCAGATCGTGGTGCTGGACGACGGCAAGATGGTGGGCCTTGGCACCCACAGCGAACTGCTGCAGGACTGCCCGGTCTATCAGGAGATCTACGCCAGCCAGTTCAAGAAAGGGGATGCGGAGCAATGAGTGCAAAAGCAAAATCCAAGCTGACGCCCGAACAGCGCAACGCGACCCTCCGCCGGGTTCTGGGCCGCATCAAACCGTACAGTTTCTTTGTCATCTGCAGCCTGATCGTGGCCGCCGTCAGCGTGGCCGCCCAGCTGTATATCCCGATCCTCTGCGGCAATGCCATCGACTATATGCTGGGGTCCGGCAACGTCCAGATGGCTTCGGTGCTGAAGATCATCGTCCGCATCTTGGTCATCGCCGTGGTCGCCGCCTTTGCGCAGTGGCTGCTGAGCGTCTGCAACAACCGGATCACCTTCTCGGTCAGCCGTGACCTGCGGAACGCCGCCCTGCGGAAGATCCAGTCTCTTCCCCTGTCCTATCTGGACAGCCACCCCTCCGGCGACATCGTCAGCCGGATGATCGCCGATGTGGACACCTTCGCCGACGGCCTGCTGATGGGCTTCACCCAGCTGTTCTCCGGCCTGCTGACCATCTTCGGCACCCTGCTGTTCATGCTGAGCCAGAATGTTCCCATCACGCTGGTGGTGGTCTGCATCACCCCGCTGAGCCTTGTGGTGGCCAGCTTCATCGCCAAGCGGAGCTACGGCTATTTCCAGAGCCAGACCCGCGTGCGCGGCGAGCAGACCGCACTGGTCAATGAGATGATCGAGGGCCAGAAGGTCGTGCAAGCCTTCGGCCACGAGGCCGAGAGCCTCGAGTCCTTCGACGAGGTGAACACCCGCCTGCAGGACGTCAGCCTGAAAGCCATCTTCTTCTCCAGCATTACCAACCCCGCCACCCGCTTCGTCAACAACATCGTGTATGCCGGCGTCGGTCTGGTGGGTGCGGTCTACGCCGTGCGCGGCGGCATCACCATCGGCCAGCTGAGCATCTTCCTCAGCTATGCCAACCAGTACACCAAACCCTTCAACGAGATCTCGGGCGTTGTCACCGAGCTGCAGAACGCACTGGCCTGCGCCGCCCGCGTCTTTGAGCTGCTGGACGCCGAGGACCAGATCCCCGAGGCCGACCATGCCGCCCAGCTGGTGCCGGACGGCCATGTCCAGATCGAGAACGTCTCCTTCCGCTACCTGCCCGACCGCCCGCTGATCGAGGGTCTGTCGCTGGACGTCAAACCCGGCCAGCGCATCGCCATCGTCGGTCCCACCGGATGCGGCAAGACCACCCTCATCAACCTGCTGATGCGGTTCTATGACGTGAACGGCGGCAGCATCAAGGTCTCCGGCACCGATATCCGGGATGTGACCCGTGCTTCCCTGCGCGGCAGCTACGGCATGGTGCTTCAGGACACTTGGCTCCGCGCCGGCACCATCCGGGAGAACATCGCTTACGGCAAGCCGGATGCCACCGAGGAAGAGATCATTGCCGCGGCCAAAGCCGCCCACGCCCACAGCTTCATCCGCCGTCTGCCCAACGGGTATGACACGGTGATCGCCGAGGACGGCGGCAACATCAGTCAGGGCCAGAAGCAGCTGCTCTGCATCGCCCGCGTCATGCTCTGCCTGCCCCCGATGCTGATCCTCGATGAGGCAACGTCCTCCATCGACACCCGCACCGAAGTCCGGATTCAGGCGGCATTCGCCCAGATGATGAAGGGCCGCACCAGTTTCATCGTGGCCCACCGCCTGTCCACCATCCGCGAGGCCGACGTGATCCTCGTGATGAAGGACGGCCACATCGTCGAGCAGGGCAACCATGACGACCTGCTGGCCAAAGGCGGCTTCTACGCCAAGCTCTACAACAGCCAGTTCGAGGGCGTGGAGACTTGAGATCTCCCCTGATTTTTTCCATAAGATGACAGAACCCCGGAGAGCACTTCTGCCCTCCGGGGTTCTTGTTTGTATGCGTTTAAATAAGGCCCTGCTCCACCATGACCGGCTGTTCCGGCGGCGGGGTGAGGGTGGAGTGGGCGATGACGAATGCAGCGGCGCGGCTGGTGGCAAGATTCTGGCGCACTTTGCGCTCGTCGTTGGTCGGGAAGGTATGCTCCCCATATACTTTATCGTTCCAGTTCGCAAGCTCTGCGGCGACTTCGGCCTCGGTCGGTCCGAAGCCCTCTTTGTCGGCCACCAGAAGCAGCCCCAGACGGCTCCGGAGCTTCTGCTCCGCCTGCGCGTGGAGCATGGCGCGGAACTCCTCGACGGTCTGGTTCTGCACCTTGAGGTACTGGTCAAAGTTGACGCCGTTGGCCTGCATCCGGAGGTTGAACCGCCGCTGTTCGGCAAAGTAATTTCCTGCCACCAGCTGCTTCGGCAGCGGACCGGTGACCTCTGCGCCCAGCTGGAAGATCAATTCCTGTTCGGCCAATTGTTTTGCCTGCTGGCAGCGTTGGGCGTAGATCTCCTGCGTCACCTTCTGCCGCAAAGCCTGTTTGCCCTTTGCGTCGGCGGCACGGTCCTCGTCGCCGTGATTCCGATTGATCTCCAATTCCACCGTTAGCGGGCGGATGGGCCGGGGCTGGATGGGCTGGGTAAAGCCGGTATACCGGCCCAGCTCCAGCGGCGGCAGGGCAAAGAACTGTGCCCCTGCCCGGAAGCCTTCGGCCCGGTTGACCGCCAGAAGCTCAAAGTCCGGGTCGGTCACCGGCACCAGCTTGTGCTCGGCCATCAGCTGGCCGTACAGCGGCGAGAAGCCCTCGAGAATCGCACGGTTGACTGCCGCCGTCAGCAGATCTTCTTCCTCCTGCGGAGCATTTTCTGCGGCCTGTTCCGCCGCGATCGCCTGTTCCAGCTCAGCGGCATCGGCCGTAAACACCACCCGGCAGTCGCCCGGCTCTGCCATCCCAAAATGTTCGAGTTTCATCCTCTGCACCCCCTTACCACTGCGTAAAGCTGACCATCAATGCCAGCAGCAGAACGCCGAGAACCGCATACATCACCTCAGCACCCAGCACCGCTTTGTCGCCCTCGACGTACATTTTTTCCGGGTCCTCGGGGTCGTACAGCAGATTCACCGTGGAGCCGATGGCAAAGCCCTTGCCCTTTGGTGTTTTGGGGTAGTGCAGCTTGTGGCTGCCGCCCGCCGTCTCAAATTCCAGCACATAGGCGTCGCCCTCTCTGCCCTGAACCACGCCGGTGACCCGGGCCGCGACCCGCTCGCCCGTTTTCTGCAGCTTTTTGCGCCGCATCATGCTGCGGATGGACATCGCAAACATGATGCCCGCACCAAGGATAAAAATCAACACGTTGAACATTCCGGTTCCCTCATTCCGTTTTGGTTTGCTCCGGCATCGTGTCTGCCGGGCGTGACTTTTATTGTACCATACTTTCCGGAATTTTTCGCCCCTTTTGCCCTGTACGGAGTAGACAAATTTCCGCCGAAAATTTGTTCAAAGAAATTCGGAAAAAGTGCTTGACTTTCCCGATATCCATGGTATAATAACTAACGTTCCGAGCCGAACGGCCCGAACAAAAACAGAATATGCGGATATGGCGGAATTGGCAGACGCGTTAGATTCAGGTTCTAATCGGGGCAACTCGGTGGAGGTTCAAGTCCTCTTATCCGCACTTGAAAAACTCAGTACATTGTGCTGAGTTTTTTTGTGCGGATAAGAGGACTTGAACAGGGCGGCCTTGCGCAGCAAGGCAAGCAATCAGTCCAGTGGACTGTTGCTTAGCCCGCGGTTGCCGACCTCCTGAACGCACTACCGGGAGGACTCCCACTGCGGTGCGGATAAGAGGACTTGCAGCAGCGATGGGCGCACCGGTGTTGTGGACGATGAGGGTCAGGGTGCCGATCTCATCCGCCGCCGGGTCTGCGGGCAGCATTGCGCGGGCGGCGGCAAAATTGCCTTTCTGCTGGTCCACGGTCTGCACCGCCTCGCTCAGGGTATGGATGGGCCGTGTGACGAGCCGCGCCATGTGGAGCAATACTGTGCCATTCCCTCGCGCTCGATCTCCTCATCGTCCACGATCAACAGCGTATGCAAGCGGATTCCTCCTTCTCCTGTTTCTTCTCTTATAAAATAATATACCTTATTATCATTTTCAAGCGCCGGCCCGAAAATGCCGCTCCGCTTCAAGAAGAATGCCGGCTGCTTTTGTGTTATACTGGATAAAAATGCAAAGGAGCTTCGTATGGCTGAACATTCTTTCTCGCAAAACGGCCTGACCGCCTGCTGCACCGGCTGGCTGGTCGGCCCGGCGATAACCGGCCTATGGGTTCCCAATCTGCTGGCAGCGATGGCAGTCTATGCCCCCATCGAAAAGAGCCTGCATCTGGAAGAACAGATCCACGCAAAGCAGGAACTCCGCTGAGAAATTATCTTCCCCTTCAGGATAAGCAACAATTCTCCCATTCCGCAAAAATGACCGCCCTTGTCAGGGCGGTCATTTTTCTCTCCAGTTCATTCACTTTTGAGGATGCAAAGAGGCATCCGCGGTGGAGTTGAACCACGCTGCGGGTGCCTGTTTTTGTCCAGATTTGTGTTTTTTATTTCTGGCCGTTCAGCCGATAATCTCATACTGGAAATACTCACACTTGATCTTGCTGCCGACTTCGATCTCGGGCGGCAGCAGAGCCAGTGCCACCGGGTTCAGCTCGTCGCTCTCAATGTCCGTCCGGCGCAGGTTGACATAATCGCCGTCAAAACCGACGACCTCGTAATACCATGGGCCCATGTTTTCTCCTCTTTTCTTGTTATCAGTATTTTTTCGCATCCAGCAGAAGCCGTACCCGCCGTTTTACTTCCGCTTCGATCTTGTTCAGGCGGTCTGACGGCAGGTTGTAGCGGGTCGCCCGCCGGTCAAAGCGGAAATTTGCCAGCTTGTGCAGCATCGCCCGATGCCGCGGCTGCATCACCTTTCCCGCTTCCGCAAAGAAATCGTCATAAGCCAGCGGAAGCAGTGTCTTTGCATACGCATCAAAGGCCTCTTGATCGTCCCAGAGATCCGGCCCGCCCAGACTGAACAGCGCGTTGCCGTGGTCAAACAATGGTGCCGGTGCTGCGATCTTGTTTGTGTGGTTGTCCACCAATACACCGAAATTCCCATAGTGACGGTCCGTGTTGCAGATCACCGCGTCAAACACCAGCATATCTTCCAGTGCATCCACAAAAGGCTGCCCCAGTGTCCGGTAATATTCCCAGACTGCATTCATTCCTCCGCGCGGAACCAACTGGCCGACGGGCAGATACGAATAGTCCTTGCTGGTGAACAGCTCGCACTTGGAACAAAGCGTCTTTTTCAGGTCTTTGGTCAGTGTATAGGGAATCGCATTCACGCCCATCGCCTGCGCGACCTGATAGGCATACAGCTCCGAGTAGGGTTCAAAGCCGGTATTGCTGAAGCCAAAGGTTCCGCCCTTGTAGAGATAGATCTTTCCGCCCATCCGCCGCCAGCATTTCGGCAGCATTCCGTTGGTCGAAAATTCCGGGCAGGAAGCCAGCGAAGTCCGGATGCGGCTGCCGTAACCGGTAAACGCGATCGCCGCCAGCACTTGGCTGAACCGATTGTCATAGAGGTTCACTTTTGCAAACGTATCACCGGACCCTTCTGCATCCACCCAATAGCAATCATTGAGAGAAAGCCCCTTGCAGACTGCAATGATCCCAAGCGGGCGGTTCAGTGAAAGGCCGACTTTGGAGAGCAGCGCATCCACATAGGCCCGATTTTTCGGGATGGTCCGATGCCGCAGCCAGCGTTCCAGACCCTCTTCGGAAACACTCAGATTCAGAGGCAAGAGCTTCCGGTTTTCCTCGCAGATCATTTCGATCCGGAGATTCACATCTGCGCTGTTCATATCTGCATCGAACACCAGAAGCGGCGTGTCAAAAAGTTTCAGCGTATACCTCACGGTTCTTCCCTCCATCACCCCACCAGCACGGCACGGCCATTGCGGGTGGGGGTTTTCATCGCAAAACGGACGGCGTCGCGGCCGGTCATGGGGTCCACGATGCCAAGGGTCAGGCTGTGGCCGCTCCACAAGCTGTACAGGCTGCTCACATCGTTCAGCTGGACGGTCACAGTCTGTTCTTCGCCCGGCAGAAGGTCGGGCAGGTGCAAGGGCAGGCGGCAGGTCTCCTGCGTCTGCCCTTTGCGGTTTTCGAGATAGAGATTGACATCCCAATCCCAGTAGAAGGGGGCCGCGCCGTCGTTGGCGAGGGTCAGGGTCACGCTGGCCCCCTCGCCGGTGCGGGTCAGTTCCAGCTGGGTCACCCGGAGCCGGTAGCCCAGACTTTTCAACACGTCGCGGTACCCTTTGTGGAATTTCTGCTCCGCGACCTTGGGGCCGATGAAGCTCATGTGGGATTTTTGAATCAGTTCCAGCGTCCGGGGCAGGTTGGTCTGGAGCATTTCCTCCATGCTCAGCGCACTGGTGAACTCGCCGCCCACGGGGGCCGTCTGCCAGAAATCCGGCATCGCCGTCAGTGCGTCCGGCTCGTCGCCGTACCAGCCGCCCAATTCGATCCAGCCCAGCCACTCGTCGGTATCCTTCTCTTGCCCGGTCATGTCGTTGTACAGGCCCAGATGGTCGGCTGCGGCCGACCGGAAAGGACGGCGCATCAAAAGCTTTGCGTTGGCGAAGTTCTGGGTGTAGTCGGCTTCGTATTCATCCCGGATGGCTTCGCCGGGCATGGAGACAAGGCCCTCGCCGCTCTTGATGTGCCACTCGCCCCAGTGCCCGAGGCTTCCCAGCTCCACATAAGCCGCAAAGCCGTCCCGGTCAAAGTGCTCGGCCAGTGCCGCGATCACCCGGTGGTGTGCGGCACGGAACACCTCGTCGGCGTAATCCGGCGAGTAGCCTCTGCCATAGGAGGTATCGTACCAGCTGCCGTTTCCGGTCTGGGCGTACAGCCAGTCCGGGATGTCAAGATGGGATTCCTTTTTCGGGGTGTCGCAGATAAAGCGGAGCACCAGATGGACGCCCTGCGCCCGCAGCGAGGCCAGACCGTATTTTTCCTCGATGGCATCCCATGCGTAGACGCCCTCTTCCGGCTCCACTTCGCGCCACGTCAGTTCCAGATACCGGAGCGTCGCGCCGTCGGCTTCGGGGTTGTCGGTCATCGGCGCATAGCCGATCATCGCATTGGCAAAGGCAGAATCATCCGCCCGGTAGGTTTTCGTCTCAGTCATACGGAACATCATCACCCCCGCCAGCAGGCAGACCGCTGCTGCCATTGCGCAGCGGATTTTAACCGTGGTATTCGCCATTGTACTGGATCAGCGTCACATCCTGCACACCGGCCACGGCCTGAATGCGGTCGGTGAAGGACATATCCTGATTTTTGCAGAACACTTCCACGGCCATCTCGGTCTTGTCGCCCCGCATGGTCTTGGACTTGACGAAGAACTTGTTCCGGCCAAAGGCCCGCACGATGTCGTCACCGGCCTCCGTGCCGGTGTAGTGGATGACTGCAATGTACACCTTGCCGTTGGCCTGCCAGTGGTAGAACGCCACGATCATGACGAACATCACCAGTGCTGAAACCAACGCCAGCGCAAACATATTCGCGCCCGTCGTAATGCCCGTGGTGATAGACCAGAACAGATACAGCAGGTCCATGGGGTCTTTGATGGCGGTGCGGAAGCGGACGATGGACAGCGCACCCACCATACCAAGGGAGATGACGACGTTGGTGCTGATGGCCAATGTCACCATACAGGTCAGGACGCACATACCCACCAGCGTCACCGCAAAGCTGCGGGAGTAAACAACACCGGTGTAGAAATGCCGGTAGACCAGATAGATCAGGACGCCCATGATCAACGCCGTCGCCAGTGCCACGCCCAGTTTGGGGGCGTCGTACTGGGTAAAGGCGTTCAGGACGGATTTTTTAATAAAGTCTTTTGTGCTCATACGCTCTGTAATTCCTTTCGCTCAGGTTTCCTTCCAGTATTCAAAGCCGTGCTGATAGGCCGTCTTGTCGCAGCAGAGGACGTACTTCGAGACCGCCGTCAGCTCCTGCGCACGGGGCGGCAACAGGTTCCGGACGATCTGGGGCAGGAACTCGGTGAACTTGACTTCCATCACCAGCTTGCCCGGTTCCAGCACCGGCAGGGTCGGCAGAGACGGATCGAAGATATCCCAGCTGCCCACCGCCGCCCGGACGTCGGAATCGAAGGTGACCCGCACCGTTCCGGCGTCCAAGATCCACGGCTCCCGGTCGTAATCCACGATCACCCGCGGGCGCAGCACATTGCAGATGCACTCGGTGTAAAACTCCTGACAGAGGCTCTGGGGGCTGTGGAGCAGAAAGCCGTAGTCTCCGGCGAGGATCGCGTCGAACTCTTCCCGGGTCAGGCTGGCCGATTCTTTGTAGATCCAGCTGCCGTATTTTTTCTTTCGTTCCAGCTTGATGCTCCGGTCGCTGCAGTTGTAGATCCGGATGCGGTACTTCTTGCGCAGCAGCACACCGGCGTCCTTTTCTTCGTAGGCCGAATTCCAGTAATCGTCGAAGTAGAGGCTGCGGATGAAGTACCCGCCGTCCTGCGCGTGGGGGTCCAGCTGAAGCACCGGGGCCATCCGCACGGCCAGCTCCGCCTTGTCTGCGTAGGAGATCAGGTACTTCAGCTCGTGGCGGTAGTGTTCGCCCTCATTCCTCATAGGTATCCTCCGTCACGCTGCCGTCCGGCTGGATGTAGAAGCATTTTATGCCGTAATTCTTGCCCGCGTCGGTCACATAGTAGTCGAAGGCATCCTGCGTGTAACCCGAGGTGTTCACGGCCCGCACCCGGACGAAATATTGTCCGGCCGAGGGCTGCTCCATCTGGACCTGCGGCAGAACGATGTTTGCCTGCCGGAAGATCACCTTCTGGAACGCATAGTCCCGGGCGACCTCCACGGTGTAGAAGATGTCGTCCGCGTCGAAGTCGTAGGAGACATCCCAGCGGATGAGCAGCTGGCCGTTGTCGGACTCCGGCACGCCGATGTAGAAGGGCATCGGGTGGAGGTAGCTTTCGCGGTAATAGGAGTGGTTTTCCTGAATTTCCGGCCAGAGGCTTGCGATCACGACCTCGTACCCCGCACGGGTGAGCGGCAGATACATCTGATCTGGCATCCGCCAGAGATACGGCTCGGTGACTTCGCGGTAGTGGGCCGTCATGGATTCGATCTTCTCCCGGCTCATGTAGTCATAGAGTTCGTCCATGGCGGTATCCAGCAGGGTGCGGAAGCTCTCGGTCTGCAGGCAGCGGCGGAAGAGGACGTTGCCCCAGTAGTTGCTGACGCCCCGTTCCCAGCTTTTTCCGGTCGATTTCTGCAGCAGTTCGTTTTCCCGCCGCATCAGCATACCGTCGTTGTCCCAGTCCAGCAGATACCAGCAGTCGGAATTCTGCGGGCTGTACAGATAAACATTCCGGCTCTGGGTATCGGTGTTGCCGGTCAGAAGCTGAAACGCCATCCAGTAGGCAATGTTTTCCGGGTCGAAGTAGTGCGCAAAGAGCACATCGTCCATCGACTGGGTGTCGTCGTTGAGCACTTCCAGCATCTCGATGAGCTTGGTGTGGTCACTGCTGCCCTTGATCTCAAGCCGCTGTTCAAACGCAGTCTGATCGTAGGTCGGGTCCGTCGAAAGCTTGATGATATCCTCGTACCGGTAGAACTCGAACTCGTTGATCTTGTAGAGCTGACCGTTCTTGTCCAGCCCGTGGGCCTGCAGTGCAGTCTTGTTCAGCTGCTCCACCTGCGTATAAAGACCATAGTCCTCAAACCCGCCGCTGGCACTGTCGGTCAGATCCTTGACGTAGAGGTGGACGAACTGGGTCCGCAAACCCATCATCTGGTCGATGCCCCGGATGAGGTCGTAGGCCATCTTGTTCCGGAAGCGCAGACCTTCGCCCATGTGCTTGTTCAGGGCGATGGTGCGCTGGCCCCGCCAGCTGCCTTTGTTCTTTTTCAGCTTGATCTTGTAGTTTTTCTGAGCGTTTTCGCTGGAGGATTGCCCGCGGATCTGGACGGTGGCGTTGGGGGCCTGCACATCGTACCCCACTTCGCCCGGCAGGGGGCCGGTTTCATCGCCCACCTGCAAAAGTGCGTTGACCTGATACCGCGGCACGCCCATATACTCATAATCGTATGCCGAATAGTGATTGATATCCGCCCAGCTGTGGTTGGTGTTTTCCGAGTCATTGCCCCGGCTGACCGTCAGGTACATGGTCACGATCCCGCTGTCGTCGTAGACCGTGTAGAGCTCATCGTTGTCCCGCAGATGGACTTGGTTGATGTCGGACAGCGGCTCTTTTTCGATGGTCTGGCTTGTAGAAGCCGCCTCCGACGCAGCCTGCGACTCGGCCCCGGACGACGCATCCGGCAGAACCGCACAGCCTGCGCAGAGGCCGGCCAGTGCCACACCCAGCCCCAGCACCGTCCGGCGCGGGATCAATTTTTCTTCCTGCATTCTCTTCTCCCCTCTTTATGTGTTCCGGGTCGGCTTTGGCCCGGGCTGTTTTTCGTGTTTTGCACCGGTGTGCGCCGCCGGGCCGGTCTGCTTTTCCAGCAGCAGGCCCAGCCGGGTAAAGGCACCGGTCTTGGTCTCGGCCACAATGGGCTGTTTGCCAAGGATGCGGTAGGGCAGATTGCCGGTAAAGGCGTCCAGCCGGAGCACTGCCACCAGATAGAACACCGCCGCCCCGATCAGGAAGCCGTACCCATAGAAGGCGGTGTTGAAGAACATCGACAGCAGCGTCAGCCCGCTGGCGGTGATAGCAAACACGGCCGCTGCTGTCACTGCCCCGAGGTAATCGGTGAAGTAGAGCAGGATCAGCAGGACGGTGTTGCCCACGGCGTAGAGGCCGTAGCCCACGCACAAGGTGCGGAAGTAGCCGTGCATCAGGTCGTTGAAGCCCAGCGGCAGCAGGTCCAGCAGCACGCTTTCCAGCGAGATGACCGCCGCCGTGACGAAGAGCTGTTTCAGTGCCGTGAACCGCAGCTCCCGGCTGAGGACGGCCAGCATCTCTTCCTCGGCGGTCACGATATCGCCGACCACGCCGCCGTCATTGAAAAGGCTGTAATAATCGCGGTATTTCGGGTAGAAGTTGACCTCCACCGACACCACGAAGTTGACGCTGGTGACAAGGATGCTCAGAAAGGCGATCAGTGCGGGCACGTCGTAATAGGGTGCGCCGTAGAACAGGCCCTTCACCTGCACACCCACCGGCCCCAGCCAGCAGATGACGAGGTGGGAGAACAAGCCGATGTTGGTGCACAGGCCGGTAAAGGCCAGCGGCAGGAAGCGATCCACCCACCGCAGGAAAGTCCACGGGCTTTCGCCGCTCTGGGGAAAATACCGGTAGAGCAGCACCACGTCCCAGACCATCATCAGACCATAGCCCATCGCCACGGCAAAGAGCATTCCTTCCAGCACCGGGGCACCCAGCACGAAGACCAGCAGATACCCCATCCCGAACGCCAGCACGATGGCCGCGAGGAAGGAATAGAGGATTCCCTTATAATCCTTGATGGCGGTCAGGTAGCTCATGCCGTTCCAGTTCAGGATCATCTCGGCGAAAAGCCAGAGGCAGAGCAGCCCTTGCAGCAGCGTTGCGCCCGAAAAGAGCAAAAACACACCGTACAGCACACAGCCGCCCGCCAGCATCAGGGTACCGGACCCCCAGAACGAGGGCAGGATGGTCTGCTCCTGTTCCTCATAGAGCATATCGGCCAGATACCGGGTGACCGGCATCGAAAAGAAGCTGGTGACAGTCAGCGAAAAGAGAAGCGTATAGGTGATCATACAGACCAGCAGATCCTGCTGGCTGCGGTCGGCTCCGGCCCAGCTGCAGAGCAGCAGGATTCCCATCTGGAGCGCGATGCCCAGCAGCATGGGGCCGGTGCAGATCACGCCCGCATAGCCGTAAGCCCGCAGCGAGGCGAACAGGCCCTTGCGCCGGAACAGTTTTTTCAGTTCAAATCCAATTCCTGCCATTATTTACTCCAGATGATACGCTTCAATGGTATCGTTGTACATCTCGCGGTAATGGTCCAGCATCTGCTCGTGGTGGTAATAGCGGTCCACCCGCTTCTGCCCGATGAGGCCCATCTCTTCCCGGCGGGCACGGCTGGCGCACATCCGCTCCATGGCGTCGGCCAAGCCCTGCCGGTACATGGGCGGCACACAGTAGCCTGCCACGCCAAGGTCGTCGCCGGGTGCGCCTTCCAGCAGTTCCCGGCAGCAGCCCACCTCGGTGGTCACACAGGGCCGCCGCGCCGCCATGGATTCCAGCACCGAGAGCGGCTGGCCCTCGGAAATGCTGGTCAGGATCGTGAAATCCAGCTTGCGCATATACTGCACCACGTCTACGCGGCCGGTGAAGAGCAGATTTTCCAGCTTGAGCTGTTTGACCAGCGCGTAGCACTCCTGTGCGTAATCCTCGTCGTCCACGCCGCCCATGATGTGGAGCCGGACATTCGGCACCCGGGAGGCCAGCTCGAAAAAGGCATAGATCATGGTTTTGATGTCCTTGATGGGGGCCAGACGCACCACGGCACCGATGTCCACCCAGCCGTCCTCCTCCTTGAGGGGGATGTCGCAGAACCGCTGGTACTGAACGCCGTTGGGGATGACGATGCACTTGTCGCCCGAGCAGCCCATCTCGATCTGGGTGCGGCGGGCGTTGTAGAACAGGCTGCTGACCCGGAATGCCCGGCGGTAGATTTCCTCCGACAGCATATAGAAAAACCGGATCCACCGGCTCTTGAAGGAGGGCACCACCCACTCGGCCCGGATGATCTCTTCTTCCCGCTCACGGGTGTAGATGCCGTGTTCGGTCAGCAGCACCGGCGCGTGGTTCAGGCTGCCGCCCAAGCAGGCCAGCAGGCCGCCGTAGCCGGTGGAAATGGCGTGGTAGATCTGGGCTTCGGGCACCTTGCCCGTCAGCAGATAGAGTACCGGCAGCAGCATCGACCGCATGGTGTGGAACGCGTCGGCGTAAGCTACATAAGGGTACTCCTGCATACAGATCTCGGTGAACAGGCTCATAAATTCCCGGCTCTGCAAGAAGGAAAGCGGGTGTACTTTTTTGTCGTGGAAGAGCCGGAACAGCACGTCCCAGTCCGGTTTTCCCAGCCGGACCAGCTCCCGCAGGGCGGCCAGTTCTTCGTCCGAGAAGAGGACGGGCGTCCGCTCGCCGTGGAGCCGGAGTGCGTCGTCCAGAAAGACTTCCTGCACCTCGGTGACATTGGGCGGCAGGTCGTAGACGAATTTGCCCCGGTCGGCGGCTTTCGCGCCGATGACCCAGAGGACGAACTCCTGCTCCGGCATGGCCTGAATATAGGCGTGCATCCAAGTGGAAACGCCGCCGTGGACATAGGGGTAAGATCCCTCGAGAACCAGACAGATCTTCATCCTGCATCACGCCCCTTTCCGTTCGATCCGGACGGTAGCAGCATCGGCTTTCAGCAGATAGAGGTTTCCGGTCAGGTGGGTCAGCTCGCCGCCGGTCACCCGGCCGGGCGTGCCCTCGTTGGCCCGGAAGAACAGCCACGCTTCGTCCACAAAGTTGCCGAGATTCAGCGTCCACGCCGTCTCGGTGGTCTCCAGCGAGACCGTCAGCTGAGCATACCGCTGGATGGAGGCCGAGCACTCGGTGCCCGTTTCCATCCGGAGATTCGGTGCGGCTTCGGTGAGCCACTTGAGATAATCCTCAAGACCATTTTTGTAGACGGCCCAGCCTTCTTCGGCACCGCGGTCTACATCCAGCAGATCGTCCGGGTGCATAAAATGGGTGCTGACAAAGTGCATATTCAGCTCGCTCATCGCGGCCAGCCGCATATACGTATCGCCCACCATGCCGCCGGAGACGATGCGGGGCTGTTCCACCACGCCGTCCTCCGCCACACCGAATTCCTGCACATAGGGCAGGTCGGTGCCATCGGGAAAATACGTGCTGGCAATGGTGCGGATCTGGGGCAGACGGCTGCCGAGGATCCGCCGCCCCGCCGCCGAGAGGATGTTGGAAGGCGGCACATAGACGGTGCCCTCGGTGTGGGGCAGCACTTCTTTCTGGAATGCCATCAGCTCGGTCATCGCGTCCACGATGGCGTCCTCATCCGGCCACTGATGGTAGCTGTAAAGATCCTTGTAATCGGTATCCGGCAGCACCAGCGGCTGATGGTTGTAGCCGTGGAAGCCCACTTCGCCGCCCTGCCGCAGCAGCAGACTGCCGAAATAGCGGAACTGCTGGGTGTCCGGCTGGCGGGTGGGTTCGCTCTGGGTGTCGTCCTCATAGTTTTCGATCATCACACCGGTAAAGCGGATGCCGTATTTCTGCGCCAGCTTGACCAGATCCGGCCACCACACCCGGGAATAGAAATCCGAGATGCTCATGCCGTAATCCCGGCGGATATAAGTGCCGTCGCCGCCGGGCACCGGCGAGGGAAAGTCGTCCAGATAAAATGCCGCGCCGTTGATGACCGGGTAGACCGTGGCGTCGCAGAGCAGGCTGTACGACGCTGCATACACGCCCCGCAGCACCTTATTGTAAATGCCGATATTGTCCACCACCACCCGGCCGGAGCCGAGCGATACGCCCCAGACCAGCGGCACGCCCTCGTCGCCGGTGCGGGCATAGACGGTCGCGTCTTCCCGGAGGCTGACGCCCAACGCCGACTCGAACGGGTCGCTGAACTCGTACCGCTGCCCGCCGCCCAGCATGAAATCAGCATCCGGCACGATGCTCTCCACCATCTTGTATTCCCCGGAGGCAGACGCCACGCCGAGCTTTGCGGAGACCGCATCAAAGTACGTGGTCTTGATGGGCGTCATAGCAAAAAGCACATTGCCGCCGTCCTGTGCCCAGTTGAGCAGGCTGACCAGCTTTTTGCCCAGCAGATCCAGATTGGACATCAGGACGACCACCGTTTTGTAATTCTCGAACTCCGGCAGACCGTACTGGCCCACTTCGGAGACGTCCACCGCCCGGGTGCTCACCTTCATATCCAGAAAGATCTGGTCGAACTGCTCCTTCACGCTGTCGATGCCATCTTGGGTGCCGTCGTAAAGCAGCAGACAGGTGGTCGGCTGGCCGAACATCGCATTCTTGGCCGGCATCACCTGCGTGCGGTCGAGATAATCCAGCTTGAAGTTGGTGGAAGAATAATTGATGCCGCTGCGCTCTGCGAACAGAACGGCAGCGATCAGCAGAAAGACCACCCAGATCAGCAGCAGCTTCCGCCAGCGGAACCGCTGCAAAGCGGTCGAAAATCGGTTTTTCATCACGTTTGGTTCTCCTTGCCGCGCCAGAAGCGGATCGTCTCGCGCCCTTTGGAGCTGAGATAGACTTCTTTTTCGTTGATCTGGCGCAGGATGTCCTGCACAGCGGCTCCATCCTGCAGGGCCGCGGCCCGGCGCAGACGCAGCAGCCACGGCGTTTCGCGCTGGGGCCAGCGTTCGATCAGGCCGTCCAGCGTCTCCGCCGCGCGGTCATACGCCCCAAGGTCCAACTGGACCGCCGCCAATGTACAGCCCAGCGTATAGTTTTTGTGCCCGCCGATCCGCTTTTTCAGCAGCTGCTCCAGCTGGTTCCGCTGGATCTCCGCGGCCTTGCCCTGCACGAAGCCGGACGACACATATTCTTCCAGATAGTCGCAGTATTCTTCCAGCACTTCCGGGTCATCCGGCGCGGCGGCATATTTCTGCTCCATCTGCTGCAGTTTCAGGTCGGCTTCCTTCGAGATCTGGGCCAGCGCGGTGGACGCATAGTGGACCACCTCGCTGTCGTCGTTCAGACGCGCCTGCTGCAGCAGGTCGTAATAGCCCGCCGGGTCGTCGGTCAGCACCGAGAGGATCAGTTTCCGTTTCTGGGCCGCGTCGTTCACGAGCAGGGCTTCTTCCAGCGGGATGACCGACTCGGCATCCTCGCCGCCCTCCACCAGAATGCTCCGGTGGATCTCTTCGTTGATCCGTAGCTTTTCCAGCGTAGCTCCCAGCAGGTTTTCGCCGTGGATGATTTTTTCGGTGTGGAGCAGCAGCACGCAGAGCGGCCCCCAGACCGGTACCAGCACCATCATCGGGAAAAAGTAGCCCTCGACCTTCAGGGTGCCCGACCGCACCAGCAGCCAGACCCCAAGGCAGACCAGCAGGTGGACCGCCAGCAGCACCAGCCCGATGATGTTACTCATTTTTGCCCTCCTGCTTTGCCGCCGACACCAGCCGGAGCTGTTCGTCCAGCGGCACCGACGTGACCATGACGCCGTTTTCGGCCATTCGCCGGGTCAGGACGGGCAGGTTGTCCTCCGACGCCTGATTCAGCAGCAGATACACACCGTGATCCGGGCCCATACCAGCCACATCGCTGTTCCGGATGGAGCGTTCCAGCTGCCGGTTCATCTCTTCTTGGTTGGCAAAGCTGCCGGTCACCCGGAGCAGCAGATGCCGCGCCATCTTGTCTTCCTGCAGCACGCAGGCCGCCGAGAGCTGCTCGGCGAAATACTCCGGGCGGAGCAGGCAGGTGCCCGGCAGATACCGCGCCTCCTGCACCGCTTCCTCGTACTCAAAGGCGCGCACCAAGGCCGTTTCCACCAGACCGCAGAGGATGCGGAACAAGTTCTGGTAGTAGAGGGTCATCTGCTCGTCGGTGGCGTTCCGCAGGCTGATGATGACCACGATGGTGCCGTTCTGCCGCACGCCGGCGGCATACATGGGCCGGCCCGGGATCAGGCCCCGGTTGACCCACATTCCCTCCTGCTCGATGGCCCGCATGATGTCAAGATTCTTCTCGATCTCAATGGAACGGGGAAGCTCCTGTTCCAGCGAGGCACTGGCTGCCGTCAGCCGGGCAAAGACGTGGTTCTTTTCCAACCGGTAGATGGAAAGGCTCTGATTTTCCAGAATGTCCTCCATCACCTGCACGGTCTTTCGGTAGATCTCCTGCGGCTGCAGCATATCCAACTGCTGGGTCACGGTATAAATTTTGCCAAAGCTGTCCCGCCGGCCCAAGATCTGCTTGCGGAACATCTGCTTATCTTCCAAGGTATCCTGATACAGCTGCTCGGTGAACTTGATCCGTTCCCGCAGCAGGTCGTTTTCCTCCCGGACGAACCGGGCCGCTTCGGTGTTCCGCAGCTGGACATAGCCACAGGCCGCGCCCACCACGAAATAGACGATGAACGCCAGCCAGTTGGTCGGCTCGTAAAAAAGCAGCACCAGCGACATTCCCTGCCGCAGATAGCCCAGCACCAGCGAGACGGAAGCGAGGATCGCCGCCAGCACGCCTGCGTTCAGGCCGTACATCGTGCCGATCAGCATGACGTACATCAGCCGGAAATCCACGGTCTGGAACTGCGCATCGGTTCGGGTGATCTGCACCAGAAACTCCGTCAAGGCACCGGCGGCAAAGATCTCTACCAGCCGCCGGATCCGCCCGCTTTGGCGCATCCGGTCCCACAGCTTGCGCGCCACCGTCTTTTTCGCGGCCTGCTGCTCGCTCCACGCCCGGTAGATCTCGGGCAGGTCGTCCAGCAGGCTGTATCGCTGGAACCATCCATACCGTTTCCGCACGATCTTGTCATCGGGCGGATAGATCTGCACCGTGTCGGTGCCGTATTCCACTTCCAGCCCGGGCTGGATCTTCTGCAACGCTTCGCCGATGGCCCGGTGCTGCAGCCCGAATACCTCCGGCACGATGAAATGCTCCGGCTCCGGGGTCCAAGTATCGAACACCCGGGCCACCAGATCGGCCAGATCCTCGACGCAGAGCGCACAGACCTGCTGTTCGGCCTGCTCATCGAAATGGACGCGGCCGCTTTCCATCTGCCGGAACAACGGCTCAAAGCCCGCCGCACCGCCTGCGGAGACCGCATAGAGGTAGGGCAGGCTGAACACCTTGACCTGAATTTTGCTGGTGCGGGCGTAGTGCAGGCAGAGGTTTTCCGCCGCCTGCGCCAGCAGCGACTTGCTGGAAGGCGGCGTCAGCACTCCCTCCGGCCCCGAAAGATAGAGCAGCTGCACCTCCCGGTCGCGGTTTTCCTGCAGCATCCGGCGCAGGCGGTCCAACTCGCCCTCCTGCGCGCTGTGGGGCAGCAGATACTCCGAAAAATACACGATGCGGTCAAATTCATAGGTCTGGTTCAGCCGGTCCAACAGCTGCTTGCTGTCCAGCATCACCGTCTTGACGCGGGCATCCAGCAGCATCTCGCCCTTGGTGTGGGTGGTAAGCACATGGTCGTCCGGAAACGCCGTGTTGATCCACTCCTGCGTGACAAAAGTGGTATTTCCTGTCAATAAAACTTCCATTCTGACCCCTTGCAAAAAATAAACTGTACCCATAAGAGTGAACACTACGAAATGTGAGATTTTCCGTTAAAAGCAGGAAATCATAGGCCACATCAGGCAAACACTTCTTAACCTCTCTCCTGATTTGTGTTATTCT